>JAFLCP010000020.1 GCA_017303505.1 Planctomycetota bacterium | reverse complement strand
GCGAACCTTGAGAAGTTCTTCAGATGCGAAGGTGTTTCCTTCAAACTGAATCTTGTCGATGCGTTCCAAAGGACCTTCGTTGATTTCAAACAGAACCATTCGCTCACTCGGATTTTTGCCGGAGCGAATCTGGATGTCGATGTGATTGAAGCCATTCTCTAAATACAACTCAATCAAGCGACGGCGTGCTAAGTCAAGCGAGGCCGGATTGATTGGATCGCCTTTCTTGATACCGCAGTGCTTTTCCAGCATTCCGTTGCTGATTCCACGATTACCTTGAAAAACGACAGCCGTTGCTATCGGTCGTTCACGAACCTCCAAGACAACGACGACTCCACCTTCGGCTTCATAGGTGGCGGGCTTAATCGACTCAAATAATTCAGTTCGCCACAGCTCGCGAATGTCGGCTTCAAGTTGCTTACTATCAAACGCACGATCCGTGCGGGTCTGCATATGCGATAAGATTCGGTGTTCCGAAACGGTTCGATTTCCGCGGATTTCCACGGCGACAATAATCTTGCCACCATCAGCCGCGTTGATACGGGGGCCACCAGATTCCCAAACTCGGTCGCGAAATTTCGGCTCGTCGAACGCAGGTAACGCGGGTTGCCCACCACCTCCGCCTGGCTGAGCTTTTACCAGCTCCACTGCACCAGCGAGCACAAGCAGAGCAAGCCCCATTCGCGCGAACCATCGCAGAATCGAGGGATTTCTAATGTACATCGCGTCGCATCCGTGATGAAAAACTGCCACCGATTAAGTTCCTGACAACCGATTGGGCCCTTGCGAAGGGGCCGCACAGCTGCCGCACAACGCTGATCAGGGTTGTGCTGGAGCGTAAGTAGCAAGTCTCGGAAATTACGGCAATGTCATTTTCGTTTAACCCGTACGCCGTAGGCTAGGTGTCATTGTGCGTGCAATGACCGTTTGATTGTACGCAGTCGCGGACTCTCCTTTCTGCTTCCTCCTCTCTCCTCTCTACTTTCTCCTCTCTCGCGGAGCGTCCCCCGTACGTCGTAGGCCAGGCCACACAGACACCCCATCTTGCCACACCTTCCCCAACCCCCAACAACAATCTCCTACGAGTCGTTTAACCCGTACGCCGTAGGCTAGGTGTCATTGTGCGTGCAATGACCGTTTGATTGTACGCAGTCGCGGCCTCTCCTTTCCGCCTTCCACCCGCCCTCCTCAATCTACCGGTACAGGTTCAGGACATAGGTGGCGCCACCTATGTCCTGAGCCTATGGCGCCACCTATGTCCTGATTGTTCCTACCCTCACTCCTCACTCCTCTCTCCTCTCTCCTCTCTCCTCTCTCCTCTCTCGCGCAGCGTCGTCCGCCTCGATTACCAGCGCCAACATTCCTTCGCAGTCGTAATGCACGCGGAACGCCAATTCCCCTTTCGCGATTTTCGTCGTTTTCGTGGTTCCATCAGCCGGGGGAATTAAACTCCCAAAACGCAACACAAAAATGGACGATCAGCACCGCCAAAGTGGCCCACAAAACAGTGGATGTGATCGCTCGACTCACATCGCGCGAACTCGCTTTGGGACGAACGCCCCACTGATAGGCGACCCAGCCCACCATCAAACCACACAGCAAGCTCTTCAATTCCACCCACCAAAATCCATCATACAGCCATTGATCAGCCACAATTAACCGGCGATGAAAATGAAAATCCCAATAGTAGGGTCCAAGTTGAGAGTGAGTTGAGTTGAACACCACTAAGCTGGTGAGCTTTGCAATCCAAAATGCAAATTGAGTTAGTACGGGAGTTCCAACCAAAAAAGCCAAAAGAATCGATGTGAACAGATAACGACTCGGCTTTACCCCCAAAGTCTTCAGTGCATCGATTTGACCACCGTATTTTTTCCCACCTACATCCGCAGCCACTGCAGCTCCACACCGTGCCGCAATCAAAATGGTTGCCAAGACGGGAACCAGAATTCGATAGAGTGCGAACCCAATCGAGGCGAGTAGCTCCTCCATCAATAACGGCTTCGTGTAAAGCTGATAAGGGAGATAACGAAACGTGAAATAGGTTGCCACAAACCCAACGATGACACCGGCCACACCGATATAAAACCAGGCTGACGCACCCACCACCAAACTTGCGTAATGAGCCAAAAACCTGCAGCCCCAACTAGGATTTTTCCACAAGGGCAACAAGTGCAGCGGCAGTGTCAGAAAACTCAAAACCACTCGCCCCAAGTTTTCAAGCAGACTCAATACACCGCTTTGAAGAAGCTTCAACGCATTGCCATTCTCGACGACAACTTTATCCTCATCTTTTTTGATTAGGCCAGCTTCAATTCGACTGGCCACTTCATCGGCAGATCGCGTTTGTAATTCAATTAACGTCTTACGAGAGGGTTCCAAAAGAAAAACATGGTCAGCCACTCCCAACCAACTCGCGTAATCATGTGTTACCACGATCGATGTAATACCAAACTTCTGCTGCGTTTCTTGAATCAGCTTAGCCACCCTCTGCGCCGACCAAGCATCGAGTCCGGAAGTGGGCTCATCGTAGAGTAAAATATCGGGGTGACCAGCCAAAGTTCGAGCGATAGCCAATCGCTGCTTCTGTCCACCGCTGAAACCTGATACATGCCCTTTGATGGGAACATGCAATGACTCAAGCCATTGCTCAGCTGTGAGACTTCTCTTCTTTGCAGATAACGACGGAGGCTGATGATCCAGGGCCATCTTAACATTGTCGATTGGTGAAAACTCATCGAACAAAGCAAAGCTCTGAAACACAAGGCCTACATGACCCGCTTGACCATTGAGCTCTGTATTAACGGAGCCGATGACTTGCAATGCACTATCATCATCAATGAGCCCGGCGAGCACTTTCAACAAAGACGATTTTCCGCTTCCGCTCGCACCAACAATGACAGACAGCTTGCCGGCTGGAAATTCGAGCTGCACATTTTCCAAAAGCGATCGCTCGCCAATCTTGATACCAAAGTCGCTCAAGCGAACAGGCGTGTGTGAAAAGATCTCAGTGATTTGCTCCTCTTTGTTTACGAACTTCGCAGCCTCATTTTTTGTAGTATCAGTTTTCGAGGGGTCACTCATGGCACCGCACCGTCTGCCGCAGCATTTTTGGGCTTAAGCAAAAGATCGGCATTTTGAAATGGGAATAAGGGAACGTCTTCCCCTAACACGCCTACCCAAGCGGAATCGACAGGAGTTGGGGCCTTTTGGGAACCAACATGATTACGAACGATGAGCCAGCGTTGATCTTTTCCGAGAATCTGACTGCGTAGAACGGCCACCAACTCGGGCGTTAGTCCTTCCGTTTCTGTGCCGAACAATTCAACACCAATTTCATTTGCTAATGGTTGCAAGCTCTCTTCGAATTGCCTTCCCAATTGCAAGGCTTGTTCACTGCTCATTACTTCTTGCAAGACACGATGTAATTTTTGATTGTTAACGACTGCATGCTGAAGAATATCACCCAAGAAGTTTTGAAGTTCAGGGTCATCTATCAAAGTTCCCATCGATTCTTGAATCGCTTTGCGCACAGCAGGATTTGACGAAGTTTCGACCAAGATGCGTTTTTGCACCTCGATAAATTCGTCGAAGTGTGACTCCATGACGGGGATGGCTTCCTCTTCAACGAATCGACGCCATTCTGCTTGAACAAGGTTACGATTGGTAAGAGGTAACACATCGTATGCATATCGCCACCCAAACCGCCACAGCGACGCGCGATCCCATAGCTCAAGCCCTATATCCTCGACAACGGGCTTCGAGTGTTTCTCGACAATGGGCATCACATCGCGTCGAAGTAAGGGAACAAGTTTTTGTTTTACCAATGTCTCTTGGTATTTTTGCCCCAAGCCTTGGACACGCGCCCGTTCCTTTTTTACATACTCAAGAGCAGCTTCTTCGATAATAGGAATCGAACGTTCAAAGACCTCACGCAGTACGGGCATGAGCTTGGCGTTGATCTTAGGAGCTTCCTGCTGATAGTGCAGCATGATCTTGTCGATAACGCGTTTCTTCTTTTCTGGTGGCAACAAGGTTCGAGCAATCCAAACCAAAGACCGCGGTGTCTCGTAATATTCGACCTGCGGCTGTTGCGGCAAAACGTTTCCGTTTCTCCAACGAACTTGCACCAACTTTTCCCCAGTGCTATTGGCAGATACTTGGAAGACATCTCCTGCAAACTCAAATTGCCCTGACTCCAGTTCCAAGAATAGCGGATCGCCCACCATGATCGAACTACTCGAAGGAAGCCGAATACTCTGAGTGGATTGGGAAGAAAAGAGATAGCCGCTCCACGTCCAGTTGCGATGCGTTCCGGTCGTGAGTTGATTTCGTGCTACCGCAACCCCGATTACCGCCGATAGAATTACGGCACCCCCCAGCACGCGATGGACGAGAAGATTATTGAGGCGATTGCCGATCATGGCAGTCGTTCCAAAGAGTTATCGAAGCCGCTTGATTTAGCGAACCTGGGTCGTGATGTAATTCAAGAATTGCTGATCGAACTTTTGTAGATCAGCCCCGAAGTACTTCTTGAATTCCTCGATACGAACTTTGGGATCGCTTTGTCCAAGGGGTGGTTTCGCAGCTAGAAAGGTCAAATACTCCGCATACTCTTTACTACGACGTCGGAGGAGATAATAGTTCAATGCCCAAGCTTCAGCGTAGGCTGCAGTTGATGTAGCTGGATTTCTAAAACGCTGATCATCACTCAGCAAAGTCACCAATGAATCGGCAGGACGCTGACGCAAATAATTGGAGAACTCACGCAAATTGTATTGGTTGACTTTGCCGATAGTGCTCCACCCTTGTGAAGAACTAAAATCTGGTGATTCGAAATAGACGGCCATACCTTCACTCACCCAAAAAGGATTGTCAGCTAGCCGCACTTGCAAACCCGTGTTGTACGCCAATTGATGGAAGGCTTCGTGAACAATCGTCGCTACGGTTCGTTCCGCACCTGGTTGGCGGAGCACTTCGTTGAGCAACACGTTGCGCGACACTTTCGCATTGTTGGGCAACAGGCCTTCGACTCCTGTCAAATCGAACATCGTGATGCGATTGCTTTGCAAATGGTAGTATCCGATGATGGCGTCCACGGAATCGCCAAGTTCCTTCGATGCATACTCGCGATACGACTCTTTAGTGTCAAAAATAATTGCAACCAGCGGAAAGCGAGGCTCAACTAACTCAACTCCCTTTTTCTTCCAAAAGGCGAAGTGGGCTTTGTACAGACGTTCGAGTAGATTTCCGGTCCATTGACTGTAGGCCTTAGTCGTGTTGTACATGATCAAATAATGATCGGTTCGAAGGGCGCTGAAACCACCGGGGAGTTCGGCTAGCATCGCCTTTTCCATTTCATCGTTGGTCATCGGCTTCAATGGTTCAGAAACGTCTCGCGAGTTTTCGATTTCTTCCGGTTGAATGGCCCATTGGCGTCCATCGGTACCTTGCAACAAAATGCCGCCATCTACCGCTTCGACCAAGACTTCACCGAGCACTTGTCGCAATTGCTCACCATCGCGAAATTTGACCTCGCGTACAACGACATTCTTGTCCGTTGAAGCTGTCTCATCCTGGCAAGCGGCAACAGTAGCCCGGACTTGAAGACATGAGATAACCCACACAAGTGTCCATAGTGATACTCGCGAAAACTTTCCGATGATCGAGTCGAATCTCTGAGGATGTTGATAGAACATCGACTTGGCTGTCCTTCATGAATCGGCGAGGGTAATCAGACCATTATGGCGAATGCCAGAATCGAAACAAAACCGCACGCTGCCGACAAATCGGTGAAAAGAGCAAAAGGGCTGGGCGTCATGCTTCTGTATTATTGCCAAACTGCTGAACTGATTCGATAGCCTAACGCAAATCTCTGTCGATAATTTGTTGACGGAGCATCGGTCGGACACTTAGGAAATATATACCACCTGCTCCGATTACCGAAAACGCAGAGATTACCAAACAAACTCCCGATTCCTGATACCTAACTCCGTAGTGCAACAATTCAAAGACTCGAGCAGAAATAGGGGTGACACCGGGCGGCAACACTAAAAGCATGGCCGATAAATCTGCTACGCTCAGTAAAAACAACAAAAACCAGACCCCCAGTAACGATGAAAAGTTTCTGGCATACCAACTCAGCCATAACCGTCGATTAGTAATTCCGTCAAGCAGAGCGATTTCTTGAGCAGCCAGAGAGAGTCGGGCACGGAGCAGGACCACTCCCAATATTGCTACGGGTAACATCCGAACGCCGAGTGCGAATATCGGTCCGACCAAGGTATGGTCGTATAACCACCCCATTGCTGCCGGCCAATTTCGATTCCACAGGTAGATGGTAACGAGTCCCGACATAGGTCCAGGAATAAACACCATTAAAAACAATAGGGCTGCACCTATTCGACCAATGGAGTTTTTTCTTTGCCAAGCAAATGAAAGAACTAACGCGAATAGTAACCAAAATGTCGCCGCACATATTCCGAGATATATGGACCACAGAAACTCCGCTTGAAACTCGATAGGTGTTTGCCACAAGGTGTTGAAAAACGTGGTCCATTGCCAAGAACCAATCACCCGGTTTTGTTCTGGCATAACTCGGGCTGTCCAACCCGCATTCCAGAGAAGATTCAGAAAGGGAACAACAATCCAAAATGCGACTACGCTCCAGGCGAGGGTTCCCCACACCCCCATATGTGATCGACGAATCGTGAATCGAATTTCACGATTTCGCTTTCGTTCATCTACACGCGAACTTCTTGTGGGCAACTTCAAATAACGACTCAGAAATCTATACAGCCCCCAAACCAAGGTGATCAGCACCATTCCCTGAACCACTGGCATCACGCTGGCGGTCCAATTCAATTCTCCTGCTGAGGCCTGCTGATAAAACCTTTCCGTGATTGTGTCGACGCGGTACAGGTTCGTGACTGTCATGTCGGTACTCAGCAGACATAAGGCGAGGACAGTTGCCAAAGCTATATGCGGAATCATTAGAGGTAGCGACACCCGAACCAGCGTCGAGAGAACTCCTGTTTCCAACCACGCATTTTCTTCCGCATGTTGGTCCATATAGGCCAAGCCATGGCACAGAGTGAGAACCACCCAAGGGAACACATAAGCCGCCTGAATAAAGCCCACCGCCAGTGGTCCACCCCAACCATTTTGAACGGCGCCAACCTGCGTCAATGTCCACCAACCGAATTGGCCAAACATGGAATTCCAGGCACCAGCCTGAACATATACAGGAGTTGCCAAGGCACTGACGAGCATTACCAACATCGCTCTGCGGCCAGGCAGAAACGTTCGCATCAGCATGACGGAAACGAGCCACGCACAGGGAAAAACGAAGGCCAGGACCATCCCGTAAATCAAGAGCGAATTCAGCAGTGCTTTGAGCCACATGATTTCGTACTAACGGGTGTTGAATCGTCTTTCACTTTGGACCGATTATGGTCTAATTCCTGCACACTTCATAGATACGAATTGCAGAGGAGATGGCACGATTATCAATCAGGCTGAGCATTTTGAGCGATTGCGACGATGGCTGAACATGGAATCAGAGGCCGAACGCTTGCGTATGACCGAACGCCGGCGACGTCAGGGGAGTGGTGACGTCGAAAAGAGTGGTGAGACACTTATCGACTTAGTCATTGCGGACCGCAAAGTTGGGGTAGGGGGGAGGTACATCATTCGGTTTGCCAAACGATCCGTTGGGCGACCTTTACCTTGGAATCGCTTACGCCTCGGCTCGCCAGTGATGGTATCGGACGAATTAGGCGAAGGAGGCTACCTTTCAGGCGTCGTTTGTGCGCGAACTCAAATGACCATCGATGTTTCCATTGATCAATGGCCCGAAGGTGAGAACTTTCGTATCGATTTGTCATCCGATGAAGTGACTCGCCAACGACAATTGACCGCTATGCGAGTTGTCGAACAATCGCGAGGCCGCATCGCCGCCCTACGCGACATTCTGCTCTACGATCGCGAAGCAACCTTTTTAGAACCAAAACCGATTGAATTCGCGACGCACTTGAATCCATCTCAATGTGACGCAGTACAATTTGCACTCTCTTCGCGTGATCTTTCGATTATCCATGGGCCGCCTGGAACCGGAAAGACGACCACGGTCGTTGAGATCATCCGCCAAGCAGTCATGCGCGGCGAGAAGGTCTTGGCATGCGCTCCGAGCAACGCGGGCGTAGACAATTTGCTTGAGAGACTTGTACCACTCGGTATATCAGTGGTTCGAGTGGGGCATCCCGCTCGTGTGCATGAAACCCTTCAATCTCACACGCTCGATGCCATGATCGAAAACGATGAGATGATGGATTTGGTCAAGGACTACATGCGTGAAGCGGAACGGTTGACGAAACAATCGAACCGATACACTCGGGCGAAACCTCATCCCGGCTATCGTCAACAGTTGCGTGAAGAGATCCGTGATTTGCGCGAGGCTGCCAAACGACTTGAACGTCAAGTATCGGAAGGCATCTTGGATGGGGCCGAAGTTGTTTGCGCCACCACGACTTATGATCCAGCCGTACTAGGTGATCGGCTTTTTGATTTGGCGGTCATCGACGAAGCTTGCCAAAGTACAGAACCTGGCATTTGGCCCGTCGTCCTACGCGCCAACAAAATTATTTTGGCGGGCGATCATTGCCAGCTTCCTCCTACTGTGCTTTCGACAGAAGCCGCTCGAGAGGGCTATGCGATCAGCATGATGGAACGTTTAGTTCGCGACTTGGGTCATTCGGTAACTCGTCAACTAACCGTGCAATACCGAATGCACCAAAACATCATGGGCTTTTCGTCAAACGAGTTTTACAACAATACATTGGTGGCCGATCGTGCCGTTGAAACTCATTTGCTGTCCGATTTGCCACGGATGGTAAGCTCCGAGCTGACGGAATCCCCATTGTTATTCGTTGATTCGGCCGGTGCGAATTGGGAAGAACAGCTTGAACCGGATGGTGAAAGCAAATTCAACCCCGATGAAGGACGATTGTTACTCAAACTGTTGGAAGAACTAATCGAGCACGGCGTCGACCCGCGAGATATTGCGGTGATCGCGCCCTACGCTGCTCAAGTCCGCTGGCTGCGCGATCATTATCGAGGAGCGAAAGTCGAGATCGATACCGTGGACGGATTCCAAGGCCGAGAAAAAGAGGCCGTATTGATTTCTTTGGTAAGATCCAATGCCGAAGGGGAGATTGGTTTTTTGGGCGATCAACGGCGAATGAATGTAGCTATGACTCGAGCTAAAAGAAAGCTCATCGTTATTGGCGATAGCACGACGTTGGGAAATCATGCCTTTTTCGCGCGAATGCTGGAGTATTTTGAGAAACACTCCAGCTATCGCAGCGTGTGGGAATTCATGTCGTAAAGGTGCTAACCATTACGAGGCTCAATTCGGTTTACGTTTTCCCTTTTTGCCACCAGGTCCGCTCTTAACTTTCGCGCCCCCAGCGGACTCACCACGGCGTTGGCCTCGTCGTCCACCACGACCTTCCAAGGTCGTTTCGAAACGGGCTGGATGTTTCCAAGCGGATCGCTTTCGGTCCCCTCCGCGGTCATCTTGGCCACCGCGATAGCCATCGCGGCCACCTTGACGATCGCGCCCTTCGCGGTTTTCGGCGTCGGGAAAATCTTGATCGTTACCAGCACCGAAAAATGGACGTCGTCCTGGAGGGCCAGAATTCCGATGCCCTCTGGAATCGCCACTAAATCCGCGACGACCTCGTCCACGACGTTCACCGCGCGGCGTTTCAGCCACGAATTCGCTTTGCGTATTCTTGGTTTTCTCAAGCAGTGGTTTTCCACCATTGGCCATTAATGCCAAGGCTGCCGCGATCTTTTCGACTTCCATTTCAGGATGGTTACGACGAAATTGATCCACAATGCTTTGGAAGTTTTCGAGCTCGGTGCTCTCCAGTGCCGTGGTGATTCGCTGATGGAATCGAGACACACGTTTGAGATTCAATTCACGCGATGTAGGGATGGGCATTTCTTCCATCGGTTTACGTGTCGCGTGCTCAAGCTGCTTTAGCTTTCGTCGATCGTAAGGACCGACAAAAAGAATTGCTTCCCCTTCACGTCCAGCTCGCCCGGTTCGACCAATTCGATGGACATAAACTTCTGGGTTGATCGGAAGATCAAAGTTGACCACATGGCTGATGTGTTGGACGTCGAGTCCACGAGCTGCCACATCGGTCGCGATGAGGATTTCAATTTGACGTGCTTTAAGTTTATCGATGATGCGTTCGCGTTGGGCTTGAGCGATATCGCCGTGTAAGGCGGCTGCGCGAAAACCTCGATGAATGAGCATTTCGGCAATGGGCTCGCAAGAGCTCTTAAGCTTCACGAAAACCAACATCGCTTCAAATTCTTCTGTCTCAGCGATGCGAATCAAGGTCGATTCTTTATTGCCGGTTGGAGCGATCACATAGCGTTGTCGAACGGTATCTGCGGTCGCTGATTTTTGAGGAATGACGATACGGACTGGCTGGTTGAGATGACGCTCAGCGATTTCTAAAATCGAATCAGGCATGGTCGCTGAGAAGAGAGCCGTTTGTCGTTCCTTAGGTGCTTGGCCCAAGATCCAATCGACATCTTCGGCGAAACCCATCTTTAGCATTTCGTCGGCTTCATCGAGAACGACGCAGCGCACGCTTGTTAGGTCGAGAGAACCACGTTGAACTAAATCGATCAAGCGGCCAGGTGTCCCAACGATGACTTGGGGCAAACGGTTCAGCTGACGAAACTGTTGTTCGTAGTTTTGTCCACCGCAGATAGCCATGACACGCAAGCCTTTGATGGCAGCGCCATATTTTTCGAAGGCTTCCGAAACCTGTATGGCCAATTCGCGGGTGGGAGCTAATACCAAGATTTGTGGTGCGCGAATGGATGCATCGATGCGATGCAACAATGGCAGCGCGAACGCGGCCGTCTTACCGGTACCGGTTTGTGCTTGTCCCAGAACGTCCTTTCCTTCCATCATAGGAGGAATGGTTTTTCGTTGAATGGGAGTCGCCGTCGAGTATCCTGAATCAACTACTGCGGCGACAATCCGCGGGTCGAGGCCAAAACTTAAAAATCCGAAACTTGATCCTGCAATTCGTTGCTCAAAGCCATGAAAAAAACGCGCTAACCCCGCTCATAAGAATTCAATACCAATCAATCGCTGCAAACTCGAAACTGCCTCCATCGCAGATTGATACGGTCTCTGAACCGACACTCGTTTTTTAACGAGCACCCACGGAGCTTTTGTTAGCATTCCGAAGGGGGAGAATCCAATAGGAGGTCATCGTCAACACTTGGCAGCATTTCTAGAAGTGTCTTTAGGTTAATATTTATCCACCGATTTAGGCAGGGGCAAAATGGGCCAATTGCGCGGAAATAGACAGGTTACCGCCGTCTTAACACCCCAGCCATAGCTTGCAACCAACAAAAATGCTCGCAAAAAATCGCTCCTCAATCCTCCCCCAGCATTGCTAGCAACCCCATCCTCAGCCCCAAACAAGGTGCCAGGCACCCTATAATTCGGCCATTTCGCATGCTAGCGTTCCTCCCAACATCCCAAAACAGACGCCACAACATAAGCCTGTCTTATAACCCCACAAATGCTAGCTTTGCCCTTTCCGAACCTCCCCAAGGTGCCACGCACTCTCTCCTTTTGCTTCGACGTCGCAACACCCCACTTTAGAGCGAACAACAAACGCGTGCGGCCCTAAATTTGCGTGCCTGGCACCTTGTTGGAGGCTGAAACAGGGTGCCAGGCACCCTGTTTTTGGGTGCAAGAAACCGTGCGTTGCCGAAGAATGCGACCGACACCATCAGATGTATTAATAGTTCGTAACGGAGTTTCGGCGGAAATCGAAGCGGATTTGCTAGCGATCAGGACGAAAAAAAGCGGCAGAGAATCCGAGATCCCCTGCCGCTTTTGCTTGCTATTTCGTCCACCTTCGCAACGAGCCAAAGGCCCGCACTCGTTACTCCAGCTTTTTCCCTCTCGCCGGCTCGTGCATCTGCATTTGGGCCATGAGTCTTTTCCAGTCGGTCCTGCTAGCAATTTGCCTCGTGCCGCCGATAGGCCAAGTCGCCATAAAGGAGTGAGGCTTTCAAGACTTGCACAGTCCACAATAGCAACCCCTTACGGAACGCCGCATACCAATCGAAACCACTGAGTCTTTATTCCTTTTCCTTGCGCAATTGATCCCGCAATCGCTTCACTTCTTCCCGCATCATCACCACTTCTTTTTCCATTGCCTCAAGGACTTTACCCCTTTCTTGCTCGGCCACGCCCACCTTAGATTTGGCTTCAGCTTCAGCTTCAGCCTTCTTTCCCTTTACCTCTTTGGCCTCTGGTTCTTTAGCATCCGGCTTTTTCGCTGGCTCTTTCTTAGCAGGAGCCTTCTTTTCTCCAGCTCGTTTTGTTTCTTCCTTTTTGGGTTGCCCAGCCGCTGCTTCTTTTTGTTGTCGGCGATCCCCCTCAGCTTTGCGTTGATTTGCCTCGCGTTGCTCTTGGGCTGCTTTCAGTTTTTGCATCACCTCACGCTGTCGGTTTTCTGCCTCTTGTCGCATTTTTTCCGCGCGATCGCGTTGCATTTCCGCTTCGCGCCGAGCATCGGAAACTTGCTCTTGAGCCGCACGCATGCGTTCCTCCGCTTCGCGCATCATTTGCTGTGCACGCTCATGGACTTCCATCGACTCCTTCTCGATCTTTTCGCGGGATTGCCGTTCGCTCTCCATCGACTTGCGCATCTCTTCTTCGCGAGCCCGTAGCTCTTTCAAAGCGACTTGCATTTCTTCTCGTTGCCGTTCCATCGCTCGAGCCATCTCTTGCTCTCGTTTTCGCATGGCATCCGCTTCACGTTCCATATTCTGGCGCTCACGAGCCAATTGTTCATCACGCTCTCGCAAACGCATATTTTGCGTCTCGATTTCTTTCTCGATCTTCTGACGCGTTTCAATTTCAGCGCTTCGTTCTCGTTTGAAGCGGTCCAATTCTTGGCCTAACGCTTCTTTAGCAACAATGGCCTCTCTCTCCATCGCTTCAGCTTTAGCCATTAATTCCTTAGCCATGTCATGGGCTTCTGCAGCCTTCAGATCCTGAGCAGCAGAACGCAAATGGCCAATTCGCTTTTGCAAAAATTCGAGCTTCAATACTTTGACACCAAACTCCGGTGGCAGTGCATCGTCATTTAGGGCAGGCGTCTTACTGGGCTCGGCCACCGTCGCGGGAACAGGCTTTGCGATCTGGGGCCTGCCGACTCCCGGCCTTGGGAAGTTAGGCCGAATCAAACTTGGCTTAACCGCCATTGGTTTCTCTTGCGGCTTCGCTTCCGCAGTCGCTGGCCGATCGCCTTTCTCTTTAGCTGCCTCTGGCTCGCCCGAACCTTTCTCAAGAGACTCCTTCAAGGACTTGATTCTCGATTCAATTCGAGCGATGGCTGGTTCTGGCGCGTTGCGTTCTTTCATCTGCTTGAGAAACTGTGACAATTTCTCGATAGTCGCCTTGGTCTCTTCAGGCGTGGAGGGTTGTCGCTCGAACAGCTCTCGCATTCCACGCTGCGGGCCTTCTTGCGGCCTCTCTTGTGCAGCCAAAGGCATGCCAAATCCCAACGGAGCTAACAGAGCCAATACAAACAACTTTCTCAGTTTCATAACGTTTCGAGGCCTTTTGGGTGAGCAAAGTACAGGAGAGAACGCACGATCCACCAACATAAGATCGTCCGCAACTGAACCCCAGTAGTCTAATCGAACGGCTGAGAAATTGCGAAATTTCCGATCAATTTCGCTAAACATCCGTCCCCAAATCGCCCCCAAAAACTCAACTCTTGGGGTACAGGATCGCCAGTTCGGGTGAAAAACAAAGATAACGCGTTACGGCAAACCCCAATTGCGGTGAACCTAACGCGTTGAATCCAGCGATGCCGTCAAAATGACCACTGCAGTTGAAACTACCGAGCGACGCCGTTCGGGTTCGTAGCCATAGCGGGCGTTTGAGGATTTACTTCGAACGCTGAGAACTCAGCCCAGATCGGAAAATGATCTGAAAGACGCAACGCATCATCCACGGTCAATTGGAAATACTCTTTCAAATCCCAAACTCGCGATTGCCCCGTGAACTCTTGGCTCGAATATTGATCGACCACAATGTTGTCGTACAACTTGGATTGCCGAGTATTCGTTGGCACATTTTGAATCAACGGGAATATTCCCGGAATCTGTCCCAAAGCGCGGAAGTCTTTCGGTCCGCAGTTGAGATCTCCCAACAGAATCACATCATCTTCTGGGAACTCATATTGGCGAACGTTGCGATAAACGTCACCGAGAACATTTAACTCCGTCTTAATTTCATCTGGGTCAGTATGAATGTTGATCAAAGTAAAGGTAAATGGCGGTAGATTGTTGGGAGCCAACACTTGAAAATGCGCGACCAATGGTGGCCGGTGCAATAAACCGCTTGGGTCATCCACGGTATAGGCAGTTTCCTTCTTGCACATAATCTTGCGTGTGTTGTAAACGAAAGCGTATTGCTCTTTACTATCCGTGCGTCCTAAACGTGGTCCAAGAATGTAGCTGTATTGACTACCATCGGAGTTAATCGCCTGTACAAAACGATCCATCACCGTTTGATCTGTCGCGCGCACTTCTTGAATAGCGATCACGTCAAATTGACGAATCACCTTCGCCAAGCGTTCTAAGACCCAAGCATTATTGACCTTCGTCGTTCCAAAGACCTGAATGTTGTAACTTGCAATCGTGATCGTAGGCATTTGTTGCCCAACACCACCGGCCTGCATCCCAGTTTGATTGTTGTGCGCAATCGTCGTTCCAGCTGGAACAGCGTTTCCAGAATTTTGCGAACCAGGCGATTGTGCACCCGGTGTTGCCGAACCTTGCCCTGCGGTGCTAGCTGTTTTTTCCGCTGAGTTTGCTCCGTGCAACTGATCGCTAGCTGCCTGCTTCAAATCTTCAGCAACGTCACAACCAACCAGCGCGACCCACAGAACGCAACTCAGCCACAAACCATACCGATAGTTATTGCTCTTACGCATCCAAGCCTCCTTGCCTGGCTACGACTCTTTCGTTCGTATCGTCAAAATTTTTCGCAGCGATCTTCATGATCACCGCGTTCATCTTCAAATCATCAATTGCCGCTCAATGCTTGTTTTGCCAATTGGGCTAAGCGGGCATCCGCACTTCCTGCTGCTTTTTCCAAAAGCCCGCGTGTCGTGCTCGATTCAAAGCCAATCTTTCCCAGAGCCCAAGCTGCATTTTGTTGCACCGTTAACGACCGCTCAGGTTTCAGAGCAGCCGCGATCTGAGCCTCTTGTGACTTCGCTTCTTCACCCAATCGCCCAAGAAGCTTTAGGGCCCAATAGGCAGCATCATCGGCGGGATTCGATATCTGCTTCGCAATTTTGGCAGCGTCGCTCGCGAGTGGAGCTTCAAGATTTTCCAACGCTTCACTCGCCCAATTGCGAATCTCTTCATCCGCATCCACAACGCAATCGATCAGTTCCACAGCCATTTTGGCTGCAGCCTCTGAATCGTTCGCTAATGCCTGCAAGCGAGCAATACGCTCGCTGGGACTAAGTTGAGTAAGTGTTGTCATGGGAGCATCCATTCTCCATCCGCGCAAAATGACTCAATACAGCTAGTTATCAAAGCGAGAAGGAGAACGCAAGAGGAATTCCGTTAGGCGCATATCACTGGTCTCTCAACGAATCAGAACTTTCGCCCATCAAAAACGAGACGAAGCAGCCATAAAGAAACACGCGAAGAAACGACACACGCCGTTCCTTCGCGTTGTAATTGGCTAGCAAGCGAGAAAATATGCCATCAAGTCCGAAACTGTGCTGGAAAGGGACTCGGTAATAATCCAGTCTTAGAGCTTGAATAAATCGCCGAATCCACCGCCACCCAAACCACCCTTGAGTGGGCCACTTCGTTTCGGCAATACGGGCTCACGAACTGGTTCTTCAACCTCAGGCGCAGCTTCAGCGGGTTTTTCAGATTCCGGCATCGGCTTAGCACCCTTCAACGACAAGGACATCTTTTGAGCATCTTCATCGATACTCAAAATCTTTACCTCGACCAAGTCGCCTTCTTTAACCACATTGCCAACCGCTTGAACACGATGGTGAGCCAACTCAGAGATATGGATCAAGCCTTCAACACCCGTCGCAACTCGTACGAATGCGCCGAACGTGGCCAAACGAGTCACAGTTCCTTTAACGTTGGAGCCCACCGGCAAACGTTCGCTTAGCTTTGCCCAAGGATGGTCTTGCAACGATCGATACGACAATGAAATCTTTCCAGAAGCTGGATCGATCTTCTCAACCCGCACCTGGACCTTTTGACCTTCTTGCAATACTTCGCTGGGGTGCTTCACTTTTTCCCAGCTCAATTGGCTGATGTGAATCAAACCATCCAAGCCACCCAAATCGACGAACGCTCCGAAATCCTTGATGCTGCGAACGGTCCCCTCAGCGATCGAACCAATTTCCAATTTTTCCAAACGTTCCTTGCGTTTCTGTTCTTTTTCACGTTCCAACACAGCACGGCGACTCAGCACTAAATTGCCGCGTTGGGGATTGGCTTCCGTGATCACGCACAGGAATTTTTGCCCTACAAAATCTGCCGCACTTTCAATTCGATATTCGGCGATTTGACTGATAGGAATAAAACCGCGAATATTGCCGACGGTAACTTCTAATCCACCCGTGTTGGCTCCCGTTGATCGAGCCTCAACAATTTCACCTTCCTTCAGTTCACTCCAGTCAGCCGCATTCACGGCTTGACCTGGAATGGTCAATTCGTAAAGACCATCATCTTGCAAATACGAGCGAACCATAACGTCCATCGTAGTTCCAACGTCAGGTACTTTTTCGAATTGCAGCATGGGTACGATGCCTTCATCAGGTCCACCCAAACTAAAGAAGACATTTTCTTTGCTGACCTTCAATACGGTCGCCAGCATGCGTTGACCTTCTTCTAAGCGACGGCCCGCTGTGTATAACGCATCGCCAACCAACATCTTTTCCAAGTCAGCATCCAACAACGCATCGCTCATGAATGCGGAGATATCATCTTCGGTCGGCCCACGCTTCAGTGGCACAGCAACCTTCGGAGCAAAGTCTGGTTTGCGTTCGTCGCGAGGTTTGCGAGTTTCGCGGGCTGCCTTATCACCTTCTTCATCCGTTCCACCTTCGCCACCGGCTCGAGGTCCCTTCACACCGCCCGTGTTTTTCTGAGGGCGAGCCTTGTTTCCACCCCCAGATTGACCAGCGCGTGCCGTGTTGGCCTTTTGTTGGCTTTCGCGAAGTTTTCGAACAGCATCGAGATCGATAGGCCCACGTACCTGTTTTGACTCACCCGAATCGCCCCCCGCAACAGTACCCGCCTCCGTTGGCGAATTACCAACTTGGGACTGCTGCGTTGTGTTGTCACCACTGTTTGCCATCTTGTTTTCTTCGCCGGTACTCGACATTGTCTAATAACCACCAACAACAACTAATATGAAAGTATGATCGATTCGACGCCTTCTAACACATTCCGCATCGTCATCCAACAACAACTCGCACGAGCATAGCGCAGGCGAGAAAAGTGGCGCGATTTTTCTCTGAAAAACTCAACAGAGTCTACCAGCTATCACGAATTGTTTGTAGTGATAGTAATCGGTCACCTTCAGTTCTGCTAACCATTCTTCCCGGTGGCAGAACGAACCATTCCTGAACTGAGTAGCATTTTGTTAGGCGGTTCGTTCCAACATCGGTTGAATTATGCCAGAAATCATGTCAATTTTGGGGTCATTGCTCCCTGAAGACCTGCGACCGCTTGTGGAAGCAGCTCAACTTCCGTCGCTACAGGGAACACTTGCACAGCCATCACTCAAAGACGTTATCCTAAAGTGGGAACTTACCCACTCCAATGGTGCAAGTAAAGCACGCTTTAGCGCCGAATTGCAAGATCTGATCCTGGCGGCACTCTGGCTCTTGGAAGGTGATCTCGATCAATCTCATCGATTTTCGCAGCGTTGGGAAACTCTCAACGGGTCATATTGGCACGCGATCATGCATCGCAGAGAAGGGGATTGGTCTAATTCCAAGTATTGGTATCGCCGCTCGTCCAAAAACCCCGTGATCAATTCCTTCAAGCAAACCATTCTGGCCCATCATGCCTATCGAGCCGTACTTCCAGAGTTGGTTCGTCCAATGGAAGTCAACGAATTCCTCGAAGCTTGGGTCGATGTAAATCAGAAAGCTGTGGCGACTGAGGCCTCCGATCGACTGGTGACCCATGTTCGCGAGTTAGCTTGGGTCGAATGGCAACTGCTATTGGCTCATTGCTTCCACGTTATCCGCTAAGCCCTACCCAAATCGATTCCGTTCTTGCAATGCAACGGCCTCGATATTGACTACATACGCGGCGTGTAGAAGAACTGCCGATCAGGCATTCGAGGTTGCTGAGGAGCATCGTGGTAATACCCATCTGTCCAAGGCCCAACACCTGGATTCCATGGTGCTGTGCCACGCCCAAAGTTACCTGGTCCATATGGATTCTGCCAATGGCCGTTGCCTGGTGGGTAGTAGCCCGGAGGAAATCCGCCAGGTCCATTTCCAGGCCCGTTTCCGGGAGGTAATTGATCGATCATCGCATCGCCCGCTCCGCCATTCGCGCCAACCGCCGGCATTGCCCATGGTTGGTGCATGCCCGGCCCACCCGGCGGAATATAACCTGGCCAAAATGGTGACGCGCCCCAAAACTGAGTGTTTGGTCCCCATTGTTGATAGGGCACTCCGTATGGGCGATACGGGAATCGCCAAGCTTCATACGGCTGAACTGGGTTTCCCCATTCCTCGACGATGTGCATGTTGTCAGCAGACGAACCCACTTGTAGCGAACTTCGGAAATTACGAAAGCCGCTGCGTTGATAATCAGATCGAACCTGAGCCACCGGTTCAATTTTCGCTGCGTATTGCGGGACACGTTGCCCAGTTGGGTCGTGGGTAAAACGGCTTGGAAGAGTCGACCAATCGACTTTGTCACACGATGATCGAGGGGTCTGAGCAGAAACCGCTCCAACCTGAGCCGCTAAGCAAACAAACAACAGAAGCGAGTGAATCTTGAGTGGCGTGTTCATAGCTTTTAGACTAATCACACGCCGTCAAAAAACAGCCATTTTTTCCCAGCTAGGAGGCAGGAATGGCCAAAACTGAAGGTCTGTAACGACTGTAGAGGTTATATGAGAGTGGTTCAGTGGTTCAGTGATTCAGTGATTCAGTGATTCAGTGGGGCAGTGATTCAGCGACAGAAATCTTTCAGTTCGGCTTGGATCTGTTTGATGCGGGTGCCGATGGCGGTTTTCGCAGCCGCTAGATCCTGAGATGATTGGCGATCTAAACTGGCGAAGATGTAGAACTTAACTTTCGGTTCCGTTCCCGACGGCCGGACAGCGACATAATTGCCCGTTTGAGCCAAGTCCAAAATCACCATGTTGGCCGCAGGCGCATCAAGCTTTACGATCGAACCGTCTGCTAAACGTGTGGTCAACGAATCATAATCGCGAACCGCAGTGACATTTAAACCACCGAGTGTTTTGGGTGGAGCCGTTCGGAAAGTGCTCATCAATTTTTTCATGGCAGCCATTCCTTCACTACCTTCCATTTGCACATTCAACACCGACTCTTCGTGATAGCCATGTTGCGCGAGCAATTCATTCAACCGCTGGTGAATCGTCTTGCCTTGTGACTTCAGTTGTGCGGCCAAAAGTGCCATCAACAAACAGGCAACTGCACCATCTTTGTCACGTGCATAACTGCCGATCAAAAAACCATGTGATTCCTCGGTGCCAAATTCAAACGACTCTGGACCAAGTTCATCCATTAGGCCGCCAATCCATTTGAAGCCTACGTGAATATTGCCTTGACATTGAACGCCGTACGATTCGCAAATGCGGCGGATCAATTCGGTTGTCACCAAGGTCTTGATGACATACGACTTCGAAGTCAATTGTCCATTGGCCTTGCGAACGCCGAGCACATAATCGGTCAACAACGCCCCCAACTGATTGCCATTGATGGTGGCCCAAGGGGAATCGCTGGTTGGCAAAAGTTTGGCAGCCGCCCCCATTCGATCGCAATCAGGATCCGTCGCCAAAATAAGATCTACCGCACCAATCGAAGTTGCCGATGTGCTAGTTTGACTTTCTTTAGCCAAGGCGATCATCGAATCAAAAACAGGCACGTTCTCGGGATTGCTCACGTTTCCTGGAACGTTGGGAAAATCGCCACTAGGTTGCGAATGAGGACCAAAAACTTCGAGGCTCTTGAAGCCTGCTGCTTTCAATAGCGGTGGCACAGCAAATCCACCAACACCGTGCAATGGAGAATATAGAATGTTGACTTCGCGCGGACCAGGAAACGCGTATTTGACAGCTTCCGCCAAATAATCGCGATCGATTTCAGCCGTACAGATTTCAACTTTGGCCGCTTTTAGGGCATCTGCGAATGGAACTTTCTTGATTTCTTGTACCGTCATCACCCGGTCGATGATTGCTTTGTCATGCGGCGGCAACACTTGCCCGCCAGTGGACTGATAAACTTTCACCGCATTATCGCTCGGTGGGTTGTGACTGGCGGTGACCATAATACCACAATCACAATTTTTGGCTCGCACCGCATAGCTCAATTGCGGTGTTGCTCGATAGTCATCGAGAAAGAAAACGCGAAAGCCGTTAGCCACCATAATCGATGCGCACAGTTCAGCGAAGTGACGCGAGTTATGTCGTGTGTCGTAAGCGATTGCGCAGCGAAGTTCTTTGTCCGCAGGTGCAGTACTTCGCAGATAATCCGCCAAGCCTTGAGCACTCTCGCCAATCGTTCGATCATTGATCGCGTTGGATCCAAACGCATACATGCGACCGCGACGACCACCGGTACCAAACGGAATGACTGTCCAAAAAACGTCATCCAACTTTTGCCATTTACCGGCATCGATATGCTCGATAATCGCAGTCCGATAATCGGCATAACGAGGCTCGACCAACCAACATTTCAGATTCTCTACCGCACCGGCTGTAATCTTCCCTTCCGACTGTGCTTTTTGAACGCTTGCCAATGCTGCTTCGACTTCAGCCGATAGAGTACCTAGGGTCATCGTGGGTCCAATGCTTGATACGGATAAAGTGGAGAGAAACCAATCGCATCTCTAAGCGGTCGTTATACGCCAATCGGTGAGGTGTCGGCAACCCGTAATGAGTCGGTTTCCGTTGCCACCAAACCTCTAAAACCGCATCTCAACAAGCTCGGCAAATGGAAGCACGTTCTCCCCTGAGCCTCGCCAAAATCGCCAGGAAAACTCAATAAAATAATGCACTAACTGGCGTTGAACCTCGCAAATTCTTAGAGCGAGAGTGAACGACTCGCCATCTTTAAAATGAATCGCATCCACTAGGGTCGGCAGAAGTCCCCGTGTCGACTAAACTATGGGGAATTGAAGGCCCGCCAACGAGTTCCCAATGTTAGGAAGAAAAATGAGCGAACCGATTATCAGTGTCAGTGGCCTGCGAGGGATCGTGGGAACCGAACTCACCCCGCTTGTAGCCGTAAAATATGTTGCGGCCTTCTGCAGCCAATTGCCGCAGGGAACAATCATCTTGTCGCGGGACGGCCGAGGAAGTGGCGCTATGTTCGCTGCCGCTGTCAGTGCCACCTTGCAAGCCCACGGGTTCGATGTGCTCGACGCAGGTGTCTGCTCGACGCCGACTGTAGGCGTCTTGGTACGAACTGAAAATGCTGTCGGCGGAATTCAAATTTCGGCGAGCCACAATCCGCCTGAATACAACGGCATCAAATTGTTCAACCGAGAAGGAAGAGTGATTCCAGCGGCGGAAGGAGTCCGAGTTCGAGACGCCTATCGCGCCGGAACATGTTCATGGAAAGGGGTCCAGCAACTCGGCTCGGCATTTAAACATCCGGATCCGCACGCAGCTCATGAACAACTGGTGTTGAAGACGATCGATCCAGCCGTTATCGCCGCACGACGTTTTCGTGTGTTGCTCGACAGCAATCGCGGCGCAGGTAGCTTGCTAGGAAGTCGACTATTGGAGTCACTCGGAGTCCATGCGTTATTTCTCGGGCACACACCCGATGGAAAGTTTGAGCATCCGCCTGAACCGTTAGCAGAGAACTTGCAGTCAACTGCGGCAGCGGTGAAACAATCGGGTTTTGACATCGGTTTTTGCCAAGACCCTGATGCGGATCGTTTGGCGATCATCGACGAACAAGGAAACTACATCGGTGAAGAATATACGGTCGCTTTGTGTTTGCTCGAAGTTCTGTCACGAGCCAAAGGACCTATCGTGACCAATTGCGCGACATCAAGTATGTCGAAAGTTATCGCCGCCGATCATGGTGTCTCGTATCTAAAGTCTGCTGTCGGCGAAGCAAATGTTGTCGAACTGATGAAGGAAAGCCAAGCGTTGTTTGGTGGCGAAGGAAACGGTGGTCCCATTGACCCGCGCGTCGGTTGGGTTCGCGATAGTTTTGTTGGGATGGCTTTAGTCCTCAGCTTGATGGCTCGAACAGGATTGAAGGTATCGCAATTGGTGAAACGCATCCCTTACTTTGCGATGATCAAGCACAAAGTGAATTTCCCTGTTGAGAAGTTACCAGCGGCTTATGAGCGCCTACAGAAATCGATGCTGCCGTTAGAAGTAAGTATGCAAGATGGTATGCGAATGGATTGGACCGACCGGTGGCTATTGGTGCGTGGCAGCAACACTGAGCCCATTGTGCGTTTGATTGCCGAAGCCCCCACGACCGAAGCGGCTACACTCCTGTGCCAACAGGCCGAAGCAGTATTAAAGCAAATGTAACACATGTAGCACGGGCCTCCCGGCCGGTGCCGTCGTAGTATGGGTCTCCGACCCGCACTAGAGATTTTTGTAGTGTGGGTCTTAGACCTACAACAAAGCTGACTCATCAGCAGTGCGGGTCGGAGACCCACACTACGGCACGAGTCGGAGACTCGCGCTACGACAGCCCCCTTTTTTCTGGCGACTACTTGATCGTGCTGGCGGTTTATACCATCCTGTAAGGTACTTCCCGCCTATGATTTCCGCTTCTTGGAGACCTTTCCGATGCGATCCTGCCTCTTCCGCACTACCCGTCGTTTCCTTGCACTCGCTCTGTTTGCTGTTGCTTCACCAGCATTCGCGACCGAAGGTGAAACCCCAAAAAGCGACACGGCACCCAATGTTTGGATCACATCGCTCACCTGGGATTCAGCCAACAATCAAATTTGGGGCACACAGGCGCAGGGCCTACTCCTTCGCCCGGGACAAGTGATCCGCACAACACTTGACAATCCTTCAGCCGTTACAAACGTCTACGAAACAGGTGCGTCGGCTTGGGCAGTTGCACTGATTCCCGAAGCGAACTCGCTGCTGAGCGTCGATTACAAAGGCAAACTTCTCCGCTCGGACATCGCTACACCTAACACGACCCAAGCCATCGAAGTGCCTATGCGTTGGTCGCGAGTTTTACTGCCAGTCGGTGATGGTAAAGTGATCGCCGGCACAGAAGACGGAAAGCTCATCGAAATCCACCTTCCCGACGGAGCCGTCGTCGCTCAATGGGATGCGCATACGGCTGCCATTCACAATATCGCATTGTCACCGGACAAAACGCTGCTCGCCAGTTGCGCGGGCGATGGAACCATCAAAATTTGGAATCGATCGAACAACACCGAAGCCAAGTCGCTTTCATATGGTAAGGCGGCAGTGTGGGAATTAGCTTTCACTCGCGACAACGCCAAACTTGTCACTGCCGATGCCGATCGACGACTCAACTTGTTTGACATCGCCTCCGGTAACTTGCAAATGACACTGCAAATGCTGCCCGATTGGGGCACAGCCTTGAGCATTCATCCGACCGAGAATGTGGTCGCTGTAGGTTGTATGAATGGCTCGGCACAGTTTTATGACCTGAACACCTTCCGTCGCGTTGGCTCATGGGATGGCGCCGGCAGCGGCGTATGGGATTTGATCTTTGCTCCAGATGGAAGCAAAGCGTTCGTAGCGACACGCAAGCACGGCATCGTTACAATTCCTGCAGACGTGTGGTCAGGTCCTTTGACAACAGCTCGTGCAGAAGCTCCTTCCGAAGTGCCGCCTGCCCCTTAATTCGATTCTTGTTGTCTACAACTCTCGGAGTGGTGCGTGCATCTTTTTTACACCGATCACTTCGAATTGCCCTTGCCAGATGGACATCGTTTTCCGATGTCCAAGTACCGATTGTTGCGGCAACGAATTGTCGAGTCTGACTTGCACCAAACCGATCTGTTGCTGGTCCCTCCTGCCGCAACAGACGCTCAGCTTTGTTTGGCGCATGAGCGAACTTATGTCGAGAGAGTGCGGGATGGATTATTGACAGAGGCCGAGATTCGACGCATTGGTTTCCCATGGTCACCTGCGATGGTCGAACGCTCGCGCAGAAGCTCGGGGGCCACACTGGCCGCTGCTCGAATGGCTTTGAAGCATCGTGTCGCAGTGAACATGGCTGGTGGCACACACCACGCCATGTCGAATGCAGGTGAAGGCTATTGTGTCTTCAACGATGCGGCTGTGACGATTCGCACGTTGCTCAACGACAACAGCATCCAGCGAGCTGCGGTGATTGATTGCGATGTGCATCAAGGAAATGGTACAGCCGAGATTCTGGGTCGAGACTCGAACGTATTTACGTTTTCCATTCATGGTGAGAAGAACTTTCCGTTACGCAAAACGCCGAGCCATTTAGATATTGATCTACCGGATGGGACAACGGATGAGTTTTATCTCGCGGCATTATCGCAAGGTTTGGATCAAGTGTTTCAGCAGCCGACATATGACTTGGTGATCTATCTTGCAGGGGCTGATCCATTTGAAGGCGACCGACTGGGGCGATTAAATTTGAGCAAAAGCGGGCTACGCCAGCGTGATGAAATGGTCCTGATGCGTTGTCGAGATCATCGTATACCAGTGGCCATCGCGATGGCCGGAGGATACGCGCCGAACGTAAGCGACATTGTAGATATTCACGCTCAAACGATTGGTACCGCCAAAATGCTATTCGATGCGCCGTAGGCTAGGCGCGTTGGACTCGCAAACAACGCGCGATGTTTTGCGGCGCATAGACAACCCAACGGGCATTGAATGGCGAGTCCGCGACAGCGTGCAACCAAACGCTGTTTGCACGTCCTGTGCGGCCTAGCCTTCGGCGTATCGTTTAACCCGTACGCCGTAGGCTAGGCGCGTTGGACTCGCAAACACCACGCGATGTTTCGCCGCGAATAGACAACCCAACGGGCATTGGATGGCGAGTCAGCGACAGCGTACTACCAAACTCTTTTTGCACGTCCTGCACGGCCTAGCCTTCGGCATACGGGTTAAACGATATGCCGTAGGCTAGGTGCGTTGGACTCGCAAACACCGCGCGATGTTTCGCCGCGAATAGACGAGATAGCTCATGGTCGACGACGAGTTACGAAGTACGAAGTAGGAGCTACGAACTCCACCGCGTAAACTTTCGGCTATGGGTGATCAACGTCGCTGCACGAGTCAGCGACAGCGTGCAACCAAACGCTGTTTGCACGTCCTGCACGGCCTAGCCTTCGGCATACGGGTTAAACGATGCGCCGTAGGCTAGGCGCGTTGGACTCGCAAACACCGCGCGATGTTTCGCCGCGAATAGACGAGATAGCTCATGGTCGACGACGAGTTACGACGACGAGTTACGAAGTACGAAGTAGGAGCTACGAACTCCACCGCGTAAACTTTCGGCATACGAGCAACACAAGACCGCTACACGATAGAGCAACTAGTTAGCTAATCGCAAGAGTGTGATGGGCACATAATACTTGCGATAATGTTGTCCATCCGAGTAACGTTCGCCGGTAGGATCTTTCACCAGCACCGTCGCTCGACGCGTGATCCGATTCACGATTCCTTGAAACTGTTTGCCTTCCAACTGAAAACACACGCGCGAACCGACCCGAACATTGAACTCCGCCGCAGCTCGTTCGCGCGGGGTAATCAACTCATGCCGATGCTCCGTGTGCCGAAACAGTCGATAGGCAATCCCCTGGAATCGATTCGCCGCACAACAACTATCTTCCCACACCAACATCTCAGTTAAATGGATCATTTCATGTTCCATCACTCGTTGCATCGCTTCCAATCGATTGCCGCACTCAATACCTGTCACCTTGATCGGGCGACTCATATCGCGGAACGTTTGAAAGAGCAACGTTGACGAGAGAGCGATTTCATAATGCGTTTCGCGCGCCCCCGTGTGTCGATTGACGGTTACCGTTCGCGTCGTTTTACCACCCGCCCGCGTCATACGACTCGACCACCGAAAATCCAAACCATACGACCTGGCCCAGGGGAGCAAGGAGCCACCAAAATAGTATTGGTCGTACATCTCTGCCAACAATTGTAAATCGGCGTTCGATGCCTTTTGGAAATTGGGGTCCTTCAAGAATCGCGACTCACGCATCAGCCGCTGCCCAATGTTTCGTTGCAACTCCAATGTATCGGTCGACTCAAACGAACTTTGTGTCACAAAACGACTCACCCGTTCGCGAAACGTTTTTTGTGCCTCGCGTGATTCAATGATCGAAGTTTGAGAAGACGCTACCACAGTCGGTTTGCGCCAAGCGAACGGTGTTCCCATCGGATATTTCATCCTCCTTGCTAGTCGGCCTATATTATTTGGGAGGATTCGTCTCGATTTCAAGAGGAATCGTGGCGAACAATTGCGATCCACTACTTCTATTGGTTATCATAACGCCCCCGCAATGTCGTTGGATCAAGCCATTCATTGCGACTTTTCTCACCAAACTTTGCTAGCATTTCATATTCGAGCGGTGATTTTTAGCGGATATCAAAGAATACCGGCGATAATTGCTGCCCCAGCCTAGCACCGCGAATCGTGAAGTGAAGGGATGCCATAAAACGATGTCGAGCACAACTCTAAATAATCCGCAGTTGACCCAGACATTTGGTGGATCACCTGCCCAGCACGACAATCAAGAGTTGATGAGCCGCTATCAATCGATTCTTGATCACAAGCGTTTGCACTGGACCAGTTATCATCGCTTGCACAAGCTTTTGGGGAGTGGTGGACAAGGGAAGGTCTATTTGAGTTATCGCCGCGGGACCGATGGCTTTACAGTTCCATTGGCGATGAAGATTTTTTCGCCGGAGCGATTTGCGGTACCCGGACATTATGAGCAGATGATGGCGCGGATTGCCCGCGTCGCATCGAAAGTAGCCCAGATCCAACATGACAACGTGTTGGCTGTTCAAGATTTTGTAGAACGCAATCGCATTCGCATTATGATGATGGAATGGATCGATGGTTATGACTTGCGCGATCTCTTGTTACCCATACGCTTGACATCGATTCGTCAGCGAGTGCCACATCGTCGTTGGGAATACATTAACTCAGTTATTGTCACCGATGGGCCTGTACAATCTCGTTTCAAGGCGGGCGTAGCAGTTGCCATCGCCCGCGATTGTTTAGCTGCCCTGGCCGCACTTCATCGCGAACGAATCATCCATGGCGACATTAAGCCCTCGAATATCATGCTCAAGCGAACGGGGCATGCCAAGGTTATCGATATCGGCTCGGCGTTTGAGATGGATGATCCACCACAAGCTCGCACATGCACTCCCGCTTATGCAGCGCCTGAAGTTCTCGAAGGTAACGCCGCGACACCTCGCAGCGACTTAGCTTCACTGGGTTATGTATTGATCGAGATGTTATCGGGCCGGCCGATTTTTGCGGACATGCATTCATTGCGTGATTTACTGGAAGCCAAACGCCGCTTGCCTTCACAACTGCAGGAACTCCTTCCAGCTGAAGTAGCTTGCAACAATCTGTTGATGAATTTCTGCCGCGGACTCATTGCCCCAGATCCCACTAAGCGATTTCCGAGTGCCGAAGCCGCTGAACTTTTGGAAGATGGGGCGGCGTCATTCCATCGCCAACTGGTATTGAGCGATCTCGCCAGCGAATACGACAACGAGATTCGCGTCCTGCTAGAAGAACTAAAACAAATGGATGCCTCGTAGCTCGGCAGTCCGCGTCTGGTACCAATAGCTCGGCTGTTATAACTCACTGCCGAGTCCGCTCGCTAAACACGCCCAATGACGACAGGGGACTGTCGGTTGTAGCTCGGCAGTCCGCGTCTGGTACCAATAGCTCGGCTGTTATAACTCACTGCCGAGTCCGCTCGCTAAACGCACGCAGTGACGACAGGGGACTGTCGGTCGTAGCACGGCAGTCCACGACAGGTACCAATGTCTCGGCTGGTACAACTCGCTGCCGAATCCGCGCGCTAATCACGCCCAGTGACGCCAGGGGACTGTCGTCCTACGCTGCCGAGTCCGCACGCTAAACGCACGTAATGACGACAGGGGACTGTCGTCCTACTACCCGTATTTCTTTTCGCGTAACTGTGCTATCTTACTAGTACATTCCGACAGCATATCTAGTCAATGACGTTTCACCTCCTCTCCCATAAGGATGCGCACTGTGAACTCATCCCCGAATAGCAATCTCCAACGCCGTACCTTTCTCAAGCAATCGACCATCGCAGCAGCTGCCGTTCTTGCGGCCCCGATGATCTGGACCAGCAAAACTCGCGGGGCAGAAGACCAGTTGGTCATCGGCACTGGCCCACATCAATATCGAGTTCACCATCAATGGGCAAAGCTACCTGAACCTTATTCATGGCAAACGACTCATAACGTCGCTGTGGACGCTGCCCATAACCTTTATGTCATCCACGAAGGTCGCGAGAACCTCAAGGATCACCCCTCCATTTTTGTATTCGATCCAACAGGCAAATACATCCGCTCCTTCGGTGCCCAATTCCAAGGTGGAGGCCACGGCCTCGAAGTTCGTAAAGAAGGGAACGAAGAGTTCCTGTACGTCACCGCCTACCAACAAGTGAAGAGCTTTGCGAAAATGACTCTCAAGGGTGAAACGGTTTGGGAACAGAGAGCCCCGATGGCAAGCGGCAAATATGCCAAAGAAGAAGATACGAACCCTCAAAAGGTTTGGGGCCGTGATCGCTTCATGCCCACGAACTTTGCATTCCTCGACGATGGCGGATTTTTATTAGCCGATGGTTACGGCGCGTTCCAAATCCACCGCTATGACAAAGATGGAAAATGGCTAAAGTGCTTCGGCGGAGCAGGGGCCGGCCAAGGCACCTTTGATACTCCACATGGAATCTGGATCGATCGTCGAACGGGCCGGGAACCACGTATTGTGGTCACCGATCGCGCTCACAACACACTTCAGTTCTTTGACCTCGATGGGAACTATGTCGAAACACTAGAAGGTTTCGGCCTCCCAGCGAATGTCGATTGCCAAGGTGACCTGCTTCTGGTTCCCGAACTCTTGGGGAGTGTCACTCTTCTCGGCCCAAAGAACGAAACGCTCGTTCGCTTGGGCGATGATAAGCAACGCATCGTTGATGACAAAGGCTTTTCAATTCGTGGCGATGAATCGAAATGGAACAATGGAAAGTTCGTCCATCCCCACGACGCATGCTTTGATTCTAACGGCGATATTTATGTCGCCGAATGGGTTCACTCCGGCCGTATCACCAAGCTTGAGAAGGTGTGATTGGCTTCAACTTCGTTCAATACAACCGGCAAGCAAGATCGCATAGCTAGGAAGTATTGGACACACAAAATCAAAAGCCCCAGGAACCCACCGGTGGCCGCGACCAACGCAAGAGTGTAGGGCCGCTTACGAAGGTTGAACTGTCACCGGTGGGTTCTTGGGGCTTTAACTTCTTTGCTATCCTACAGATACTTCGCTATCAGGTTAGTTCATTATCGGCGCTAAGTCGCTAAAACGGTTTCCTTTTTTTAATATCTCAATTGGTGGGGTGGCCGTTTGGCGTATTTCTCACCAAACAACACTAGCACTTTATGCGGTATCTTCATCTATTAGTGTCGGTTCTAGCTCTCTCGCTTGTCGTTACGTTCAACGATACCCACTGGGCTTCATCCATCTTCGCGAACCCCCAAAGGAACCACCCTTTTTATGGTATCACCCCGTCAATGGGTCAAACCTCCATTGTTTCGGAACCTAATCTACTCCCCAATGCAACTTGCGACATCACGGTTTTGAAAACGGTTGCGTTTCAAGCGGCAGATGAATTGGAGCAGCTCATGGAAGAGTTGCGACAGCTCAAAAAACAGCGCCCGAAGACGGTTAGCGAATTTCGGGCTCAACATGTTGCAATTCGCTCAATCGCTGCGGCAGCTCTCCATAAAATCGTTGACTCCTCTAGCGATAATTACTTGGAAATCGAACGCGACTGGATTTTGAGTTCTACTTTGCTGGTAACTCCGGTTAGCGACTCGTCCCAAATCAAGAGCAGTGAAGATGCTATTTCTGTTGAAGCAGTCTTGGAAAGCTGGCGGAAGTATGTCGAACGGAGAAGAACATTGGACTTGGCTGATCTACGGTTGATTAGCCAAATGGCCAAACATATCGAAGCAACCTGCAACGCAAGCGAATCGATTCATTGTTATGAGTACTTACTAAATAAGATCACTGGAGCCACCAACAACGCTGACGTAGGGGTTCGAATTAAGGGTGACCTAGAGGGGAGTTATAAGCAACTAGAAATCATCTTTGCCGGAGCAGTTCGACGACTCCAACTTATAGGAGCGCCGCTGAAATTAAGTGGTCGTACTTTTGATGGCCAGGACTTCCAAATCGAATCGTATCGAGGGAAAGTGGTTTTGGTCGACTATTGGGCCACTTGGTGCGGTCCGTGTGTTGCCGAATATCCGCAAATTCGTGAGCTTTGGGAAAAATATAACGCTGCAGGATTCGAAGTCGTCGGCGTGAGCATGGACGACGATCGGAGTAGCTTGGCCAAATATATCAAAGAAAAATCGGTCCCTTGGGTTATCCTCAACGATGAAGAACAAGGGGGCAAGCATCCATCGACCGAGTACTACAATATCCAAACCGTACCAGCCATGTTCCTTATCGGCCGCGATGGGAACGTTATAACGACCAAGGTTGAAGTCTCAAAACTGGAAGCGTTATTGCGTGAAGCGCTTTCGAAGCAGTAGCTATTCCCTTTCGTTAGCCTTTGCGCAATCGCCCCACAAACTTGGCCAAATCGGGTGGCAGTTCGCTTTCGAATTGCATTCGCTTACCCGTGATCGGATGCTCCAACTCTAAAGAGCAAGCATGTAAGGCTAATCGCGGCGCGCCAGAATGATCCTGAATCGAAGAACCATCACGTTTTTTGTGGTACGTAGGATCGCCACACAACATGCAGCCCATTTCGGAAAGATGAATCCGGATCTGATGGGTTCGCCCAGTTTCCAAGCGGCATTCAATCAAGCTAAATACTCGACCATCGTTCATGGTGAATTTTTCGAGGGGGCGGATGTGCGTTACAGCGCGTTCAGCTTCATCACTTTTCTCTCCCGAGCCGCGCAGTCCATCACCGCGATCACGGACCAAATAGTTTTCGATCGTCTGAGCTTCCGGAGTTCCATGCACTACAGCATGATAGAGTCGTTCGATCGTGTGTTTTTTGAATTGACGAATCAAATGGGTTTCAGCATTCGGATGCAACGCGAAAACCATCACGCCACTGGTATCACGATCGAGTCGATGCACGGCTCGAACTTTGGGCATCGGTATACGAAACGCTTTGTTGGCGGTTCGAGCATCGCGACCTTTCAGACCGAGCTTTCTGGCATCGGGTCGTTTGGCCCAGAGAATCACCTTAGGCAATAGTTCGTCGAGTGTTGGTTGCAGATTCTTTCGCTTGTCGTTCCATTTCTTTTCTTCCGCATGACGCAGCGTCGTCATCAGTGCGGGCTTTACGACCACAGCGATGTAATTATCGAGATAGAGAATCTTGATATCTTCAGCTTGGGGGGGAGGAGTTCGCGCATGAGCGTAACAATGGACCACTTCACCAACCTTGAGCCGTCGTGCTTCGTCGAGGCAGGTGGCTCCATTGACCCCAATACGCCTAGAGCTCACGAGCTTCTTCGCTTCGTTCCACGAGACGCCTGGCAACCACTGTTTGAGCGCCCCAACAATCGTGGATCCCGATTCGCGATCGGTAACGTGAAAGACCTTATTTTCCACCATTTTGAGGAACGCCCATCGATAGCAAAAACGAACAACAACCAGTTTAGCTTAGTTAGTACACCATCTTCCGAACTCGTTTAACCCGTGGCCAGAGCGCAGCGCCGGCCAGGGCCTCAGAGACCGACTCTACTCCCCGAACTCGTTTAACCCGTAGCCGGAGCGCAGCGAAGGCTAGGTTGTCGGAAGCCGATCCAATTCCCCGAATTCGTTTTCAAACAATGTGTACGACAAACATAACCGTACCCATCCTAATCGGGCGCAACCGATTGGTCCAATGCCGTCGAAATTACCGGTAAGCCCGCTGAAACCAAGTTTCTAACGAAATTCACTTATTTTGGAAGTCAGCCGAAAATGCACAATGGGCATCTAAGCCCCCTTATTGCCCCCTAGCGTGCAGCACGAACCCCAATCCGAATCTTTTTCAAGGTAATGACCGTTTCAATCGTTATTCTCAGGGAAATCGCACTGACCCAATCTGTTGACACAGCTGCGAACGGAAATCACATTACCAATAGCTTCATTTCCTGTTCGATCTTGAGCTAAACTAGAAATGTTAACGCAAACGCACTATTCAGCCGATCTCGCCCCTTTTCAATTGTCGTCTTTGAGAGTTTTGTAGATTGGGTCAACAGAAATTGACCACCGCGAAGAGTTGAAATAATTCAACTAAGCGGGAAAGATACTGCAGTTAGGCAATTTTTTGCTTAGTTGGTTGATTCCTTGGTAGTCTAGATCGGTTAATACCGACAGGGCGTCCAGGGCCAGATTCGCAGCATTGATACTCGTCGAGACCAGGTTACCCCACATGGGTTTGTTACTGTTAGTTGGAACGATCGCCTTTTTATTGGCTACGCTCCTCACGCCGATGGTGCGTGGGGCTGCTCGCCGTTATGGCATCGTCGACAAACCCGATCAATTGCGAAAGCTGCAAAGTAATGCCATAGCCCTTGGGGGTGGTCTCGCCGTTTTATCGGCATTTGTGATCACCTGCGGCATTGCCCTGGTAACAGCGCCGGAAGCGATGTTTTATGTTCGCAATAATTGGCAGCTTATTCTCGCGATCCCATTTTCATTGATCGCAATATCGTTGGTGGGATTCGCCGATGACACTTGGACCATTCGCGGCCGACAAAAACTTGCAGCCCAAGTATTGATCGGTCTTTTTTTGTGCTTCAGCGGATTGCAGATTCATGAAGTGACTTTGTTTTCCTTCAAGGTACAACTCGGCTGGATGGCTATCCCAGTAACATTGATTTGGTTAGCAGGTACGTCGAATGCGTTAAATTTGATCGACGGTTCGGATGGCCTTTGCTCAACGATTGGCATCATTGTTTGCGCCGCGATTTCGGCAATGGCTTTTTATGGTGGACATCAGGCCGAAGCACTGATGGCGGCGGCATTAGCTGGAGCCTTGCTCGGCTTTTTGATTTTCAATTTTCCACCTGCCTCGATTTATTTGGGCGACTCTGGCAGCTTATTGATAGGATTGGCAGTTGGTGTGCTTTCGATTCGGGCGAGTCTCAAAGGCCCAACCACTGTCGCGATGTTTGCCCCTTTGGCACTCTTGGCCATACCACTTTTTGATTCGAGCATGGCTATTTTGCGTCGCAAGTTAACCGGTCGCAGTATATACGCGGTGGATCGGGCTCACTTGCATCACAACTTGCTGAAGTCGGGCTTAAGCACCAAGGGCTTATTGATGGTTGTCAGTTTGCTTTCTGGTTTAACAGCCTTAGGAGCCTTCTTTAGTGTGGCGATGAATCAAGAGGGCTTGGCCATCGCATCGGCATTGATCGTGATCGGAATTTTGGTGGCCAGCAAGGTCTTTGGATATGTCGAACTAATTTTGTTGGGCAAACGAACCGTGAACTTCGGTCGCTCGCTTTTGGTGAGGCGTGGTCCCAAGGGGGATAATCAGGTTCATGAACATTCCATGCAATTGCAAGGTTCGCGCAGTTGGGACATCATTTGGCAAACGTTGACCGAATTTGCAGAGAAGCATGGTTTATGCAAAGTTTGTTTGGACTTAAACGTTCCATGGATGCAAGAAGGTTTTCATGCAAGTTGGTACCGAGCGAAGATGCCAGACGCCAGCGAACGTTGGCAGACAAAGATTCCAATCGTCTCATCAACGAAAGTGGTGGGACGTCTTGAGATTGCTGCTCCACTGGGTGGCGAACCTGCTTATCGATTGATGAGCTTGGCTGCTGAGATGATGGAGTCGCTTGAGAATCACATTCAGCGCGTGATTGACGACAGCAGCACACCGGTTCCTCCAGCTTCGGATGCAACAGATACTCAGATCCCGTTATCGGACAGCAGCTACGATCTCATTCCAGCTGTCATTCGCAAGTAGCACGGGTCGGAGACCCATGCTACGTTACCCCTCGATCACGCGCATCTTCTTCCAATAGCCCAGCCAATATCGAATGCCGAAGGCGATCATCATCGCAATCACCCATAACGTGATCACGATCCACCACCAATTCAAACTCTCGCCCCAAATTTGGCCCCCTATGATGCCGAAGGCGATCGCAGCAGCGGACGTCAACATTGTTCCCATCAATACATAAAACGTATCGCCCGCACCTTTGATCGCGCCGACGAACACAATTTGGAATCCATCCAAAATGCAATAGATGGCTATGAAAACCAATAGCGGTTTTACCAACGGTTCAATCATAGAGAACTGTTCTACTTTGGCGGTCATCGAATAGATCGCCAAAACTTGATCAGGGAAAAACCAATAAACCAAAGCAAAGCCTGTTGTATAAATCGCCGAAATCAACAAGCAGGTTCGTACGGTTCGAACTGCCAGTTCCACTTTGCCTTCGGTGAGATGTTGGCCAACCAATACCCCAAGTGCTTGGCTCAGTCCCATCATCGGCACAAACGCCAAGATATTGACGCCCAATGCCAGGGTAGTTGCGGCAGCTGGTAATTCACCCAGCTTACCGACCTTAAGCATGATGATAAAAAATGCTCCCGCTTCGCTCAGCATCTGCACACCTGCGGGCCAACCATAACGAATCATTCGCCAGATCAATTCGTGATCCCAGCCCCAAGACAAGAGGCCATATTGGGAAAGGTTCTTAGGACGAAACATCGCGATCCCCAAGATGGGAATATGCACCCAAGAGGAGATCACTGTCGCCAAGGCAGCACCGTCGATTCCCATTTCGGGAAATGGTCCAATGCCAAAGACCAGTACGATGCTCAAGACCACGTTGATCAAGGTGCACAAGATATCGGTGGCCATCACTACGGTCGTTTTACCTAAGCCAGAGAAAAAGCCGGCCATCGCGGCGGTGAGCACTGTACTGGGAGCTGCCCAAATCATCCACCGAAAATAGGACGTTTCTAAACCGATGATATTCTCGGGGTGCTCTGAAAAGATAAACAGTTTGGGCATCAACCACCAACCGATCACGAAGAACGGGGTGATGCACAACGTCAGCCAAAAGGCTTGCCATACCGCCACACCGATCCGTTCTTCTCGTTTCGCTCCATAGTATTGGGCAACGAAAACATACACGTAACCGATCAAACCCGTTGGAAAACAAATCATCGTCCAAAAGGCTGTGCCTGCCGACATAGCTGCCGCTGCGGAATCGCTGGAGTAAGCGAAAAGGAGTGTGCGATCGATGAACAGTTGCAAGGAGAAAAAGCCCGTTGAGATAATCAACGGCAGCGCAATCTGCAGCAACAGCCCCAGTTGCTTTCCATCCAGGAAGTAACCTGGGGCCAAATTTTGACTTTCATTCTGCATACAGTCCAACTTTCTAAACTTGGGTGGAACATAGCCCTGCAGTCTCTGTAATAACCGCGTGTTCGTAACAATCCTATGTTCGTAATAATCGAGTTCCTAACTACCCACCTTGCCACCCGTAGCGATTTCAATTCTAGTTTCTATTGTTGATTCCAGGCAGATGGCGTTCCTGACCCAATTCAAGACCGATGACAAATCACAAAAAAACACCGCTAAACATTGTTCTTTGTTATCCTGTTGAGCCACATCATTTGGAATGGCTTCAACAAACGGCTCCCGATGCGCACATCATCAATGCGGGGCAAGAAGGCATCGCAAAGGAGATCATGAATGCCGATATCTTCTTGGGACACGCCAAAGTCCCGGTCGATTGGGACTCGGTCGTCAAGCAAGGTCGCTTGCAGTGGATCCAATCTTCGGCAGCGGGTTTAGACCATTGTTTGGTACCTTCAGTGATTGAATCGAGCATTCCTGTCAGCAGTGCATCGGGGTTGTTTGCGAATCAAGTTGCCGAACAAACGTTTGCCTTGTTGTTTGGAGTTTTGCGGAGCATACCGACTTTCTTCCGACAGATGCAGTCCAAAGATTTCACTCGTCGTCCTACATTTGACTTGCATGGCAAAACGGTGGGCATTATCGGCTTGGGTGGCAATGGTCGTCGCTTAGCTCAAGTTCTAGCACCTTTTCGAGTGAAGATTTTGGCGACGGACTATTATCCCGAGAATGCTCCGCCAGAAGTCGACGAACTACTGCCGCACACCAAGCTGCATGAGGTAGCGGCTCGATCGGACGTTTTGATTCTAACTTTGCCGCTCAATGAATCGACACATCATTGCATCGATGGTTCAGTGCTAGATGCAATGAAACGTGGAAGTTTCTTGATCAATGTCGCACGCGGCCAAGTGGTGGATGAACAAGCGTTAATTGAGCGTTTGCAATCCGGCCATATTACAGCTGCGGGGGTCGATGTAACGGAAGTGGAACCATTGCCACAGTGCAGTCCATTATGGAACTTGCCCAACGTCTTAATCACTCCGCATGTGGGTGCGCAAGCTGCTTGTCGTGTCGATGATACAACGCGCATGATATGTGCAAACTTAAAACGTTACTTAGCCAACGAGCCACTCTTTAACTTAGTCGACAAACGCCTCGGCTTCCCTCACCCCAGCAAGCTATGGCGCGCGTAGCTCGGCTCTCCTGAGCCGAATCACCGCAGCAATGGCTTTAGCCGTTGCTGCGGAAGTTATGGCGTGGCTAGCTCACCGAAGTTCCCCCCACAAACATCCCTTACTCTTTCAGCCTTCACTCTTCGCACGCAGCAAATTGCGTACCGCGTTCATCGCATAAACACCATGCGTTGCCACATAAAATGTGGGGCGGTAAATGTTCTGCATTATCGGAATGCGATTGAGTCGCTCAACAAGGCCTTCGCCAACCTGTTGAGGTGATGTATTGATACAGGGGCGATTCAATAAATGAACGTGATCAGGCAAAAGCGAGATAGAGTTTATTTGATAACCAAGCTCTTGATGCCAATTCTCTGTTGCCTCGACAATTGCCTTCCAGACCCTCTCCTCAGCGACGCAGTAACGGTCCGTGGTGCCAAGTACCAAATGTAGATCGTACCAATAGTAGCCGTAAGAGGTTTTCTGGCATTCACCTGGCGTTAGCTTGTACGCCCTCGAAAAAGGCGTTAGTGAATCAGAAAACCTATCATCGACAAACTTCCGTCGCAAAACCTGCTTTTGGAGATAGCTCAAAAGATCCTTTGTTGTGTTCTCCCCAACCGACCGAAGAGAAAATTCGCGTTTCAGTACTTGATTGTGATTTTGCGCTGAAAGAGCGGCCGACATTTTTACTTTGGTGACTCGCGCGATGAAAGTGGGCGAGTGTGTCGGCTTAGTGCTAAGCAACAACTGAATTTGATTGTCGGCGATTCGATGTTCCAGCAGATTTATTTCACTCGCCTGCAGTTCAACTTGCGCCCGTTGAACCGCAAGTTGTATGGATGTCTTTGGCACTTCATGAGTAAGCCAAGTTGTGTAAGCGAAGCGAAGGCAATAAGGCGATTCGTTTAATTTCTGCGTAAATAACACGGCAAGATACTCCGTCAATAAGTTCCCGCGTCCGTGCAGCAGAATAAGGCAAATAGTTCACATATGTTAACCTACGCAAACAGTAAAGGGAAGCCAGGAAAAGAGAGGGGGGCATACTTTTGTAGCCTCACCATAACCTCCGCAACAACGGCTGAAGCCATTGTTGCGGGAGCGATCCTGAGCCGAGCTACTTCAGCAACTCTTCGATTGCTGGAATGAGTCCTTCACCGCGAACATGCAATTTGGCTACCTTGCCATCTTTGCCGATGAGCAACACAAACGGAATCGCTTGCACACCGAGCTCTTTGGCGAGCGGCATTTCAAAACCGATTTTGGTAGTGTCCGAGCTGCGATAGGTTATCCATGGCAATGTTTTTTGCTTAAAGAAAGCTTGCAAATCCGCCACATCGTCGTCGAGGTTTACGCCGATCACTTCAAAGCCTTTATCTTTGAGCGATGCATATGCCTTTTCAACGTTGGGCAATTCGATTAAACAAGGTTGGCACCAAGTAGCCCAAAAATCGACTAAGACCACCTTGCCCGCATAAGCGTTCCAATCGAGTGGCTTGCCGGCAGTGTCGACTAAACCTGCAAAGGAAACTTCTTTACCGACAATACCTTGTCGCAACTTAAAGCCTTCGAAAAGTTTGGCCACTTCGGCTTTGGCGGCTTCATCTTGGATTTTATCCAGATTGGCTGTAGCCACGTCGACCATAATCGACGCTGCTTCTGGTTGACCACTAAATTCCACATTGACTATTTGGCTTACCAAAAACATCACAGTGCGTTCCGGTGGCAGTTCTGCGATCATGCGTTCGGCAGCTGCCTTCAATTGTTCTTTGGCGCTCGCTTCACCTTTCATGACAGCTTGCATCGCATCCCGCATTGCATTGGTAGCTGGATGTTGTTCGGCCAAGATCTGCCAAGCGGCGTTGGCGAGGTTGGGGTCTTTGCTATTTTCGAACAGCTTGCCGACTTTTTGTCGGACGGCCGTGGCTTGTTCTTTGTAGCCCATTTGTTCGAGCAAACCGGTGGCTTGTCGGACCTGCATCAATTCGACTGCACCACGATAGTTTTCATCGGACAAAACTTCGTCGATGCGCGACAGCAGTTCATTGGGATCTTTGGACTTACCACCCATGAGCGCTTCGGCAGCGTAGCCCAATTGCATCAAGCGAGCGTTGTGAACGAGTTCAGGGTCACCGCTGGTGATCACTTCATCGACATAGGCTCGGAGTGCGTCGTTCGCTTTGACATCACCTAGGCCGCTGAGTTGCGAGAGAGCTTGTAACTTGGCTTTGCGTGCGAGTCGCAAGTCGTTTTCATTGAGATCTTTTTTCTCTAACAACTTGGTGGCAGCCGTTAATTTCAATTCCAAGATTCGCGCTCCTTGAGCGCGGAACTGAGCTTCTGGCACCATGCCTTGGCTTCCCCACACCGCCAGATCACGTACAGCAGTATCGGCCTTGATCAAGAAGGCGATAAGGTCGGTGCTTTCTTCGGAGGTGGGATACGTTAGGGTTGCAAAGGACGGAGCTTCATTGACCACACCGCCCGTTTTGCCAGGGGTGGCTCCAGCTGGTGTCGAGCCTGCAGTGGTTGAAGCTGCCGGTGTTGAGCCAGCGGGTGTTGAGCCAGCGGGTGTTGAGGTCGCTGGTGTATTAGGGGTTGGGGCAGCGGCCGGTGTTCCGCCGCTGGTGGTTGGCTGTTGAGCGGCTTTATTGGCTAAATCTTGAGCAGCGGCTGGTATGTTTTCTGTTGCCGGTGGGCTGGTTTCATTTTTGTCAGCGGCCGGAGTGGTTCCTTTATCATCGGCTACCGCATAGCCGCTATTGCCCGCTTTGATTTCTTCATCTTTTTTGCCGCTATCGCAACCAACGAACGAGATTCCGACAAGGGAGAGAAGGGCGATGCGAAAGAGTTGTTTCGACAGTCCCTTCGAGCTGAACGTTTCTGGCGGGGTAGGGTAGGGGGCGTTAGCCACGTGGAATCTCGCTAAAAGTGAATAATGAAAAATGGCGATTTGGCCAATACCCCCACAGTTTACCGGCTTAGGCTGTTCAAACCAATAGTAGCACGGCAGTCCTCTGCCGTCACGTAGCACGGCTGTCCTCAGCCGTAAGCGTCAAACGGCAGTCCCCTGCCGTTTCCTCTCTCTTCCACCTCTCTATTTCTACTTCTCTTCCCGTCCCCAGCGATATCCCACATTCATAACCTACACAAAAAAACACGTATTACAAAAAAACACCTACCTCTAATTGCCACACAACACATCACACCCATACACTACACATAGACATTTATATCACAAGGAGATTTTTTATGGACCAACACGAAACAGAGCAGTTCCACCTTTTCGAACCAGCCAACGACTATCAGATCACGAAGCGATTCTTGCCTCATTGGTTTCAGCCGGGCGTGACCGTTTTCTGGACGATGAGGTTTATGGATTCGTTACCCAAGTCGGCGATCGAACGCATTGAAGCTGAAGTGACGGAATGGCTTTGGCAAAACGATCCAGCTCGACGAAAAGCTACGAATGCTATTCCGTTTCGTTGGCAGGACTATCGGTTCTTTGCGCAAAGCATGCAGCCCGAAATTCGAAATGGAGTTCGAGAGAAGGTATCGCAGCAAGTCAACATTGAGCTCGACAAGTGTCATGGTGAATGCTGGTTTCGACAGCCAGAGGTAGCCCAAATCATGGCAGGTGTTTTGCATTATTTCGACGCAGACCGATACGATCTGGACAGTTTTGTGATCATGCCGAATCATATTCATATCTTATTTCAGTTTCGGGATGAAAACTGTTTTGAAACGATTCGACCAAGTTGGTTAAGGTATTCGGCTCGCCTGATCAATAAGCACTTGGGGCGTAAGGGGGACTTATGGCAACCGGAGCCATTTGATCGACTGGTTCGTAACGCCGAGGAATTCGAATCGTACCAACGTTACATCGCAGAAAATCCCATCCGCGCGAATCTATCTTCCGATCAGTATTTGTATTGGCATCGCACGTAGCACGGCAGTCCTCTGCCGTCACGTAGCACGGCTGTCCTCAGCCGTCACGTAGCACGGCTGTCCTCAGCCGTAAGCGTCAAACCGCCGTCCTCGGCCGCTTCAACATTTTCTAATCGACTTATCATTTATCTCACACGACAAAAACTGTCGTTAGACGAAAACGGCAGGGACTGCCGTGCTACGTCACGCGACCGCGTTAAGATACGGCAGGGACTGCCGTGCTACGCTTCCTTCCTTCTCCGAGCTGGTGGTTCGCCGCGCCACCGGCGGTGGACCCACCAATATTGATCGGGCCATTTCAAAATGGGAATCGCCAGATTGTCGTTGTACCACTGAGTCAACGCTTGCACGCCTGAAAGATGATCGCCTGGTACCTCTGGATCCGCCGTTGCGATATGCCCCATTTCAAATGTAAGCGGTTTCGATAGACGTCGGTTATAAACCACCAACATCGGGGCTTTCGAAGTCAACGTAAACAGCGCCAGAGCTTTATGGCACGAAGCAGGATGGCCTAAGAACTTTGCCCAACAGCCTTTCGGGCCACCATATTGATCGGCGAGCAACGTCAAAATACCACCGCGATCCAAGAGCTCTTGGATCTCGTTGGAGGAGCCTTGTTTATCGATCATGTATTGGCCATTGAGGCTGCGAAAATCCTCGAAATATTGATGCAGATAGGGATTATCGAGCGGGCGAACGATGGTCGAGGTGGGGAGTCCAAAGACGCCTGTGATAAAGCCAGTGAGTTCAAAATTGCCATAGTGGCCAGTCACCAAAATGGTTGGCCGTTCATCCAACATATGCGAGACCATTTCGCGGGCGTTGAGGACTCGAAAGTGCTCGCGCCAATTGGTGCGATGAATTTTGCGCGGGGCATGTGCGATTTCGCAGGCCATGAGCAGCAAATGGTGCCATGTCGCTTCGCGTGTTTGATCGATTTGAGATTGGGTCCAAGTGGGAAAGACCAACCGCAAGTTTTCATCGATGAGTCTGCGGCGAACGGGGATGACATGGGCCAATAGTTTAGCGAGGAGATGGCAATAGCGATCGCAACGTTCTAATGGGAGTATCTGTACGGCGGCAAAGACCCACCGCACTAACAGATACACCGCATAGTTACCCACCTTGGTAGCCATCAATCATTCCCTTCGTTTAGCCCGTAGCCGCCGTCTCTTCGTTTAGGCCGTAGCCGCAGCGCTAGCGGAGGCTAGGCGTCTTCTTGCACATCTCGTCGCTCAACTTCCTCTCGACCTCAGTCCCGCGACACCGTCGCAGGCCCCACTACAAACTCCGATGGAAATGGACATGTTTCCATTGATCATCGATCAATTGCCACACGCGAGTTTCTTGGCACGACTTGGTGATCGGCGAACCGGTTTCATCGAGCATTTGTACCAATCGGACGTAGCTCAAAACGGCTGCATCGTTCATGAGTCGCACATGGGGCGAAGCCATGGTGACTTGGATCATTGGCGGTTCGACATCTGGGCCGCGGAGCAACTCGTTGGATTCGTCACCATCGCCATTTTCATTGAGTGCAAAGTAGAAATGATGGAACGGAAGTCCTTCGACCAAATGACCTTTGGACTCAGGTTCGAAGCAGGTGAGTGTTTCGTCGCACAACTCAGCGTAGGTGCCCCAATCACCTTCCATAATGGCATCGAGTAAGCGTTGATTGAGACTGAGCAGGGTATCGATGACGGTGTCGTCCATGAGTTAATCCGCAGGGAGTGGGGATAGTGTAAATTTCGCAACTATCGAGCATTGTTAATGGATTTCCGCATTTGTTGCAAGTACCGCCACGTCGCCATCCACAATGGCGCCAACAGATATTGCGATCGCGATGCCCCAACGATACTGAGAAAAGTTGGGTAACCCCTGCTCAACTATACATCACCGTCTGTCGCGAGCCCCTTAGCCCGGTACTCATCGAACCCGGCGTCTCGAGCGAACCCCCAAAAAGACTGCTGCGGAGAGCGAAAGAAGGACAATGCTGGATGGCTCAGGTACAGAGCTGGGAGTAAAGACATCTAGATCAAAACCATCGAAAAACTGCGAGCCGGTCTTATCCGTAATGCGAAGGTTAACTGGATTCAGTTGCCCGACGATTACCTGAGACATTAGGTCATCCCAATTCATGACGATAGTCGTATTGCCACTAAAGCTTGGTGGAAGATTAAGGTCATCGTCCCCTGTAAAGTTCCATTCGCTAGCCATTACCCAGGTGTTTTGGCCATCGAAGCTAAATGCCACTTCATCGATTCCGACACTTGCAATATCGGACGAAAAATTTGCCTGTATTGACTTCACTTCGGAAGGCACAGGTTGATAAACAAAATAGGTGTTGTCAGTGGGATCCTGTGGTTCTGGATTCGGGTCATTCGGATCAATGGATGGCACAAACGAACCAGTCCATTCGATGAATTTACTTCCTAAAATGGTTGGGAGATCAAGCTTGAGATTATCGCCTTGCTGCAACGCAACAACGGGCGATGAAACCCCAGTGATATCGATGGAAGTCGGAATTGCAACGAGTTTTGCGAAATCGTTGGCGACGTCTATCGGCTGGCTGGGCGTTGTCTCGTAGGTGGTCGTTGGCCCGCCTGCGGAAACCAAAACAGCCCCGCGTCCGCTGATCGTCAAGTTAAACGTAAAATCAGCGAGGGAAAATGAAGAGCCCCAAAAAACAATAGTTGCAACAAGCGCCCCCAGACTTCCATGCTTTATCATTGGCACACCATTCAGGCAATTCGGTTACGAATCCAGCGTTCGTACGGCTACGGTCTTCAAGACGTGAAACATGTTCCCAAACTAGAGACATTGTTCCTGTGAAGCTTCAAAAGTTAACATGTCGATTGAAACTTGTCTTGAGTCGCTAAGCTGTGGACCAACTCGTTGGCCCACTACACTCAGCCCCCCATTCCAATCCATGGACCGTTTTTAGCGTTCGCATGAGAGGCAAGCGTGTAGGAGCAATAGAACCGCCATTTGGAGCAGTCGAACATTCATTAAATCGCTAGCCTCGCAGTCACCTGCGACGTAACCTTCTTTGGTCAATGCGACAGCCGCGTTACTTCCGCTTGCTAACTCTTAGCTTTGCACTACGACTTCGCGGATTGCGACGCTCTTCATCATCACTGGCCTCAATAGGCTTTTTCGTCAGGACTTCGAGAGCTTCATGCTCCCGAAAGATGTGTTTTACCAAGCGGTCTTCGAGCGAATGAAAACTGATGACCAAAAATCGCCCCCCCGGTTTCAAACAGGCAGGCAATTCGCGTAACGCTTTTTCGACGATTTCTAGCTCGCGATTCACGGCAATTCGCAAGGCCTGAAACGTGCGAGTGGCTGAATCGACTCGGCCGTGGATGCGCCCTGGAACAGAGCGATGAATCAGATCGGCGAGTTGTTTGGCGGTTTCAATCGGTTCTATTTTGCGTTGTTCGACAATACGCCGAGCGATGCGTCTCGAAAATCGCTCTTCCCCAAATTGATAGATGATATTGGCCAAGTCTTCTTCGCGTATATAACGCAATAATTCAGCAGCCGATTCCCCTTCGTTGGGATTGTATCGCAAGTCCAAAGGACCATCGCTTTGAAAACTGAAGCCGCGTTCGCGATCCGCTAACTGATCGGATGACAGACCGAGATCTAACAGAATACCATCTACCAGAAGGGGCTTTGCCACTCCGATCGATTCAGCTATGCGATCGAGATGTAAAGGTAGATGATGGTAACTGTCGTTAACGACGATAACGGCTTGTTGATCAAATCGTTTTTGCAGTTTGAGGCAGGCGGCAGGATCTCTATCAATCGCAATTACATGCCCGTGTGGCTGGACCACTTGCAAGATATCTGCGGTATGTCCTCCACCACCCGCCGTTCCATCCACCCATATTTCACCGGACTGTGGTTGAGCGAACTGCGTGACCTCTTCCATCAGAACAGGCATATGCAGAACTGAGTTATTGCTATCCATTTTCGCCCTACCGGCAAAGCACAAGTGCAGAGAGTGTGTCAGAAAACTCCAAATCGAATGCAAGCGACACTATATGCTCATTGCAAAAACAAAAAAGTCCGGGCATTTTCTGCCCAGACTTTCATTTCATCAATCTGTGGTTTGTAGATTCTACCGACTACTAGCGACGACGACGACGCCATCCAATATAACCAGCCCCAAATGCTCCGACCAACAGCAGGCTCGATGGCTCGGGAACGCCAGACGGTGAGAATACGTCCAAATCAAAGGAATCATTTACAGAACCTGTTTCGTCCGTTACCAAAACCGAAACGGTGTTATTCCCCAAAGTCACAAAGCTGGAGATTTCGCTCCATGACAAAGTTCCAGAAGTAGTATTCTTGGTGATAGAATTCAACGGGTTGCCGTTAAATGTGAACTTAACATTTTGAAAACCCGACGTGTAATTTGCGTTCACTTCATAGATACCGTCAATCGGAGTAAACAAGGGCTGATTGATTGCGATCGTTTTCTGTTGCAAATCAAGAATGGGGAAGGTATTCACCGCCTCTCCACTCCACTGATCAAACTTACTTCCCAGCTGTAATGATAGGTTGTACGAAAAATCGTTTCCGAATTGCAAAGCACTATCGTTTACCCCGCTTAGTATTTGCAAATTCCTTTCGTGAGCGGTCAACACCAAAGAAGAATTAGGGGGTTGTGGAACTGTCACATCATAAAAGGTGCCAGCCGTGTTTGACACATAATTCCCAGAAAGACTGGTTGTAACCCTTCCCCAACCATCATTAGGAAATTGAATTCTCAAATCCCAGTCGGCATTTGCTTTTTGCATTGGAACGAAAGAACTCAGCACCGTTATCAGAAGTCCCCAGACGGGCAATCGCATTGGCTAGTCTCCCCAACGGGATCAAGATAGAGAGGAAAATTACACTTCCAATCATCAAAGTGTAGTCATCGCACAAGATGTGTCAATTATTGCGCTTATTTCAAATTGAGAAATTTGGGTAATAACGACAGAACCACCCCGAAAGGGCTACCTCGTCCATTTTCTGGGAGCCATTCGGCGCCTGCCAATCTCCAATGCCTTAGAAAGCGAGCAGGGATCCACGCTCCACCATTCGCGTAAAACGGTGGCCTAAAAAAGGCTTCAGAAACCATTATTTGAAGTATAGGACTGATGTCGCGTAGAAGTGGCTTCTTATTGGAAAACCAGCTAAGCCTTGACAACTTTCCCACCGGTCAGGCCTCGGGTTGCGTTACGAGTGTCAACAACCAAAGGAGCGTTCGATACGATCAATGGATAGTCGAAGGCAGAATGATCCGCAGCGATCAGTGCACAATCCAGTCCCTGAAGATAGGAGGCTGTCAATTCACAACTTACGAGTTGTGGGACTTTGTAATTCCGCATGAATGGCAGAGCTGGAATATGAGGATCGCTATAGCTCAAAATCGCACCGCGCGCTTCTAGCAGTTCCATGAGCTTGAAGGCAGGACTTTCGCGCGGGTCGTCAACATCTTTTTTGTAGGCGACACCGAGTATTCCTATTCGACTACCACGAATCGGTTTACCAAGATCATTTAGGGCTTCAGCCACGCGATGAACTACATATAACGGCATCGAATGGTTGATTTCACCAGACAGTTCAATGAACTTTGTTGGTAACTCGAATCGGCGTGCAAGCCACGATAAGTAGAATGGATCAATCGGGATACAATGGCCACCTAGACCTGGTCCAGGATAGAAAGCCTGAAACCCAAAGGGCTTCGTTTTCGCAGCGTCAATAACTTCCCAGATATCGATCCCCATCGCTTGGAACAGCACTTTTAATTCGTTAACCATGGCAATGTTTACGCCACGATAGGTATTCTCTAAAATCTTACAGGCCTCTGCTACTTCCAGTGACGAAACGGGAACTGTTTTGGTGAAAGCTGCCCCATAAAGCTCGTTTGCAAGACTAAGCGATTGCTCATCGTACCCACCCACAACCTTGGGAATACAATGCGCTGTAAATTGCTTGTTTCCTGGATCCTCGCGTTCAGGAGAGTAAGCCAAGAAAAAGTCGACTCCCACTTTGAGCCCAGTCCGTTCCAAAATCGGTAACATGACTTCACGTGTCGTTCCAGGATACGTCGTACTCTCCAGTACAATCAATTGACCGGGCCTTAGCGACCTTGCGATGTCTTCGGTCGTATTGATGACGTACTGCAAATCGGGATCGCGGCTAGCAGTGAGAGGTGTGGGCACGCAGATAAGCAGTGCATCTGCCTCCGCCATTCGACTCATGTCGTTGGTGGCATCGAAGCGATTTTCTGTCAGCCAGGACCGGATTAGCGTCTCCGGGATATGAGCAATGTAAGACTTACCACGAAGCAGTTTGTCGATCTTTGTTTGATCGGTATCAAACCCTAAAGTACGATATCCCGCTCGCTGAAAAGTATCGATCAGCGGTAAGCCCACGTATCCTAGCCCGATGATGCCAACGGTTTTCATGGGTGAATGTTTTCCATTTTGATCGTACTCACGTTTTCCAATCCCACTCTCTGGGTTCTAAGCGTATAAGAATGAGCGCAAACGAACAAAGGGCCATTGCACTTTGATGTGAATGGCCCTTGAAATCATTTATGAATGGGTAAAACGCTTGCCTATACCGAGGCCATAATTTAACGCTGAAAATTCCCTGCATGAAGTTCGCGTTCCGCTAATTCCAGGTCATGTTCTACCATGATTCGAGCCAATTCGCGAACATCGGTTTTCGGTTTCCAACCTAAGAGTCGTTCAGATTTTGAAGCATCGCCTAACAACAGATCGACTTCCGCAGGTCGGAAGTACCGAGGATCGATTTCGACGTACTTTTCCCAATCAAGGTCCAAATGACTAAAAACGTAACCCAAAAACTCGCGAACAGTACGCGTTTCACCGGTCGCAATTACGAAATCATCTGCCTCATGATGCTGTAGAATCAGCCACATCGCTTCGACGTAGTCCTTAGCATACCCCCAGTCTCGTTTGGCATCGATGTTGCCTAGATAGAGCTTGTCTTGGAGCCCCATCTTGATTCGTGTCGCGGCGCGAGTAATTTTGCGAGTCACAAACGTTTCTCCGCGACGCTCCGACTCATGATTGAATAGAATCCCATTACTCGCGAAAAGCCCGTAAGACCTGCGATAATTCACCGTTTGGTGGAACGCATAGACTTTGGCACAAGCATAGGGCGATTGGGGATTAAAGGGTGTTGTTTCCTTTTGGGGAACCTCGTATACGTCCCCGTACATCTCACTGCTCGACGCTTGATAAACCCTGACGTCTTTCTTTCGTTTCAGCAGGCGAGCGGCTTCCAGCACATTCAACGCTCCGCGCCCCGTAGCATCCATCGTGTAAACAGGCTGATCGAATGATACTCGAACATGGCTTTGAGCGCCTAAGTTGTAAATTTCGTCGGGCTCGATTTCCAAAACTAAGTTCGATAATGATTGCCCATCCGTCAAATCACCGTAATGTAAAGTCAGCCGCGGATTGGTATGCGGATCCTGATAGATATGATTGATTCTTCCTGTGGTAAAGGTACTTGCGCGGCGAACTAAACCATGTACTTTGTACCCTTTTTCCAGAAGTAGCTCAGCTAAAAAACTGCCATCTTGGCCAGTAATACCGGTTATCAATGCGGACTTCGTCATTACAAGACTTCTTTCAGTATTTCTTGATCGTCAGTCAATTCCAGAACACATCTGTTTTGCTTAGCCCACCGCCTTAGGGTCGCGCAGTTCAATTATTTTCAGTCGAATTTCCTGAAAATACCGTCTCTTGAGGCAAGCAAAATTCCATCCGTATCGTCCATCCAAGAACCCGCGTTTTATCAAAACGGCCCCCCAAAAGTAAAGATGGGATAGCCACCATTTGTCCAAATTTCTGTACTTGAATCGCTGTCTTGGCGTGAGTTCGGACCATTTCGAAGCCTCAGCACTTTTCAGCCAAAGGAATCGCTTAGCCTCCCACAAAGAGTACTCGTTGTGCTTGGCTATGTAATGCTGCAAGCCTCGGTAATCTCGATGCTCGATCTTGGATTTCAGGACTCCAACCATTCCCTGAAGAACGGGATGTTCGTGAATCTCCATATCAAGACTCGACCACCCAAATTCAGGTATCTGTTCGTACTCGCCGGCATCACGGCGAAACAATGCGAGCTTACGCATTGGATCACCATGCAACAACTCTCGATTCATAAAGTAGTTGGTGTATGACAGCCAAAATCCGACGTTTTGGGTGTGCGGAATAATTTGGTGCAACTCTTGAATAAAGAGAGGTGTGACGCTTTCATCAGCATCCAAAAAAAGAACCCAGGGATGAACAAAATTCAGATTGCGTAAAGCCCAGTTTCTTTTTTTAGGAAATTCCCCATTCCACTGAAAATTCGCTGTTTTGGCCCCAAACTCCTTGGCGATCTTGATCGTCCCATCCGTACTCCCCGAATCCACAACCCACACATCGTCAAACTCATTACGAAGAGACGAAAGACAGCTTCCTAAATTCTTCTCTTCATTCTTGGTTGGGATACAAACGGAAATTTGGAGTTGCATACTGATGTTGCCTCTATCCTGCATGAAACTCGCGAGGTCCAATCACTCGACATGGGTTCCCCACGACAATCAAGCTTGGACCAAAACTCTTTGTAACAACTGCTCGAGCCCCAACCACGGACTTCTCGCCAACAACCACGTTGGGCCCAATAAAGGCATCCGCGCAAACCCAACAACCGTCCTGAATTTCGATCGTGCATTTCAAAAGCGGCATCGCTGGATCTCGATGATCATGGGTTCCGGCACAAAGATGAGATCGCTGCGAAATAGTAACCTGCTTACCGAGGGTCACTTTTCCTAGGTTGTACACAAGCACATCGAAGCCGATGGATGTCCAGTCGTCAATTACAAGATTCCAAGGAATGAAGATCCTGGCCGTAGGGTCAATGCGCACATTTTTACCGATAGTAGCCCCAAATAATCGAAGCAACAACACTCGCCAGCCCCAGCATAGTCGCGGGCTGTACCTAAACAGAAATGCGACAGCCTGCCATAATAAGCGCCCTACCAACTCTTTTCGCGACCACTTGCGCGCACGGCGATTTTCTGAAATGTTTAACATATTGGCAAATCAAAAAGACGATTCAAGGTTGTCATGTTTATCGTACTCACTCCCCCCAGAACCATATTTTCATCAATTTACCGTTGTCTTTACGACTTCCCATCGTCATTGTTTGCTGCAGACGGAGGCTTAGCTTTGTCCGTAGAAGGCGATGGCGTCAACTCAGGCACTACTAATTCATCTGACTTCAAATTTGCGTCTTTCGCAGCATCGGTCAGAACCTTTAAGTCGTCATACAGTTTTTCATAATTGTTTGCCAATTCCACTTGCCCAATTTCACGGTATGCTTTTCGCAGTGAATCATAAGCTCCTAATCGGAGCTGGGCAGCAGAGAGCGCAAACTCCAAATCGGGAATGCTTTTTGAATACTCTTTTTGCTTGAAGTAAATCTGACCTCGCGTCTCATGAATGTACGGATGATTGGGCAATTGCGTATCAGCCATGTTCACCAGTTCCAACGCACGAGACAAATTCTCATTTTCACCCTCGGATAGTGCTACGGCAAGATTATTCAAAAGAGCCGGAACATCATTCATTGTCTGCGAAGCTAGCTCGAGCCGAGATCGCGCAGTCTCACTGTCGCCGTTAATCAATGCTGCCGTTCCCTCCACAAAATGCATCATCCCTGGCGAAATACCTTGTGCTAACGCCGCTCTCAGAACTTCAACTTCCCTATCCTTATTCTGGGCGCAATCGATGATCAAATCGGCTACAGCTTCAGAAACTAAATTGCTTTCCGGCGTCAGCGCAAGAGCCCTGCGCAACAAATCTAGTCGCTGAACCAAGACACGAGAAACATTTCCAGATTTCCCGAGGTCATTTGCCCATTCCACATAAATGGTTGAAATCTCATTTTTAAGGCGCTCATCTCGCATCGCCGAGTAAGCATCGCCAAGTAATTTGACCGCATCTTCGTAATTGCCCATCAAACCCAAACATTGTGCTTCAGAGATGCGCAATTCAACGTTGTTCGGTTGAGTACTCACCGCTGCCCTAAAATAACGGTAACCTTCTCTAGCTAAGTCAGCTGCTGTGCGATCATCCCCTGACCGTTTTGCCATGACGGCCGCCAACAGATAGAGCTTCTCATCCCTCGGGGCTATGTCGGCAAAAAAGCGAAGTGCATCTCTTGAATTACCTGTTTCTGCCAGATAAAACGCCATCATTCCTTTAGCAACATCTAGGTTCTTTCCCTTCAAGTCTTGCAATGCGATATCGATCAACTTCAGGAAATATTGATGTTGCTCGGCTGTCCACTTCTTCACATCCTGAAGCTTCAAGATGTTATTGACTAACCATAACGCAGCTGTTCCATCATTCTTCGTCCGAACCAAGAAATTCATCATCTCAGCAGCGGCAGATTGATTTCCACACTTTGTTTCAATCGTCGCTAGCTGTCGCTGATATTCTTGATTGTCAGGAAAAATATCTGACAACGTCCGCGCTGCAACTCGCGCCTCCTCGTAGCTCTCGGTTGAAAGTGCTAAATTAAGCTTCAATCGATATTGTTCAATTTTGCCAGGCGTTGCCCCGCCCAAACCGTTAAACCACCCCACGACAAGAAAAACAGCTACTAATATCGTTGGGAGGGCTGGCCCAAGATTTAAATAAGGTCGGCTCAATACCCATGTAATGGGAAACTGAACTCCCCATACAAGCCAAAAAAATGGATTGAAGTATTGAGAGGTACTTCTGACATACTTCGGTGGCGCAGCAACGGTTGCAACCGACTTTAGCCAATGAGGTGGTTCAAAGCGAAAGAAACGCCGGAAAAAACGGCGAAGTGGGGGAAACAACCATGACAAACTCAGCCAATACAGAATTCCACGTCGGGTGGAAAATGAATAGATGAAGTTGAAGAATGGGCGCACGACCGAATAACGGAACCAGCGTCGTACAGCATGCCATAATCGAATCATTTTAACAACTCACACCCATAACTTGGAAACAAAGCAAACCATCGCTTCTCGCAATCCCTAATTGCCTAAGGCGGATTTGAGTTCCGCTTGCAAGACACTCCGCGTTTCAAAGTGCAACTTCTGCAAGCCTTCCTGCAACGTTCTGGACATTTTTCCATCCGCTGTTATGAACAATTGCACCATTGCAGCCCGCTCGGTATGCAACCCAAATCGTTTCGAGATGTTCTTATCAATCATTCTTCCAAGTGCTGGCAATACTCCAGTTGGAGGTACGCTTAATGGTTCCCCTGAGCCCAGAGCGAGTCCACTAAAGAAAACATACCCAAAACGATTTTTGGAGTCCATCAACTCACCCTGAACTGCAGACCACTCTTCATTTCCTCCAGCCGACAAAAACTCCTCACTGTCCATCAATCGCCAAGCGCTTGCCCGGTAACAGACCCGCAAATCATGCCACTCTGGGTACGGTTGGCTAAATGCGATTTGAATCGGAATCTGATTAAATCGACACTCCCAAACATCGGACAACTGTCCGAATGGCATGTCGATCGAGCCTTCCACTTGTTTATGGGAAATCACTTCCAATCCATTAATACTCTTAAATGGATTACTGGAAGGTCGCCATGTCGCTGTAAGCGATGCTTGGCTTTGAATCGCCCCTTCCCGTGCAAGAATCCAACTCTGTAAGCTGATAACGACTAAAGAGAAGACGATTGCGGTACTGCTGAGCACTGGTGAAATGGATTCACTTTTGTTGCTCCGCATAGCTGCCTTATGATTTGAAGCCCCTTGATCTACTTCCGGCAGTTGGCCGAGATTAACCGCAAATAGTTTATTCCAAACGGTGTTGAGCGGATTCACCCCACCAAACGGTATATTTGTTGCCGGAGTAGGAAAGAACAAAACAGCCAGCAGGCGATCTGTAGTCAACAACATTCCAATCGCGAGAGTAAGACAAAAATAGCCCAAAACCTCATGTTGCCATCCCTTAGACAGGTCCATTCCGTACCAATCCAGTGCAACAGCGATTGCCACAATCCGAAATAGATTCAGAACCATTGCCCAAATGGCACCAGCAATTACATAGAAAGGTACCAACCATACAGAACGATGATACAGCGGTATCAAAAACAATGCACAAAAGAGAAGAGTAAAAACGGACTGAACTCCGCTACATGCTTCTTCCACAAACAAAGTCCCAGCAGGCAAATCAATAATGTTCCCCTGACGGTGGTGAATAACACCTAAAAGGTCAAGTGAACTACTGGCCAAAAATGAACTCGCCTGTTGCAATCCAAATACAAGCCCCGATTCCGCCTCCGAAGGTATCCGAAAAAACAACCAAAGCGGAGGCCAAAGAGCAATAAGAGTTGCTCTTCCCTCTGCCTCATAATGCGACAAGAACCAACTTCCCGAGATCAGGATAAAAGACAAAGTGGCCCAGCGGGGAGAAAAAAAGAAAATGGCTGCACAAGCAGCTATGAGCCCGGCAGCCAAAAGAGTAATCGCCAGCCTACTTGTTGGTGCTCGCCATTTCCGATCCCAACGGAAATAGATCAAAAGCGATTCTGCAATAAATATGACTGGCAAGAACTGATAATATTCCAAAGCCATCATGCTGCGAATGCTGGCAAGCAACAATACAATGTTACCAAGCAACAACATCGTCCAAGCAACCGCTAATTTGTTCATATCTGCTTCGCTATCGTGGAATCTTGGTCTGTATCGCCAAGACAATCTCTCTGCTTGTTCAGTGTAGTCCGAGAATGAGAAATTTAGTAGCAGAATTCAACATTCCGATGCCTTGCAGGTAACAACCTACCGTAAAATCGTCACCACGCACCCAATCCAATGTCGAATCACTTCTTGTTAATCACAAGTTTTGTTACGGCTCTACAAAGCGAAATCCAACGACATACAGGTATCTCGCAAGTCTAAGAGTGACTACACCTGTCAAGTCGAATCGTCACTTGAACTTTTCGCAATTAGCTCGTTGCCGCTAAATCTCCCATAAAACGGCCAGCCCGAAATCTACCGCGAAAAAGTGACAACAAGCCACACTTGAGGGTGACTCAGCCCGTTTTGTGGCTTCGCCCCAAAATAGCTAGAAGCAGGCAGACCTGGTAAAAATCAATAAAAAAAGCTGACCACCGGAAGGCGATCAGCTTTCTTAGTGCGAAAACTATTAGATCCAAAGACTTGTTACTTCTTTGCAATCTTGCGACGACGATAGGCAACCCCACCAGCACCCAGAGTTACGAGTGCCAAAAGGCCCATCGAAGCTGGCTCTGGAACTGCCTGAACAGAACCAGTACCGCCACCGAAAGAACTTACGTCAACCAAGTTTGCATAACCATTGCCTGGGAATGGCGAACCTGGACCGAATGAGTACATGAACTCATACATGTTGTTGAGGTTCACACCGTTCGATACAGCACTATTGGCTGCATCGTAGGTGAATCGCAACGTTTGTGCGTTGGAAAAGTTCACAATGAAACCCAAAACATCGCGGTTTGGATTGAAGTTAAAGTTGATGTTGTCACCAAAATTAACCGAACCACCGCTAACTGTCAGCGTTGTCGCATTGCTAAACACCAACGAACCACCGGAGATTGAACTTGTTGTGACGTTGCCAGCACCAGTGGATGGAGCATCCGCAACGTTGAAGTTCAAACTGTACGTCAAACCATTGTACGCACCACCGTTTACCGCACCGCGAAAACTCATCGCAGCTGCGTTTGCCGTGGCCGATAGGCCAACGACTGCTAAGGCAAGCCCTAGCAACATACTTCGCATCATGAAACACCTCTCGAAAAAAACGACCTGACCCTAACAGCTGTTAAAACCAGGGGATTACCCCCACTAACCCACTTAGTTTACCTATCCACTACCAAATCACAAGCTTTTGGTAGGCATCTAACGACTTTTTCGCGAATTCCATACCGAAAAGCGTCGGAAAGTGCACAAAAAGACAACTACTTGGCGATTCTGAGCAGTATGTCACACCACTTCTGGGCTGAATAACAAGCACTCAATTCGACCCCATGACTTCCCATCTGCGGAAGCCCCCCCCATTGACCATGAAAAAAACTTAAACCTTCAGCAATTCCATCTATGGTCGGATCACAATGCAGGCCATTGTGCAACTGCCGAAGCACCTCAACGGCAGAACCACATCGGTTGCTCGCCAAAACCGGTAGCCCAGCCGCAGCCCCCTCCACCAATGCTAGCGGCCACGGATCGTAACGGCTCGGCAATACCAAGACTCCCGCTTTCTTCATTAATTCGGCGCAATCGTCCGGCTGAACAAATCCCGCATATTCGACCCCCGCAACATTTGAAACATCCTTTTCCAACGGGCCAATTCCCGCAACAGTCAGTGGCCAAGGATCCTTTTGCGATGTCGCGTATTTCTCATAAGCCCTCAGTAAAAGGTCAATCCCTTTCTCTGCGTGCAATCTTCCCAAAAACAAAAAACGCTTAGGCCAGCTTGCCAAAGTTCGCGCGTTATAAATAGAACGCAACCTTTTATGGTCAATTCCGTATAGCCCCTTTTCAATCCTATTCGCAGGAAACCCCAATTTCCTCGCATAACCCCAAGCCCGCTCGCCGGGCACCCATACGGTGGAGATTTTCTGTAAGTAAGATCGCAGCACGAATGGTGCCAGTCTCTGTCGTATCCCTCCCTTCCAAGGCGTATCCATTCCCATAACAAAATGACACGCTTGCAAGGCTCTGCTATGCACCAATTTTTGATAGGCAGGATTCAACCATCCAGCAATCACGACTGTCGTAGGTTCCTGCGCTGCAACGACTTGTTCAACATACCGACAGTCTGCCTTTTGATCATCTCCCAAAGACGACCAGGAAACCCCTTGCATCAACGATGTATTGAACGATGTTTCCGAACTATTTCCGTAAGCCAAAACATGTACACCGACCCCTCGCTCAGAGAGTTCTCGCCAACATGCGGCCATATATCCAGAAATATTACTCCAACAAAAAACGATTTTCATTGCACCCCGCCGCATCTAAATCATGCGATAATTTCGTATGTTCATTCAGCATCAGGACCGATCATTTGCTAGGCGTTCGTAATGAACTTTCCATGCACTCGCGATTGCCTCCCACGAGTACTTGGATTGGATCGTGAATTTGTCAGGACGTGTCGCCTTCAGATTCCGTAGATTCTCAATACAATGCACCCATTCAGTCTCTACGAGAGGTAAGACACTTACACCGCGCTGTCCCATCAAATCTTGCGCCAAACCAACGTTTGTGGAAATAATAACTGGAATTTCAACGCTTAGGGCTTCAATCACGACAATCCCAAAATTCTCCTGCAGGCTTGGCAGCACAAACACGTCCGCTTCACCAAAAACATCCCATTTCTGTCGCCCTTGTACCGATCCTATAAACCTAACTCGATCATCAATTTCGAGCTGCTTTGCAAGCTGCACCAACTGCTTTTCGTAGTCCGCGCTACCACTCCCTGCAATCGTCAATTCCCATCTCACGTTCACCTTCTGTAGACATCGAAAGATAAACTCCAAGTTTTTCTTCGGGTGAATTCTCGACAAAAATAAAAGCCTCACGACCCCATCGGCGCAGCCCTTCCCAGTGGAAATGCAGAGTGGAGTTGGAATACCTAGTGGTTCAACAATAGCCGATAGTCGATTGGGGATAGCAATATTCGCAAGCTCCTTTTCGGAGCTCGTAATATAGTGACACGCCGTCAAACTATGAAATAAACCTTGCCAGCGTGCCATCCAATAAAGCTTCTTTTTCCACTTACTTTGCTCCAATGACCAAGGATCGAGCATACCATGCGGCGTCAGAACAACAATCTTGCCCGCGTTAACAGCCCTACGGGCAGCCTGATACTGAATATCTTCCCACAATCCATGCACATGCACTACATCGCATCTATTAATCGCCGCCTCAACAGACCTTGACAATTGCGGATGCCAACGTAGTGGATAGTTTGCTGGACCGATCGCTGACACAGGAACAGGCTCACGCTTCTGCTGCAAATAATCCCTGACATCACCCGACTCACCTTCTCGATAGGTTGTCAAGATTTCCGCTTTTAGCCCGGCGTACTCTCGCTGCGCTGATGCCATACCAGCACATGCCCAGCTTGTTCCGCCATCGCGGCCATCTAGACTCGAAATAACGTGCAATACCCTCACAACTTGACCATCCGTGGACTTACGTAGCTGTTAGAGCTTGGATGAGTAGGCTGGGCCTGTGTTGTAACCTTCTCGCAACAAACGGACAACATGGCCAGGAACAATACCGGCATCGTGATAATTCCCGCCAAATAAGCCTCTAGGAACGAGCCTGCGATAACCCCTACCAAACCGGCAATACAGAAATCAATATCCACTAAACTAGCATTTCGCATTCTCGACGCGACGGTCAAATTAGATAATGATTTAAGGACTACGCTCGTCAACCAAATAAGCACCAGTAGTCCCATAAATCCGGTCGCCTCCATCAACCCCAACCAAGAATTCTCTCCAATTGTAAAGCGAGATCCTATATAATTCCTGCCGAAAATCGGGTTTTGGTAAAATTGCTGCAGTTGATTTACCCAAACCTCCGTTCGAGTATCTCCACGCTCTGTAAAATCAGATACTCGTTCGCCGAGTTGCTTCAATCCGAAACCAACTCCACCTACCATAATTAAGCCAATTGCATACAGTCCAGACACTCGCCGCCTAAAGAACAAGAACAATACAATCGCGGACATCACTAAGCCAGTCCGAGAGCCTGTCTGCAACAACAAGTTTAGGTGCATAAGACTCTCAATAACGAGAACGAACCGCAACATAGCACTGGAACGTGAATCAACAAGCAAATAGCAAACCCCTAACAGCGATAGGGCCAAGAACACGGCGGCATGCTGTGGATTAGCAGTAGTCCCCATCAACCGGCCACTGATAAACACCGGCATAGTATCCAACCGAGACTGCCAGGTCACAACTAAACAAAAGAGTGTCGCCGCAGTAGCAAGTGCGATTGCCGGACCGCGAAGCGTCCGCTCCTCAAAAGTCCATGTCCGTAAACCAGTCGCTGTAATAAGGTATATAAGCACATATATGATCCCAGCTTGGACAGTGTAAACCGTGTCGTTACCCCAGACCAGCAACTTGACAAATATAAGCACTTGAATCGCATGTATCGGCATCATCAGGGGCGACACTTTTAGCCCGCTGATCGTACTGTTTAAAGAGAAGGATAGTATAATTAGGCCCGCTAGGCACACAATTGCCAATGGGCGACCATTGTCGACCATAACTTCAATTGGCCCCCAAAACTGGTACCATTCCTCTTCCCGAAAAGGATCAAAGTACTTATAAAGAGAAGCAGCATACATTGTCCCCCCGAACCCCATCCATCGTAGGGTCGGAGAGCGAAGTGCCAATACCAGCCAAGCCAAGCATGCGACTGCCGCAAAAATCCCTAGCGGGCTCAGAAGCAAATTAATTAATCGACTAAAGTATTCCATTGAACCTTTGCACTACTATCCTTAAACAATATTGAATCATCAATTCACTTGATTGCGACATGAAAACAAGACTTAGGCCCACCATGCCCCTCGTCCCAGCCTGGCACTCTATTGATTAGTACATTCCCCACAAGGCTCAAAAGTCTACCAGTTTCCGAAGCTCAAGCAATGTCACAAATCGCCCTTCGTGAAGTGGTTGCCGCCAGAAAACGCTCTTGGAAACCCACCTCAAACAGCTCACCCCAGCGAAAAACACCAAGTGACGAGTCGCGGCTTCGCTGAACAAGGGCCAAGGATTGGAGGCCCCAATGGAATCATTGGCGTTTCCAATTGTGCCACAGCATATTTATTTTCCGATTCCCCCTAAATGCCTGCTTGATGCGAAGCAGAGGACGAATAAACTGCCGTTGCATTCGCCGAATTGCCTGCGCAGAACTCCCCAGCCGCTTATCACGAAAGCTAAAAAACAACTCCGCCTCAGGCATATTCGGTGAAAGTGGTATGCCAGCCCAGTGCAATAACGGGACCCTTTTTCGATGATCGATTCCACCGTGATCCCATCGACGATACCCCCCCCCGTCCCAGTAAACCATTCCGGGCTGCCGAGCCCACCCAGCACAGCACATATCACCCAATAAGTCACTGATACTCGTAGTACGCAGTCCTTTCATGTCACAACAATAATTCAAAAGGAATTGATCGGTATTTCTTGGATTTAACTGTTCTCGGATCTGCGTGCATTCGTCCGCAGCTACCTCAAATTCAGATAGGCTCAATATCCCCCTCTTCGAAGCCCATCGTCCAGAATTGAATCCCCTGCCGCGACTACTTCTCAATAAACCCACCCGAAATCGCCCAGGCTGATACACCTGATCGATTGTGCAATCGTAATGAAGTAAATCGAAGCCTGAAACTAACATCTCATCCAGTATGGGTTCTAGGTCACACAAAACCAAAGTGCGACAATCAAGGTAGAAGAACGTCTCCAATGGACCCCAATACGCTGCAAACCTTCGAAACCAATTGGGGCCGGTAGCCGTGAGCCCTAACTCCAACTTCCTCCCGACTTCCTCAAGTTGTGTAAATGCAGAATCCGTAAAAATTTGAAACCGGTACTCATTCGCCAGAGCAAACACACGGTTGCACTGATTATCGAATGGAATAAGAAAAAGCGGCAAAGTCGGATTGAAGGCCCTAAAGCTCTCCAAAAACGCTACTGCCCAATCATATACTTTGTCATTGGCGGAAAAGTACACGCCCTTCATTTACTTATGTCCTGTACCCTGCATCGCAGAAAAAATTCCTTATGCCTTAATATAGGGTCCATCCCAAAAAGCTCGTCAAACCTTCGCCGCGTCAAATCGCAGTCAACGCTTTCTATTTGCCTGTGGTTCCTCGTATCACTCGCATTGCCCTGATAGCCGACTTTGGCAACAGCGATTTGATGAAGACAACGATCGGCCCCCAAATCAAATAAGAAGACCATTCCATCGCAAAAGCGGGATACCGCTTGTACCACGGCGCCACCTTGCCACTGATGCGCCATCGCTCGGTAATGTAGAGACTCAACTTCCTCGACTGCCCGCCCGCACAATCGAAAATGCTTATTACCTCTTTTGAGAAACAAAATTGATAATCATCTCTCATCAGACGTACAAGCAAATCCTGATCGGCACACCATCTATATGTTGTATCAAATCGATACTTTCGTTGTAACTCAGACCGCACTAATACTGACTGGTGAGGAGTCGGCATTCGCCACCAAAGATCCTTCACATCGGTTGGCCGCTCAAGAAATACTCGCTCCCCATATTCATCTTTCCATACTTTGTGACTTGCCCCCAAAATTACTGCTGCGTCGCTGGTGAGACACTCCGCAATTTTCAACAAAGCATTGCGATCAGCAAACGAATCGCCCGCGTTCATGAATACAATCCAATCTTCGCTCACCATATCGGCCGCTTTATTCATCGCATCATAGATCCCCTTATCGGGCTCACTTTTCCAACCAGCCAATAGTGGAGAAATGTCAGACAAAACCTCCACCGTGCCGTCCGTCGAGGCACCATCCACGACATAGTAGCGCAAATTGGGATAGGTCTGCTCAAGAACATTCTTGGCCGTCACTCGTAATGCATCCGGTGAATTCCGAACGACGGTAACCACAGCAATGGAGGGTAATTTCATGAAACGCTACTAGTCACTTATGTTAACGCTTACGTATGCCGCAATAGCGTGAAGCATCCACTGACTCTTCACTCTTTTTTCGACGGTATCGCTACTTGAATTCCCAAAGGGCCGACAAACGCCCCTTCTGACTATACCATGCCATTCGTTTGTTCGTCCCGGCTGCCAACACACGCAAGAGCCCAACGACAGTCTCTTTTAATTTTCCTGCCAAAGAATACCTAATCCCACTTCGCTCCTGTTCGAGAATGGTCAATGAACGACTAATCGAATATGTGAGGCGGCAAAGGTAAGAAATTTGAATGCGACCTTCGGGTATCAAGTGCAACAATTGCAGCGATGGAAACACACCGGTTCCCAGACCACTGTCAATAACCGAATACAACATGTCCGTATCTCCCGCCGATGCAAGCGACTTGCCGCTTCGATCCAGTGATTTGCGGCGATTATTTTGCAGCACACATTTGAAGTGCTCCAACATCAGATCTCGCCGCGCACACATCCCCGCACCACAAGGAAAAGTGCGGTGATCTCCCACGTTCGACCACATGGACTTCTCCTGATCGCGGATGGCGAGCAACGGCAAAAATGGCGACAAGTCTCCCGACGGCTGCACTGCAAATTCCGGAAGAATCTTTGAACTGCCGAAAGCCCCCAGTTGCGGAAAAGCCACGATTATTTTTTCACATTCACCGACATAGTTCTCATCTAGTACGTTGTCATCATCGACAAAAAGAACCCATTCCCCACGACTTTCACGTACTCCTGCAGCCCGCGCAGGGGTCAGCCCCGCTTCCGGCTCGACAACAATGCGCACTTTGCATAAGACATCTTCGGGCAACCAGGATGCGATAGGGGGTTCGGATCGATTGTCAACTATGATTATCTCACATATCGATGAATCCGCTTTCTGCGCAAACATCGAACGGATGGTACGTAGCAGATAATCGCGGTTAGGGTTAAAACTGCAACAAACTAGAGATATCTGCACCATCGTCTACCTAATAATCTTCACAAAACAGAGCAAAACTACGCCCTCGCCGACGCCCCTTCCCATTCCCATTGTGAAAAGAGAATCTTTTCTCCCAATTGCATCTCATAGGGAAAATCACGAGTTGCCATATAAGCGGCCAGCCGACAACCTGGCTTCAAGTTATCATGCGTTTCTATCAGGATAGCCCCAACTTTGCTAATCCAATCTGCACTATTCTTTAGAACCTGCAATTCTGCACTTTCAATATCAAGCTTTACTAACTCCACAAAAGACCAGCCATTCTTTTCCATCAACTGATCCAACGTGAATGCGTCGATTGTGATGGAAGCCTCCGCCTGAGCTTCCTCGGTACGGTAAGCCCAAGCCTCATCGCTTGCATTTGCAATACAGAGCTTTTGCGCCCGCCACCACAATCCGGCCCTTACACACGATACGCCCGTAAGTCCTTCGGTATTCCGTTGCAATAGTTCAAAATTATCCGAATCCGGCTCAATGGCCAAAATCTCTGCATCAGGATACTTCATCTTAAGAAACCGGGTCGCTAAACCAATATTCGCCCCAGCATCGATGACACGAGGCTTGGCTAGCTTAATCGGCAAGTTCATTTCGTTATAAATCGCAATCTGCACGAACGCATGAAAATCGGACGTTCCACGCCGAATCCAGCAAGGCCGTCCATCCTCCAATACTACCTTGACTAGCTTCTGGCTAGAAAACGGGTTGTACATATTCCAAAAGGAACTAACCCCGTAGCGGTTCAGGATGAGCATTGCGTGCAAAATACTCGTTTGTACGTTGGTCAGCTTTCTATACAGTTTGGATAGTGCCATATTCGATTAATTTACAAAATGGTATGCGGCGAATTTTCGGAATTCCCAACTTCTTCCTGGAACAACCGGAGAACGTCACAGAAAGACGATCGTGAAACTCGAAATGAAATTTTGCGTTGTCGCTTAGCGATTCAGCCCCGTGAGATTAACAAAGAATCGAGACATTTTTTCAACATACATCTGCACCCCCAAACTGAAAATATCGGTTGCTTTCAGATTCATTGGATAAACTTCTTTGTTTCCTGAAGTAAACCAATTCAATAATTGAAACTGCAAGCACCGATAGCGCCACTGTCGTCGGTAGGCTTGAAAATGTAGCGCAGGCCTGGGTATATCTCCGATTGTATATCTCTGCGAATTTACCAATGCATGCGACGAAAGATCCCGATACACCGCTCTCGTCATATTGAAAGTCGGTCCGTCGACTTCATCGCGGCAGACGATTCCATGCTCCATCATCGATAGCGCCAATAGCGGTTCCTCGTTACAACTCCCCGTTCGATTATCCAGAGGCTCTATTCCTAGTTCCCGATACTTGGGAAGCAAAGAACGAGCAGTACTAAAGACGCGTGCGGATTCGGTTCCACTGGTAAAGAGGTAGCAACCTCCTACAAAACAAGGAACAAGCTGATCGCCGAACTTCCTGGCGTGAACCTCAGGAGACGAAAACCAATGATGCACAGTCGGGTACATCCGCCCGAATGCAGTGAAACCCCAATCATCTCGTGAGACGTAGGAATCCAGCTCTCCAAATACAATTGTATCAGTGTCCAGGAAAAGAGTCGTACCTCGATACGGCGTAAGTTTGTCCAACCATAGCTTCGTAGTAACCCCTTTCCTCAACTCTTTCTCGACGGGTATCACATGATCAAAGACACCCTCGAAGGGGGATAAAGAATCAAATCCACTCGCCAACGCAACGGGCGTATGCGGAGAAAACATTTTTATAGAAATCGCCAGCGCTGCAGCTTCCTTCAAATACGCTGGCCGTCCATGGGCAATCAGTAAAACACCTGACTCTTGCTTGTTGTACATTAAGACTCTTGGAAGCGACTTTTCAGTGCGTTGAAGTTACATTTGCAGAAAAGGAATTCATAACTCTCTGCGTCGGCCTCACAACGGCTCCGATCTGTTCGTCACCAAAGCTGCTAACAGTTCGACGGACCACTCTACTTTATGCATTCCATGGCAAGAGCATTCTTCCATCGCTCTTCAGATTCAACATCTAAAAATATCGCGTGGGTTGAATCGTGGTAACTGGCCCTTCGAGCATCCTGAAATCCAACGCGTTCCAGTTCTTGACGCATACTTTTTTCATCCCACATCCATAAGTGGTGCGAGTTGCCCAGCCAAGACTTTAGAAACCCTCGCATTCCCCTGGGGCGATCAGCAACCCCCAAATAACTTTCTTGCATAAAGGTAACAGATGCTTCGGGCGAGGAATCTTGTAAATATTGTTGTGCCAAAAACTCCAAATCTGGCATAACAAAGCGAAAGACTCCGCTTGGTGCGAGCAAACGGTGAACTTCCTTTAACGCCAACCGAAAGTCCTTCAATGAAAGGTGCTCCAACACATGCGAGCTATAGACGTACTGACAGGAACCCTCCTGGAGTGGAAGACCTCGCACAATATCGCCATACCGAACGTTCGCTGGAAACCTACCATATTGGCCAACGAAAAAGCCACCGAGTAATGGAAGACGTTGAAGCCTAAGCGCGGGACTACAGTCAAAATTCCGCCAATTCTCAGGCGCGCAAAGCCCACATCCAAATTGAACCGCATTGTTGGTCATTTCAGCCCCCAGCACCATCTTCAGAATTTCAACCTAACGTGAAACGGTCTCGAACACAGACCGCAACCTCTGCACACACGCTCGCCACGTGAACGCTTGAGCTCGCAACTTACCCTTCTCAATGATCGCCTGCCTATCCGATGGTGAACTAGCAATCCACTTGATCCAATCACCTATTGCACCTGAATCTTCCACCGAAAAAGATCCCCCAACGCCTCCTTGTACTTCCGGCAAAGAAGTACCATTCGAGGCGACCACTGGCGTTCCGATGGCCATCGACTCGACAATGGGAATCCCGAATCCTTCATAATACGATAAGAACAAAGTGCATTCAGCAGCGCGAATAAACCCCACCATTGCCTCATCCGTTTGCGGTCCTACCAAAACGACGTTCGGATGCTCCATCGCCCGCCGGCTCCAATGATCCTCACATTTCCCGACAACTACGATTCGCAAGTCGGGTGCCTTAGTGCGAAGATAAGCGGCAACGGCAAGGATATCTTTCGCACCTTTCCTGTCACACAACCCACCAATCACGATCGCGTAGGGATTCGGAATGGGCCTGACGCAATGCTCCAAATTCTTGCCTGCCGCTTCAAAAAAGATGGTATCGATTCCATTGCCTACCACATGAACACTACATGGATCCACTCCTAGCAATTCACACATTCGCTTCTTCGAGAATTCAGAAACCGTCAAAATAGCAGTCGCCGTTGCGAACGCGCGTGGTACCCAATAACTCCAGCTGGCAAATTGTTTCTTAGCTGATACGCTACTCCTATAATAAGGATAAATTGGGTCCAGAGGATAGATATCATGCAGTGTAATAAGACGAGGCGTTTTGCCTCTAGGGAAACAGGTTTCCGCTGGCGAATATACAATATCAAACTTCCCAAAAACGTTCTCAAATCGCGGCAAGCCAATGGATTTCCAGCCCCACTCCATCCATCGCTCAGGTGCCGCCAACGCATTTCTTTTGAGCGATCGCAGTGCATCCGGAAATCGATCAGACTCCACTTCCGACGCCTGATCCCTTGCGAACAAAAGCTCTGTGGAGAATTGATCCGATCTCTTTAGTTCATTGAGCATCCCAATAATATGCCGCCCGACGCCAGATACAGGTGGAATGACTCGGCACGGATGAATATACACCCCAACACTTTTACTCTTAGTAACGGATTCTATAAAATCGGCAGCCAAAATCGCTAATCACCCTAAGCGCTGGTAAATTCCAAATAAAAAGGATAACTCGAATTATCTGATCTCGTTTAATCACCCCGCAGATTGTTCTTCAACAACCTTATTGCTAACTTCATCCGATGAACGAGAGGCCAAGGTTGGCACATGATCGACTTTAGCCTGATACGTGAATAATTACACTTGTCCCATTCCGACATTGCCTCCATTTCGCAAGAAACCAAAAATGGAGATGGAACACGGTCTAGGTGCTCCCGTGAACACAACCAGTTCAAATACCGTTCACGTGCGATAACATGTGAGGCAGTACCACTAGGATTAGTCGCCTTTTTACCATAGTGACTGTTATTTTCGTGTACGCGATAATAAACAGAATTCGATTGAAGATAGCATTTCCTGGCGCCGCAAATAGATGCCCCCAGAACCAATACGTCATCAGCCCGCACCCTCCACTCGTTTTCAAAAGGGTAGGGGAGTATGCGGTGCAATAATCTTCCACGCAAGCACAATGACGATGTTACATTTCCAATCCAACATTGAAAGGCTCGCGTAACTCCGGATGTTATCCCCAGCACCCGAACCGGCAATCTCGGATGTTGACTCAAGTCCAAAGAGTCAATTCCCGACGAGAAATTCAAATGATTTGTAAATACAAAATCGCTATTCACGAAGCTATCATTGGCGGCCTCAAGCACAGAGCTCAAATGATCATCTGCCCAAAGGTCATCTGCGTCAAGGAAGAACACCAAGTCGTCGGCGGAAACGCTCGTACACGCTCGATTAAAAACCGAAAGTTGCCCAGCATTTTTTTGTGTTATCGCCTCAAAACGCTTATCCTCATCGCAGAACACGCTAGCAATCGCTAACGAATGATCGCTGGAACCATCGTCTACGACCGTACAATGAAAGTCACTTTGTGTTTGTCTTGCTACGGAACGCAGACAATCCTCGAGAAACCTACCGTAATTGAAACAAGAAACGAATACTCTTATCATCGCGCTGCCAAACTCTTCCTGGGTTCCAATACGTCCCTTTTATACGACATGGAAAATGCCATTTCACGTGCAAGCAACCACATGAGAAAGCTTTCACTTTAATCCGAGGCGAAGTTCGCTTAAAACAGCGGCAAAAGTATCTGATAGCTTTCCAGCTTTGTAACTATTTAGCTTGTTGAAATTGATCTTGGCTTAAACGGGCGAATCGGTTCTGTCGGTGTCGTCATGGATGAGACCCGAAGCCAATGCAGACAGGTACACCATAGGACCTAAAGCCAGTCATAACGGAAGATATCATTCATGGCGACTATTGCACGCGATGCCAAAAGCGGTTTGAGCCATGTGTTCCTGACCTTCTTCCCACTTGCACCCTCGGTAATCGCAGTCTAATTTTCTCGACCCTTACGCATTTCCTTCAAGGCTTACCCGTTCTACAGATCTTTGAAACATTCAAAATTCACTCGTGAATGCAGGTGACTGCCGGCGGTTTGGTGCAAATGTGGGATCGCTTAGCCGATTTACTGCTTGTCTGATACGAACAATTCCATCAAGAAGGACATGATGAAACAAAGCTACATTCCGATGAAACAAGTTGAAGGGTACCTGGTAACGCGCACAGGTTTTGGTGCATTACTGGACGTAATGAGGTTTACTAGCTAATCGATCGAAGGCGATGCACTCCCGCCCTACAGAAGCTTTTCACTATAGCACTCGATGAATCGCTGGCTACAGTTTTTGGTCCGCGTGCGATGCTGCACAATGCTCAGACAAACAGAAGTGCTGGCCAAATTTACTTCATGAGACAAGCAAGATCGACGTGCATTTGATTATAGAGTTAG
>JAFLCP010000002.1 GCA_017303505.1 Planctomycetota bacterium | reverse complement strand
AATGCCGCGATTGATTGTCTTCCATGCCTGAACTGCAAACGAATTGACTTGGTTGTTGAGTCGTTGGGAATGCGCCCAATTTAATGAGAGGCAAAAAAATGAACGAATCGAGGGGCTGATGGCTTTATTTTTCTGCCCACCATTTTTTTGCCCACACGAGATCGTCGTGGAATCCGGTGACATTATCGAGCCATGACGACCGCACGAACATCGGCGTCAGTCACGATTGTTCAGTCTGCTTGCAATCTTGAATTTGGGATTTATGAACGTCACTCCCTACTGCGGTCGCGGCGAATGATGCTTCATTGAAAAAACGCGCGGCCCACGACTCAGGTGCATGCGATGGTTCACAGTCATTCTTTAGCATCGCGTTGATGTCGCTCGATGAACTTCGCAATCTGACTGTGCGTTTCATCATTCGTTTTTGCGTCCGGATGCAACGCTGGCGCTGACCGCAGCGTTACGCCCTCGGGTATTGCAAGCGTGTCCAAATCAATCTCGTCTGTCACATAAATTGTCAAAACTGGGTCACGTTGCCATTCCAAGTCCTCGATATCATCCGTTGCCCTCGACTTAGCTAAGCCGCCAATGAGATGAATCTCCCAATTGAGTGATACCAAAGTCTTGTCGAACGCTCGACGGTCAGCAGGCCCTGGCCGCAATACGACAACATGATTCTTGACATCCACCTTCGCAAATGTGGCAAGCGTCTCATTCAACTCTCTCGTCTTACCCTTGTAACACAGATATTCATTGCCATTTACCCAGACTTGGTACACGCGAGTCTTAGCGTTCACGATCGGCATAATACCCTTCCAATCCGCGTAGTTAAGATCACTGAGCGGCCGATTCCCTTTTTCCTCAGTACCGAGGGCGTAGCACAGACTTGGTACCAACAGCATCAATAACAGAAATGAAAGGGCTACACGAATCATTTGCATTCTCCTCAAGTGCTTTCAGTTGTTCGTACAGCTATACGACACAGCTGCAGCCGTTTTCTTAGCCTTTTTTTCTGAAATCCTGTCGCCCCAACAAACCCTATCGCAGTTGAGCAGGAAAAAACCGCGAATTGAACGAACCCGCTTTGGTGCTGATTCGCGAAATGTACGTCATATTGGTGTTTCGAATGGAATCAAGATTCCCAGAGAACGTACGAGTTTCTATCACGCGACAACCAGACTCCGCCGGGTGCAGCCAAATCTTCCGAGCGTCCAGACTGTTGATGCTTTCGAGTGTCTGTTCCAAAGTAGAAACCAAACTTGCATTCGCGAACAGTATCGGCCAGAACAACCATGTCGTCCGCGATATGTTCCTCAGCCAGTTTCAATGCTTCATCTTCATTCATAGAGAGTGTGTGGCAGCTCGCGCAGTTGCCATCCCAAAGCTACATTTCAGATTCCAGGCTATGTGGTAACTCAGTGGGTTCGTATTGTCCGTCTCGATTCTTGTACGCGACAATCAATTCTGCCAGGGCATGGCGAATGTTGCAATCAGGGCAAAATTTGTCACGGGAATTTGTCGAGTCGATGGCCAAAGGAATTGGAGTCAAAACATTCCACGGTCGCGATTCATTGGGGAACATTTGATATCCCCAGCCTTTCGGCACCATGAATTCTTCCAGTTTACAGGACTCACAAAGCACAATCGTATCACCCAATGGAAGCCGATACATCGTCCAAGGTTTTACTGGGGAGTCGATTGCAGTCCGTTCTGACCAACCACCGCAAACATAACACGGCGAAACGGAGCGAGTTTCAAGGAAACCAAAACATATTGGACACTGACCTGATACCATGATGTAGCTTAACTTCCGAATGAACGCACGGTCCAAATCATGTCATTGGCCAAAACATTGATGGAGCACCAGATGGCCAACTTTCATACATTTTTCAACTGTCTATAGGTAGTTCTCATGTCAATGATGAAGTTATCTTCGGGGCGTGATCGAGTTCTGCGATGATTCGGACCAGGTGTAAATCTTCAATTTCACCTTCAAGATATGGCCCATCACCTTCGCCGTCACGGAGCGGAGCATCAAAGACAACCCAAACCAAAGTTAGCGTCCGCTCTGCTCCCGAGAAAGTACGACTGCATTCCGTCGCTCCACCTGCTATATCACGCGCAGCAGTTGGAAATGGCCGTACAGTTCCTATACCGCCTGAAGCCCAAAAGGCGTGCGGATTAATTGTTACTCGTGTCCCATCTGTCCACATATCTATATACCGCCGCTCCGGTTGACTGCCTTGTTCAGCCTCACTGCTGTTTAGTTGAGATATACGATCATTGCATCTCCGGCATCTGCTGTGTCCTTGAAGAATTTCACGAGCGAGGAGTAATGCTGTCCGATGTAGTCGCGTTCTTCCTGCGAATTACGCCATCCGTGAGGATAAATCTCTTCTTGATTCATTCGTTCGGCATCGAATTTTTCGAGCAGCTTCGACGCAGTGATCTTTTCAATTGCAGTGGCGACTTCCTTGACTTGCTGGGAAGTAAGATACCGCGCTGGGCCGTAACCGACATCCTGCTCGCCGATGCACTCGCCGCCCATCACAACACAAACAAGCGGATAATCTCCTTCCCATTGCGAATCAGTTAGTAGGAAGTGTATTGCATGCCATGATTTATCAATGTCGAGGCGAGACCGATTGGGTTCTTGATCGTCGTCGGAGTAGAGGAAGTCGCTAATTGAATCTGGGTTGGCACAAATGGTCGCAAGGAGCGATTCGTTGACGCGACAATAGTTCCCGATCATCGACATCGGTGTGATCCAGCTTTGTTGAGGCATAACTTATAAATCTTGCATTCTAGGTTCCGACGACAATTTCGGTATACCTTTACCCTGCCCCGTTTCCCTGGATTATCTCTCCCTTTTCACTCTGTGTCGAGAAAATTATGGTCGGAATCCTCATCCGGTAATAAGCAATTGTTGCAGCATGACGGAATGAAGTCGCTGGCTCTTGGTAACAATTGGAATTCAGCTGGCGAAACGGAGAGCGAAGTTTCTGGTCTCTTCATTCTTGATGGAACAGCCCTGATGGGTTCGACACAAATACGCCTAGCCTTTGGCATACGGGTTAACCGACGCATTCGCATGGGCACTCACACAACACTCCAAAGCAAGGCGAACCTAACAAAACATGTCTATTTCAAGAAATTCCGTTTGCTGTGCCCACAGCCCACATCAAGTACAAATGTACTCCACGGCGGCTCCCAACAACTCACGCAATGTGAAATAGAGCACTTCGTTAACGCAGCAAGCCCTCATTCAGAAGTTGATGTCGATGAACTTTTTCACCGCCATTGGCTGTCAGTAACGCTCGCACTACCTCGGGGGAAGTCTCGGGCTGCAAACGGTACACTTTCCCATCCGCAAATAACACCAGCGGTTCGCGACCAGCCGGACCAGAAATCCCACATCCACCCTGCACATTAATTGCAAAGTCCATTTCATCAAAGCGCAAATCTCTTGGCTCCGACCAATAGGCAGAAACTGAATGCGACTCGACGAGCAGAAGCGTGTTCTCGGCTCCATCAGCGATATCGTCCAACGCTATCGATCCATCTTCTGGCCACGCAGTTTCCTTTCCAACCACCGCGAAAAAATGAATGCGGCATGACTCATCCATGACGCCCGCACGCCTAAAGGGCCAAGCATAATCTATCAACAGAACGCCATCTTCCGGCTCTATCGCCTTAATAAGCGGCTTCCCCTGTACGTCGACTGAATTCTCGGAGACACCGACCTCAACTTCAAGCCCCTGAGCTAACCGCTGGTTGAAAGGCCCATCCCATGACTCGCTCCACCGATACAACTGACGCGTGCCTGCAAGATAAGGCGTGATCAGCGTTCGCCAACTGTGTATCGGTTGCTTTTGGAGATCATAGAGTGCATGACAAGGTAGGCGACCATATTCAGCATGGTATGCTTCGATCCCCAGCATCACCTGCCGCAGATTGTTGCAACTCTCCATCTCCAGCTCTAACTGCGACGAAACTTTATTTCCAATCCACAAGCCTTGAATCGCAGAAAAGGTGACCATCAACAGTAACGTGAGAACCACAAAGTTGCGAACTTGTCGGAGCTTCATATCACAATCCTCCATCGCCCCAACTGCACTCACCACCTCACATCCCTTAATCTTCACACTGAAAACTTCACACTTCACACTTCACACTTCACACTTCACACTTCACACTTCACACTTCACACTGAACACTGAACACTGAACACTGAACACTGAACACTGAACACTGAACACTGAACACTGAACACTGAACACTGAACACTAATTCCATTTTCCTTCCGGCGATGCTGTTTTCCATCACGCTCTACCCGCCTCAACAAATCCAACTATTGTCGAGCTGAGTTAATTAAAATCGCGATCACGAGCCAAATGACAATCGCACCCAGTCCAGTCACAATGTTAAGGATAATTTTAGCAGCCAATGGCAACTGCGACTTGTAAATCGACATATTGATTCCATAAGCTGCCCCACCCAAAGCGCCGCCGATCAAGCCACCGACTGCGACCAAAAGCAACGGCCACGCGCACGCGAGCTGGACGAGACCGGGTACTTTTGCAGGTTGTTGCTGAGCAGGTACTTGCTGAGGGGGACGAAAAGCGTCGTTCATAATAATCGTCTCGTCTATTTCGGTATCGAAGAGGAGTTGTTGAGAAACCAATAAAGATTTAGTAGCACTAGCCTTCTAACGGTCGCCCATTATTTCAGGCAGCGAAGGTGAGATCAATTCTTTCTTTCGCGACTTTCGAGTTTTTCGCGGTTCTAAATCTAAACACGTAGGTATAAGGGTGGATGCAATCGTGACTTGAACGTCCAACGTATGATGCCCTAGCCTTCGCATACGCTACGGCTACGGGCTAAACGAACCCTCACGGTGGAACAAGGGTGGATGAAGCGGTTATACGGAACCTTGAATGTCCAGCGTATGATGCCCTAGCCTTCGCTCCGCTGCGGCTACGGGCTAAACGATTGACGAATCAATCGCTGCGCCAGCCAAGAGTAAGGCAAATCGGCAGGCAACTCAGGTGGCGCAATGTCTAAAAACTCACAACATGCGTGAGCGGCAAAATTTCCACTGCGAATCGCACCTTCCATCGTTGCCGGCCAACCCGTAACCGTCCAATCGCCAGCCAAAGCCAATCGGTTGGATGTCAACAATGCGTCTACTGCAGGTCGATGCTGCACCGACTGCGGTGTGACAGAAAAAACAGAATGTGGATCAGTGACCACCCGCGACCGCAACAGTTTCGCTTCGCGACTTGCGGGGAACAACTCATGAAGCTCATCGACCACCATCTCGACCAATTTGTTGGTGTCACGCGGTAAATCCCGCGACGCGCTGATGACCACCTGATAGTGATGACTCTTTCCAGCGCATTTCTCCCATGCCAACGATTCAGCCTCCTCCTCTAACCACGGACTGCGAAACACCCATTGAGGCAGACGTCCCACGATCGCGGCATGAGGCTGTTCTAACCACGATCGATCCCACCACAAATGCACGCCCGTAATCGGTGAGGCCTTTAATTCGCCAGCCGCTTCAAATACCCTCCGCACAGACTCCGGTGTTTCTGAATTCGTCAGCGAATGCAGATGAAACCACGGTATCGCTAACACCACGATATCCCCCTGCGATACGCCATCTGAATGGGAAGACATCGCCCCTACACACCGCTCCCCCTCAAAAACTAACCGCCGTACGGAACGATTCGTGTGTATCTCAATACCCCGATCTTGTAACTCTCTAGCCGCTTTCTCTCCAAACAATTGTCGCAGCGGCTGCTCGGGAATCAGAACCTCATACGCAGATCGTGAAGCGAGGAATCCCTCAACGATCACTTTGCGCATCGGACCTAACGCAACATTCTCCAACGATTCTCCCAACGCGCTAACGATAATGGTCGACCAAAATCGTTCCATCGTTCCCGGACTCTGGCGAGCTTGTATCAAGAACTCTAACGCCGATTGACGATCCAGCTCTTTCGTCGGTTCTAAACGAATTAACTTATGAACGGCACGCGCGACTTCGATCCGTTGCTTGATCGCCAACCCTGGCCAACCCAACAACAATTTTTGCAAGTGCAGAGGCGGAGGTAGAAATTGGCTGGCCTTCAGTGGAACATGATCTCCCTTAGGACCATAAAAATGAAGTGTTGAGTGCCGACGCCATGCAGAAAGCGTTTTCGTCTCATTCAAAAAATCTAACAGGTGCGTACAACACCCCATTCCCACATGCTGACAATAATCGACGGTATGCCCTGTAGCTTGATCGACAAAAGAACCCGCCCGTCCACCTAACCTCGATCGCGATTCCCACAACTCGACCTGCAAGCCCGCTTTGCGCAACTGCAAAGCGGCCGCCATCCCTGCTAAGCCACCACCAAGTATCAAAGCCTTTTGCATGGGGTTATCCTTATCAACTCAATGGCCCAAAGTGAGTAAAGAATAACTTCGCTTTCTTCCATAACGGCACCGATAGACGCTTCTTCCAAATCGATTCTGGTTGCCGCTGAATCTCCTCCAAAATCGCATGATAACTTTGCCACATCAAACTGAACATCTTCTTCGCGTCGTTCGGCAAATAAGCATGAATCTCCCAGCTACGTTGATACGCCGCATCAGCTTCTTTGGCATACTTCCGAATCAACTCTAACCAGTTTCCATCAGGATGTTCGTGCAACCATTTTTGCGTATCACATTGATAGGCGATCAAGTCGGTGCTCGGCAAATAAATGCGATTTCGACGCGCATCCTCCAACACATCGCGCAAAATGTTAGTGATCTGAAAAGCGAATCCACAATCGATCGCTACGGAATGCAAGCGTTCGACCGGGGCTTCCCAAATATGTAAACAAGCAATCCCCACCGTCCCTGCCACACAATAACAATAATGCTCTAACTCTTGTCTATCGCGTATTTGCACCGCGTCAATATCGAGCAGCACACCTTCCGCCAGATCTCGCAACACGGCGATGGGAATTCGATACCGCAACTGAGTATCGCGCAGTGCCGGCCAGAGCAAATTGGCCTGCGGATTTATACTCGATTCGTGTGTATTATCGAATGAGCCTGGTGTCGAACAACTACGCTCTAACTCTTGTTGCCATTGTTTGAGCCGTTCACGCTTTTCTGCAGGTAGACCGGGTTGATCACTCAAATCGTCCGTCCAACGGGCAAACGCATAAAGAGCTTCCATCGATTGACGACGTTGTGGTTCAAGCAACGAAAAGCTGCGATAAAAATTGCTGCCACTCTCTTTCGCCACGGTGCTGCAATATTGATAACTCGCCGCGAGTTCCGAAGTCATGCCTTCCCTCCTAACCACCAGCCGCATGTCGAACGAGCGACCAAGGAGAGCTTGCGAAACTTACTCAAAGAAACTCGTTTTCCCCACACGTCATATCGATTCCGTTCAATCTCTTTCAATATCGCTCTCCCTCCCGCGATGAAGAGCCGAATGTCGAGACTCAACCAACTCGGTACATTATTAACGAGCGATGCACCAGTATCGAAAAAGGTGTCGGAATACTGACACCATTCGCGCAATAATGTTTGCAGGTTGGCTGACACTTTGCCTTGAAGCACGTCGCTCTCGCTCACTCCATGCTGCTGCAATCGCGTCGCCGGTATGTAGATTCGATTCTTGCCAGCATCGATGGCAATGTCTTGACAAAAGTTAGCGAGCTGAAGTCCCGAACATACTGCATCGCTTAGGACGATATTCTCCGGACTTGCAGATCCCGCTAATGCTAAGACCAACTGTCCCACAGGATTAGCAGATCGAGTGCAATAATCGAGCAATTCATCGTCGCTCTGATAACGAAGTTTCACTTGATCTTGACGAAAGGCGGAGAGCAAATCGGCAAACGGTTGTTGGTTTAACTGATACTTCACGATCGTCGAACGCAAAGCAGTATAAACAGGATGCGTCGCCGTTCCAGCGTAAGCGCGATTCAACTCCCCTTCCCACCACTGCAATAGTCGGGTCGACTCCTCCGTAGAATTCGTTTCGTCGGCCAAATCATCCGACCAGCGACAATAAGCATAGATGTTGTAAAAGTGCTGCCGCAAATGCTTGGGTAACAACCAACTTACCACATGAAAGTTCTCATAGTGGCTGGTAGCCAGTTCCCTACAATACGACTCCGCTTGAACCAACGAAGGTCGCTCAAAGGTCGCCTCAGGGCCCCAATGTTGCAGTTGTTCGCGGAAAGATTTTGCGGGATGTTGCATACAAACAAGGGATTTTTGCTGAACTAGTACAGTATGCCGGAACCCAAACTAAATGACCTAAACCTCCAAAAAGGGGGCATCTTGTCCGTGAACTGGGCCTGAAAGATTCGTCGTATTGGGGTACTATAGTTGAAATGGTAGAGCCGGAGACTTAGGGGGGCCAATTTTGTGGTCCACATGCAGCTCTCGATTGCAGTCCAAGAGGTATCGTCATGGAAATCCTGTTAGCCGCTCCTCGCGGTTTTTGTGCTGGCGTGAATATGGCGATCGAAAGCCTCGACTTGACGTTGCGCAAATTTGGTCCACCCGTATATGTGTACCACGAGATCGTTCATAACCAATACGTCGTCAAAACCTTCAAAGCGAAAGGGGCGATTTTTGTCGACCATCTTTCCGAAGTACCAGAAGGCTCGACACTCCTCTTCTCTGCTCACGGCGTCTCCCCCGAGATCCGCAAAGAAGCCCAAGCTCGCAGGCTCTTTGCCATCGATGCCACTTGCCCACTCGTCACGAAGGTTCACTTAGAAGCGATCAAATTCGCCAAAGGTGGTTACACGATCATATTGATTGGCCACGAAGGTCATGATGAAGTGATTGGCACCATGGGCGAAGCTCCTGAAGCGATCGTCTTGGTCGAAACCACTGAAGATGTGGACCAGCTCAACTTTCCCGAAGGTGGCAAACTGGCCTACCTCACGCAAACCACATTAAGCGTTGATGACGCCAACCGCATCATCCATCGCCTCAAGGCTCGCTTCCCTTGGATCGAAGGTCCTGCGAAAGAAGACATTTGCTACGCTACCCAAAACCGACAAGAAGCGGTTCGCACTCTGGCTGCAGAAGCGGACATCGTCATTGTGCTAGGAAGCCAAAACAGCAGCAACAGCCAACGCTTGCGAGAACTCGCTGGCGAAAATGGGAAGCCCGGCTATTTGATCGACGGCCCGGAAGACATTCGCGATGAATGGTTTCGTGGCGATGAAAAAGTTCTCATCACGGCGGGTGCCAGTGCACCGGAATCGGTCGTGCAAAGCACCGTTTTCTACTTAGTCACCAAATTCAATGCGACGATGCAAGAAAAAGTCATCCGCCGCGAAGAAGTCCATTTCCCACTCCCCAAAGTACTTCGCGAGATGGTCAAGGAAGAAGCGAAGTAGAACGCAGAGCGATAACAATTAGGAATTGCGAATTAAGAATTAGGAAGGCAGAACGAACGGCGTTGCGAAAAGCAGAAAACAAAGAACGTTTTGTAGGGTAGCTTAATATGTCAACCACACGCAATGAAAACAGCACACTTTGGGATTACGCTGCGTATGCCGCCATTCCCAATGACGGGAAAAAACACGAGATCATTCGAGGAGAGCATTACGTGAACCCGGCCCCTAATCTCTACCACCAAGAAGTCTCCCGGCACATTCAGTTTCAGCTATACACTCAAATTGAACTGACCGAGCTTGGCAAAGTTATGGATGCACCTGTTGATTTGCAACTTTCAGAACACGACATCGTTCAACCGGATCTCGTCGTGGTTACACGGCAAAGAAAGCACATCCTAACCCCTACCAAGATTAAAGGCGTTCCCGATTTAGTCATCGAGATACTTTCACCCTCCAACAGCGATCATGATCTCAAGACCAAACGGAATCTCTACCAAGCCACTGGAATCCCTGAGTACTGGATCGTCTTTCCAGACGAACACAAGATATTGCAATTGATTTTGGTGGACGGAGCGTATACCGAAACGATCGAAGACAAATCGATCACCATGAAGATGCCGCCCCACGCGATCGTCGATTTGCAAAGGGTCTGGTAACTTCAGTTCTGAATGGGTGCGATATACTTACGCACTCCACCGACCCACACCATGCGAGCACATCCAAACAGCTCGGTCCCAGTGAAATAATTATTCTTGCTGCGTGATAACATCCCCTTGGGCTGAACCACCCAACGATGATCGGGATCAATCAGCACCACGTCGGCGGGCTTCCCAATTTGCAACGAACCACCTTCAACACCCAAAATGCGAGCCGGTGCAGAAGAAAGTTTCTCTATCGCCTGCGTCCAGTTCAAAATTCCTGGCCGAATCAAATAGGTAATCACCGAAGCTAAAGTCGTTTCAAGCGTACTTGCACCAAACGGAGCCAAATCGAGTTCCTGCATCTTCTTCTCAAGAGCACAGGGACGATGACCGCTGGTGATGGCATCAATGGTTCCATCTTGTAAACCTTTGATGCAAGCTTCTTTGTGATCTTCACTGCGAAGGGGTGGTTGCAACTTCAAGTTGGAATCGAACGATCGAAGCGCGGCATCCGTCAAACAGAAGTTCGCTGGCGTAATACCGCATGTTGTCTTGAGCCCTCGCTCCTTCGCGCGCCGCATCAAATCGACACTTCCCGACGTTGAGATATTGGTCAAGTGCAAACGGCCCCCGGTGCTTTCCACCAAGCGCAAATCTCGCGAAGTCGCCAAGTCTTCCGCTTCGGCTGGAATTGGAGCCAATCCAAGTACCAACTGCACCAAGCCTTCGTGCATGATACCACCTTCGGCCAAGCTCTTGACCTCGGGATGATCGAATACAGGTCGATCGAACATCGAACAATACTCTAAAGCTCGTCGCAATAATGCTGTATTTTCAATGGGCCCAGGTGCGTCGCTAAAGGCTACTGCACCAGCATCAACGAGCGAACCAATCTCAGCGAGCTCTTTTCCTTGACGATGCTTGCTCACACAACCGATCACATGCACGCGGCAGCGATCCGAACGCATCGCTTTCTGCCGCACGAACTCCACCGCTGCGGCGGTATCAATTGGTGGTTCCGTATTGGCAGTACAGGCGATCGATGTATATCCGCCCGCTAATGCGGCCATAGTTCCCGCAGCGATGGTCTCATCTTCCTCACGACCAGGCTCGCCGAGTTCAGCTCCCAGATCAATCAGACCTGGTGCACCGATCCAACCTGACGCATCGATGCGTTGCAATTCAGATGGCAAGTCGCCATCGTTGGGATCAATCGCTGCGATCGCACCGTAATGAATCAAGATCCGTCCCACTCGGTTGATACCTTGTGTAGGATCGATCCAACGAGCGTTCTCAATTAATGTGGCTGTGGTTTCGGCTAGGCCAAGCATGATCCATTTACCTCACTAACACCTAGCAATAATCGCAGTGCGGCCATGCGCACAAAAATTCCGTTGGTCACCTGCTTGAGAATCACGGAGTGTGGACCATCAGCGACTTCTGGTGTCACTTCAACTCCGCGATTAATCGGTCCTGGTGCCATAATCAAAATATCTGGCTTGCTGCGTCGCATTCGCTCTGCCGTCATCGCATACAGCAACGCATATTCGTGAACCGATGGAAAGGGGCGTGTGCTTTGGCGTTCAAATTGAATGCGCAACAAATTCAGTACATCGCAGCGAGGCAGAATCTCATCGAGATTGTGCGAGACTTCCACACCAAACTTTTCCCATTGCCGTGACACCAGTGTGGCAGGTCCGCACACAATCACATGGGCCCCTAATTTCTTGAGCCCCCAAATATTCGAACGCGCCGTTCGGCTGTGCGCGATATCTCCCACCAAGGCCACGGTGAGACCTTCGATTTTGCCGCGACATTGGCGAATAGTTAGTATGTCCAACAGACCTTGAGTCGGATGCTCATGGGGACCATCGCCGGCGTTCAGGACCGAGCAATTGAGATGACCGGCCAAGAGGAATGCCGTTCCAGGAGCAGAGTGCCGCACGACCACCGCATGTACTCCCATCGCTTCGATGGTCTTGGCGGTATCGATGAAGGTTTCCCCTTTGGAAACACTGCTGCCTGAACTCGCGAACTCAACCGTATCGGCTCCCAATCGGCGGGCAGCGAGCGAAAAACTGTTGCGAGTTCGAGTGCTGTTCTCGAAAAAAACATTGGCGATCGTTTTGCCTTGCAAAACGGGAATCTTGCGACGTCCAAAATCTGTCGCGACCGCCATGTGCTCCGACCAATCGAGCAACGTGGTAATCTCTTCAGCGGTCAGGCTTTCCAAATCCAATAAATGCCGATGGCGCCAAGTGGCTGGAAAGTCAGGTAACTCCGCGTGCGCTACGGTCATAGTCGATGCCTCGGCTAGATGCGTTATCCTATAAGCCCATACATCCTACCGAAATTTCTACTCTTTCCCAGTGGACCGCAGCATTTCGTTGGAAAGCCAAAACTCCCCTGGAAAAATGGGCGAAAAACAGCCGCACAAGCGTCACGATCACGTTTAGGAGCTCAAGGAAAAGCCCTATTCGCAACACCACCCGAGCCGAACATCGGCCCCCTTATCCTTGCATTCACGCCGCTGGCCCCCACAAAAGCAATCTCGCGACTCACTTTTCCCAATGCGAGGTGACATACTTGATTTAGACCAACGACTGCCTGCCCCGAAAAACGAGCAACACAACTTCCTCAACCTTCTCTGTGCCTCTATGATCACCGTAGAACTTTCGCAAGCACAGGCCACTCGACGCGAGCATCGACTATTCCTTCTATAGGCGACACAACCGTGCGATCCAAGAAACGTATCCGCATCTTACTGATCGTGGGCTTAATTCTAGTAGCGGCATCTGTTGCCTATATTCAATGGTTTGTCGTTCGCCCAACAGGAAGTGGCCCTGCTGGTCCTGATGTCCCAGCGTCCCCTTTTTCGCAAATCTGGACCGAACGGAAGATTCAACTCATCGGTGTTGGCGATAGCGTCACCGCTGGCTTAGGCGCCGATTCGAACGACCACTCCTACTTTCAAAGATTGCTCAAGAATCCAGCCGACGAATTTCCATCGATGCACAACAAATCGCTCTCGGTTCTTTTGCCCAACATCACAGCCGAGAATTTTGCTGTATCGGGATCTGCATCCAATCAACATTTTGATGCGATCCAAGAACGCATTCCCACCTACCCTGAAGATGTGTATGGCATTGTCGTCATGACTTCCGGTGGCAACGACTTGATCCACTGGTACGGTCGCAAACCACCTCAAGAATGTGCCATGTATGGTGCCACGCTCGAACAAGCTCGTCCCTGGATCGATGGCTATCGCAAACGACTCAACGAGATGCTCGATGCACTGCAAACCAAATTCCCAGGTGGCTGCGAAATCTATTTGGCGAACATCTACGACCCAACCGACGGCGTTGGCGACGCGCCGAGCATCTTCCTTCCCGCGTGGCCCGCTGGCCTCGCCATTCACGCTGAATACAACCGCATCATTCGCGAAAGTTGCGAAGCGCGAACCAACGTCTTTCTCGTTCCAATGTACGAGAACTTTCTCGGCCATGGCTCGCACTGCCGCCAATTTTGGCGACAGCACTACGATTCCCGCGATCCCAATTACTGGTTCCACTACAACGTCGAGGACCCTAACGATCGCGGCTACGACGCCATCCGACGCCTGTTCCTACTCGAATTCCTCGAACATTCCCCTTTGCGTCCTGATTTGCCCCCACCTATTCCCACAAAACAGACAACAAGCAACCACGTGAACAAAACAATACGCACTTAGCCCACAGGCACCCCCGAATTCCCTCGATTTTTGGGCCCGAACACTCCCTCTAAAAATTTCTCGTCAAAGTTGGCGGGTCATCCAGCCCTTTGCTGCTCTATACGACGTAAGCCGATTCTGCGAACCATTCCCCAGAAGAAACGTATTGGAGCCTCTTTATGTCGACCTCAACCAACAACCGCCGTCGCAGCCACACCCGCAGCTTGCGAACCGAAGCCCTAGAGAGCCGGGCACTGATGGCCGCAGACATCGGCCACAATTTTATTCAACCTCACGACGTCAACGACGACTCGAACGTTACCGCCGTCGACGCGTTGGTGATCATCAATGAACTCAATCGAGGTGGCCGTAAAGCGGAAGATTCGGTTCATCGCTCGTTCAACGACGTTAACGACGACTCGTTTGTAACGCCCATTGATGCTCTTCAAGTTATCAACCAATTAAACCGCCGAAACAACTCACCCAGCGCCGAACAGTCGACCACGGTGCGTGGCACAGGGACAGCCCGAGCTCGCGTGGAACTTGAACAGGAAGGTACCGAACGTGAACTGAAGATTCGCGTTGACAATGCCCCTGCTTCAAGCACTTTTGCCGTTAGCCTCAACGATATTGCACTCGGCGAATTAATGACCGATGCCAAAGGTCGCGGCAGATTGGTATTAAGTGATGGCGATGACAATCGCGATCACCTTCCGCTACCTAGCGAACTCTTCACGCTCTCGCCTGATATGGAGTTGATTATCGGCGACATCATCCATGGTCAGCTTTCTTCCGTGGCAAAGCTGGAAACCAATGTAAGCACACCGGTCAGCGGTGGTGGCAACAGCTCCACCCCAATCAATTCACAACCAACTCCTCAGAGCGCGTCTGAACTTCACTTGGTTGCAACCTATCCAGTAGTTTCCGGAATCACACGTTCCGCCGAGTTTGAGTCAGAAACGGAAAGAGGTGCAACGAAGCAAAAGTTCAAAGTGGAAGTCGAACACACCCGCCCTAACAGCTCTTTCGAAGTAAAGGTTGCTGGAGTCAGCGTTGGTACCATCGTTACCAACTCTAAAGGCAAGGGAACGCTGATCTTGAGCAGCCAGCCCAAGCCTGGTCGTGAGAGTCCTTTGCCAGCCAACTTCCCAGCCGTAACCGTAGGAACGTTGGTCACGATCGGTGACCAAACCGCTCCACTCAATAAAGTGGCCTAAAGCGGGTGTCGTCAATCCAACGCGAATCCAACGTTGGACCGGGATTGACGCATGACATGAAGTGGAGCGAAACCCTTCTTCGCCCATAAAAACGGGCTGGAAGCCTCGCTCCATTTCGCTGATCAACTTTACTTCCAAACCAGTAACAACTATACTAAAGTTTATGAGTGAGGATCTCCCAGCTCGGTCCAGCGACAATGCACTCGTCGATCGATTTCGAAAGGGTGACGAAGACGCTGCGCTAAAGCTGTACTACCGCTATTCCGAGCGTCTACTGAGCCTGGCCGCTCGTCAAACCCCACTCGATCTATCGGCTCGCTTTGATCCTGAAGATATCGTCCAATCGGTCTTCCGCACTTTCTTCCGACGAGTTGCTGACGGGCAATATGAAGCCCCGGAAGGCGACGAACTTTGGAAGTTGCTTCTGGTAATCGCGCTGAACAAGGTCCGAAATCGAGGCGCGTACCATCGATCCCAAAAACGAAATGTTCGCAACACACAATCCATTGAGCATGTCCCTGTTGCCGCCAAAGATACGCAACACGAAGTCGCGACCAGCATCCTCTGCTTATCTCTGCAAGAACTCATCGACAAACAGCCGGAAAGCCATCGCGACATCATTCGCTTGAGAATTGATGGGCACGATATTCAAACTATCACCAACAAACTAAGCAAAAGTAAACGCACGATTGAACGTGTCCTCCAGAACTTTCGCAAAGAACTCCTGGACGCTGCGTTAGTGGATATAGGCTCCGATCCTCATGAAGCTTCTTGATCAATGCGTTGATGCTCTCGAATCGGCCATTGCCGAACGCGGCGTTGCTGCAGTTGATGTTCGTGAGTTCGCGCCCCAAAGCTCGGAGATATCCAACGACGAACGTGGCGATATCGTAATCGAACTCCTGCGAGTTTGGATGGAGCATCAGTGGAACAGCGGTAATTCTATCACGACCGCTGAGTGCTTGAGACTCTTTCCGAGCATCCGTTTTCAACCGACACAAATCGATGAACTTCAATCAGAAGAAACCAGACAAGCGGCCATCGCGGGAGCATGGAGTTCCACAGGAGAAATCGATCAAGAGCTCTTAACGCAATTGCCGAGAGTGGGTGACGTTTGGCTCGACTTTGAATTGGTTACAGAATTGGGACGTGGTGCTTCAGCGGTCGTGTTCTTGGCCAAGCAGCGCGATCTCGCTCATCGTTGGGTCGCGTTGAAACTCACCAATCGAAAATCGTTTGAATCGCATTGGCTTGCCAGCTTACAACATTCGGCGATTGTTCCCATTTATTCGACACATCATCAAGAGGGTGTGTATGGTATTTGCATGCCCTATTTGGGCAACACAACCTTAGCCGATATCCTCGCTATCCATCGTGAACGCCTCACCCACCGCAAAACGTCGCGTTGGTTTCAAAGCAAAGCCGAACAAGCCACCATACCGCTGAGCGTCGACTCGACCGTGATTCGCCGTCATGCCCGGATCAGCACTTTCATAGAATCGCCAACGACTCACGGCTCCACTTCCAACGATCTTCAAACGCATTCAGATTTCGCAGACACAGCTCCTTCCAATTCATCGGAGCGATCTTCGCAACCGAGTTCCGCATCCACCGATTTAATCGTTGGGAATTCGAGCAGTTATGTCGAGCACATCACACGCATCGCTTTTCAAATCGCCCAAGCCCTGAAGTATGCTCACCAGTTGGGCATTATTCATTCCGATATTAAACCGGCGAATGTGCTGCTGGGCCATGATGGACAAGCCCGCTTGCTCGACTTCAATGTCGCCTATACCAGTCGAGGCTACCAACAAACAACTCCCGGAATTGCCTCGCCTCAATCCTCGACGTTGCCGGTGGGTGGCACCTATGCCTACATGGCCCCCGAATTGAGACAAGAGCTCACGGGAAAAACAACCGATACTGCAACCTCTGTCGACGGCCGCAGCGACATCTATTCGTTTGGCATGCTGTTTTACGAATTGCTGCATGGCCGTCTTCCGTCAAAAAAGCAAGCGGCACCCCTTCCCACTCAGCTCCAATGGAATGCGGATGTCTCCCCTGCCCTGCAAGCGATCATCGGCAAGTGCATTGCCGCCGAACCCGCAGCGCGTTATTCCTCTGCTTCCCATTTGGCGGACGATCTGCAAGCTCATTGCGAATCGCGGCCGTTGGTTCACCAACCTGAACCAAGCTTTGGTGAACGTGTTCATAAATGGAGTCGCCGACATCCCCGCTTGTCTTCATCGTTGTCCGTTTCTTTGTTCGCGGCTTCCATTCTGGCGATGTTGCTAGGAATCGGCTGGCGTCAGTATCAACATGCACAACAACTAGAATGGACGAATCGTTTACAACAACTCACTCAAGCCCTGCCTGAAACAATGTCACTTGTCTCGGCGCTGAAGCTCGCGCCTGAACTAAACGACGATGCTGCCGACAAAGTGAACCATCTGCTCGATACCATTTCCGTTAAAGACGATCGCACCAACACACGAATATGGGACGCGCGCTGGAAGAGTGAATCGCCGACACATCAGGCAGCACATGCTCAGGTTCAAGCCTTGCTGTATCTTGCCGACAAACAAGATTGGAAGAATGCCCCTGCGCTCCCACCACACGACCCTAAGCTGCTCGATCCGCAAGAAATATCGCGATTCGCGATGATGGAAAGCGGCAACTACGCGAATGCCATCCAGGAATTCGAAGCCGCTCTAGAGAAGAATCCACACGATTTTCATGCGTGGTGGATGTTAGGAGACTGCTATCTCGCCTCACGCGATTTTAGACAGGCCGATCAAGCCTATTCGATTTGCATCGCATTGCAGCCACAAATCGCGGTGGCTTACTTTTTGCGTGGCAATGCGAGAATGGGTGAAGAACGTTATTCGCTCGCTGCCGAAGACTATCATCGAGCCGGTGAGCTAAGATCGAAATGGCCGCAATCCCATTTCAATCGGGCTGTTTGCCTTCACAACCTAGGGAAGCATGCCGAAGCCTTACAAGAAATTGCCCTGGCCCAATCCGCCGGCATGAATTCAGTAAGCCTCTATCGCTTAGAAGGAGAGGCTCATTTAGCGTTAAATGATGCGGAGAAAAGTTCACACGCGTTTCAAACAGCACTGAAGCTTGAGCCACTGGGCGAACAAGACGCCATCGACCGTGGCCTGCTGTGGTTAGATATCGATCCCAAACGGGCCGAAGCCGATTTTCTTGCCGCCCTGAAATTCAATGCAAAGTCAGCGGAAGCACGGCAGAAATTGGCCTATGTTTATTCCGAACTGATGGGTGATGCAGATCGCTCGCTGGTGCAATTGAATGACTTGATTCAACTTCAACCTGACCAGCCCACTCATCAAGCCGGTAAAGCGGTTTTGTTGGCCAGAAACCAGCGTCGTGATGAAGCGGAACAGGAACTCAAAACGCTAGATGCAATGACGATCACTGAGGGCATTGTCGCCTATCAGATCGCCTGCGCGCATAGTTTATTAGCTAGCAACGATTCAAACGATCGTAATTTCCACAAAAACCGGGCTTTCTTTTGGCTCGTTCAAGCGACAAGTACTGACCCAACTCTTGTCCCAATTATAATGTCAGATCCCGATTCGACTTGGCTTCGCGAGCAACCTGAGTTCAAGCAGTGGTTCGAAGCGATCAAGATCGTTCATCCTCATCTATTTGCGACCACTGCGACTGAGAGTTCGCCATGAAGCGAAAACGTAAAACAACACGTAAGACATCTATCGAAAGCCTAGAATCGCGCATTTTGTTTTCGCGCGGCGATGGCGTCTTCTCCGGCTTCGGAAGTTTAACGTTCAGCATCGCGCCGGATGGAACCAACATCGGTCGCGAAAAGAGCGCGTTAATCGGCAAGCTGGACCAAGTGGCCTCGACAGCCGATTGACAAGCGGCTTTTGCCAAAGCGATTCAAACTTGGATCGCCAACGCCGACGTGAACATCGGTTTTGTGCCTGACAGTGGTGCGGCGTCAGGGGTCTATGGTCCCACACGTGGCGATGAACGCTTTGGTGATATTCGAGTTTCGGGTTTCAATTTTGCAACGGATACCTATGCTGCAGCGGTGGATGAAAATGTCCGCTCCGTCGGTACCTGGGCAGGCGATGTCTTTTTCAATACGGGCGTCTCGTGGAATTCACTCAACGACATTCAAGCTGTCGCGTTGCATGAACTGGGACACGTCTTGGGGCTCGATCATAGCAACGATCCCAACTCCCCTATGTTCACACACGGTCCATCCAACGCTTTAACGCTCACAGCGAACGACATTGCTCAACTACAGGCAATACACGGCGCACGCCCTGCCGATCCCAACGAAGGGAATCATGGCAACAACACGATCGATCGAGCGACACCGATCAAGGGCTCTGACGATGATCTCACGGTGGCCAGCGGTTTTTCCGGCGACCAGGTCTGGATTCAATTCGGCGATTTGTTGAACGCAAGTGATGTCGACATCTTCGAGATCAAAACCAACCTCAACTATTCAGGACCGATGGCGTTTGAAGTACGTTCGAGCGGCCTTAGCTTATCGCGACTTACAGGGACCGTTACCGATCGCAACGGCAACATTCTTGGTACCGCTTCGATGACAGGCACCCAAGGTGGAACACTCAGAGTTGACTTAGCTACGACAACGCCTGGAGCGAAATATTATCTGCGGGTGAGTGTAGCCAATGATCCATTGTGGGCGCAAGGCGACTATAGCGTAACCATCGCTTCACCTACGAAACTCAACACTTCAGGCACGGCCATCGCCTCATGGACACAGGCCGCCCATCGTTGGTACTACGATAGCGATCGCGCCAAGTATGGTTTTTCTTGGCAAACGCTACCTGTTGATGATGATGGCCCGGAGGAAGACGACGGTAACTCCGATGATGATCCCATAAATGCTGCCCCCATGAACTTGGTGCATGACGCAACAGATCAAGTCGTGTACCGAGTGGTTAGTTCATTATCGACTCTCAACGACGTCGACCATTTTCGCTTAGAAGCGCCGAAGACGCTCAATGGCCGCAGCGAGTTAACCATCACTTTTGAATCATTAACGACCTCGGGTGTTGTCCCGTCGCTCTTTGTGTTGGATGGTAATGGCCAAGTTATTCCGTTTGAAACGCGAGTTAAAGGTTTTGGACAGACTCAGGTTATTGTCAGCAATGTCAGCAGCGAACAGAACTTTACGATTCGTGTCGATCGATCGTCTGTTGCTCCCCAGTATCAAACAGGGAGCTTTACACTAACCGCGACGTTTGCTGCCCCGACGAATGCACCTGAAGCGCTGCTATCGGGCTTATTGAATTCCACCACCAACATACTCGAACGCGAATGGTACGTTGCCCGACCGCAACTCTTCGCTCTCTCATTGCTCGGCCAAACGAATGGCAATGTGGATGGGACGGTGTGGGTGACCATATTCAACGCACAGCGACGCATGGTAGCTGGGTTAGTTGCACCGCTAAACGATTTGCGTTCTGCCCCCGGCTTGTTTCTCGATGCGGGGCAATACTATCTTCAAGTATCAGCGAGTGTTGGAGGTGCTGCGTTGCCTACCATCTCGGTTACCTTGAAGACCGAGCGCCCTTCACAGCCGGTCGGCCCGCTGCTCGGTAACAAAAAAGTGCAGCCGATGTTCTTGTGTCCGGGCAGCAATACCGAATACTGCTATCCGAACACGACGACACCTACCACGACACCACATAAAGTTGGCCCACCCCCAGCCACGCCACTTCCGAAACCTTCAACAGCGCAGGGAGCTTCCGCGACAGATTGGTTCTGGGGGAACTCTATTTTGCCAACCAACCCGACAAATAACTTGGACGTCAACGCAGACAACTTTATCAGCGCGATTGATGCTTTGGTCGTGATCAATCAGTTGAACAGCCGAGGGAATGGGCTGTTACTCTCTCCGCAGGAATTTCGTTCGTATGTGGACACGAATTCCAATGGATACGTCGAAGCGATGGACGTATTGATTGTGATTAATTACCTAAACCGCCAAAATCTCTAGCGAAATCGGATTTTTCGAATTCGGACTTTTATCTCGCCAAAGCCTAGTTTACAATCGTTCACAGTGCACCAGAAACTACCATGCACCATGACCATTGAAAGTTAGGTAACCTGTTTTCGTTTGCGCGGGTCTAAAGTCCATGAAAATCCAATTACCAAACCTGCGCAATCGACCTTCACGAGTGGTTGTTGTCCGTACATTGACGGTCATCGCGTTTCTTCTAGGCATCGCATCGTATGTGGCGCGGCCCGAGTGGACTCGCCAGCAAGTGATCTCGCAAATTTCGAATCATGGTGGTTCGGTCTCTTATGATGATTCGCTGCGGACCTTGTTCCGCACGCAACGCGTAGTTCATGTGAACTTGCCCGATCGTACAGAAATTACGATCGATGATTTGCGGATCTTTCCGAACCTCGACACGATCGCATTACCTGGGATTGTGTATTCCCAACAAGGCGTCCCGGGGAAAGTGGTGATGCGAATTGAGGATGTCGAGCACCTCTACGAGATTATGCCCAAGAACACCTAGTAGGTGTGTGTGCAGCAAGTCTCCCCAGCGGGCCATGTTCTCCTGCAACCGCAACAAATCGTTGAACGTTTTCTATTTTGCCAAAACTGACTTGCGCAACACACCGCCCTACGTCAACCTCGTGACGACGCATCCACGTCGCGGGTGACTGGCGTGTTGGAGGCCTCACTTCGGTTTGCTGCGGATGAATAAGCAGGCCAGAGTGCACCAAAAATCACCAGCGTGAGCACGCCATTGGCTAACGAAAGCATAACCGTGCATGCGGTGTACGCAATCAATTCGGTGGTGCTAACTTGAAGCACTTCACGGAAAACTAAATAGTAGTTTTCAACCAAGAATCGATGGAACGGAGTATTGCCGAAGATCAAACAGACAATCGGCGTCAACATGCCCAGCGCAAATGCCTTTCGACCGCTGGGACGTTCAAGAATCCACACGCCTCCGCATGAAAGCGCCGCATATAGGCCCAACGCCATAACGATGTGATTCAGCACAGCCAAGGGCTTTGACGCTGGAAATGCCATGACATTGACCACGCAAAAAAGCAGCACCGCTACAATGAATGTCACCAGTAAAGAACGCACGCTATTTCCTTATCATTGATACTTAAAGCAAGGTACTTTACTAAGTCTGATCTTCACGTAACGCGTTGGCTTAGAATTTGGCATAGATGATTGCAGATTAAAGTAACCGATTCTTCAATTCCCAGAGTAGCTCAATCACGTAGAAATTGCCTTGTCGCGAACTTGGCGCTACAGATGCTTCGGTAGAGTTTAAAGCGGCATTTTGAAGATGCCTACGACTGCTCCCGGGTTGGCAGCAATAATTCTTGCGATATCAGATTCCGAGAGCTTACTTTCCCCAGGATCGAGTACCGCAATATTCTTCAGCCCTTCCAAAGTGGGAATTGCTTCGGCAGGAAATTCGGGCCCTAGTCGAATGTAGAGCACATTATTATATGTTCGAATCTTCGGCAGTCTCGAAAACTCCGCAAGCGCGACTAGCCGCTTATCCTCCCCGTTCCAGTCGGAGAGATCAATGAACTGCATCGGAGAGCCTTCGAGCATTTTCCGGCGTGGTATCCGCGCCCCATCAGCTTCTAGGCGATCACATGCAGCCCAAATTGCGTCAAATTCCTTCTCACGCAACTCGTTTTCCCTTACAGCCGCACGATAGGGCGATTGTGACTTCCAGTCTCTCCAGAGCATATATGTCGAAAATGCGACAATGCAGCCAGTGAGCGTCACTAAGAACGAGAGTTTGCGAATTGATGAGATGGGCATTATTGGCTCGATGGCTTCATTTGGACGACGGACTTACCTATCAACCCCAATCTGCAGTCGCACTCGTGACATGGCTCTGTACAAGTACGGCTAATTGTCCCTCGTATTCTATTTTCGACACGACCAACGCGAATACAAGCGTGTACTGTTGGAGGACAGAAGGAACGAAAGAAGAGCATTGGTCGAATCGCCCGATTCGATCCAGCCCGTCGCTACCATATTTTATTTCTGAATTAGTATATGCAGGACCCGCTATACACGATTGAGCCATCCTTGCATTGTGGGCACTTTTGCCCGGACTCAAACCACTGGGCCATCGAATCGTGCACCCCACAACCTGGACAATCGACTTGGCCAAGCTTAACTTGTGACACGCCGTCTATTCCTTGTAGTTTCCCAAAGGCTAAACTGTTTTCCTCGACGATCACAAATACCCCGGTAGGATTTTCCTTTTCCCCGTCAAATGCAAAAAATTGTAATCGCTCCCCAGCGTGTGTTCCCCAGACCGATTCGCCACCGCCCAAGGTGAAATACGTAGCGCAGTTCCGACAGACAAGATACTGACCAGCGGAATGATGTGACCATCCTGAGCAGAACTCAAAATCACAATCGGAGCATCGATATGTATTTCCGAACATGTTTCTTTCAACAATCAGCAAGATCCAACGACCACATGCGATGGGCTCAACGCAAGTCAAAACCGACGCCCCGGATCAATCGCCGTACCCGTTTCCAGTACAAGGTACAATATTTCAATCAAGTACGAGGCGATACCAAGCAGCATGAATAACAGAACGGCCAGGAGAATGAGGAAATCGTATCCTGGAAATGCACCGCGAGTTATAGCCATAACAACGCCGCAAAAGCAGGCCAAGTACGCTATAACTGCCACGAAGAACACGATGAGATGCGCTCGCGCACTGTGCAGCCTCAATGATAAATTCGCCGCTCCTGACAACGCGAGTGTGCTTGTCATTCCCAAGTAACAGGCTGAGCCGAGCATTAGAGCCCCCCAGTAACCTGCATCAGGAATCCCCGCTGCAAGGATAACGGGAATCGCAATCGCATGGACAAAGGCCAGCGAAGCGTAAAGTAACCCGTAAAATCGAAAACCCTTAGCTAATACATCTTTCGTCTCATCAGAGCCGCTGTCGATGCCGACTGGTTTACCGTGCAAAGCCAGTATCAGTCGCCACCATATGTCGATCAAGGGGAGTTCGCGGAACGAATCACGAACGAGCGGTGAACTGCGGACGATCTCAGCGAACTTCATTTGTCTACCCCAATAACGGGTTCAAATCCTGCATTAGCGCCCAATGACATCGATTATAAGAAACACCGTAACGAGCCAAGCGGTCAAACTTTTTGTTACCCTTCGCCCCCATCAAAGCCGACAACGGATTGCTTGATCATGATCCATATTGCAGTCGAACATCCAGCCCATCATAGCGCCCAAAGCTCCCCCAATCAATGGAATTCCTAGATCCTTGAAAACAGCTTTTGACGAGATCTCACGATTCTGCTCGCCGCCATTGAAGCCATTCACTTAGCAACGCTTCAGTATTCGGTTCAAAGCAATTTGGATTGTACCCCAAGCCAGATGTACTCTGAATCATGCCACCTATCACCCAAGCAACTTCACCAGCTCCACTAAGCTTATCTTTGAACGCGGGGTGCACGAAAAACCCCTCGGCTCCATCAGTGTCAACGACGACGACTTCAAGTTTTCCGTCGGGGTCGAGCCGCGAGAGGATTTCCGTTAACAAATGAAACGCTTTTATGGAAGGACCGCTCCAGAACGCCATCACAAACAGAATTCCACACTTAATTTCCCCAATCACCGAAGACGTCGAATCAGGCAGATACCTAATACGATCCATGGGTATCTCGCTCGATTTCGCAAGCAAGAATAATCCATTAGGATCTCCGTGCTGTACTCCGTGTTTGGGACTATCTTGCATGGCATTGGTTTCACTCGAACGCCAATGGTGGATCTGTCCTTGGGTTTAACGATCCGGCTGGCCAGCGTTAGGATTCAAGATAAAAAAGAGACCACACAGCTAGAATTGTAATCACACCAAACAACGTGGACCATTCAAGCAATTGTTTCCAAAACATCGAACGGCGACCCGCCATGCCCCAATTTATGACGAGTGTCACTAGCAAGGTAGACCACCCAGCGACAAACGCCATCGCTAGAGCTGTAATAACAACACCGCAAACAATCACTGCCCCGTCATAGTTGTTCGCTGCGATTTCTGCACGGCTCGCATCAATCGTCAGAATGAGCCATAACGCAAGGCCCAGCCCAACGATGGAAGTTGGGAAGAAGCGACCGGTAGGATGAGCCTTCATCTGAGTCATACAATAAGGATCTAGGTGATTAGAGATCGGCTAACGAAGCGATCAGATGCAATCCATATGCAATTTGGTATCCACGTTTTCTTACTCGGTCTTCGAAGCCGTACGAGCGAAATAATTGATGAAGGAACGCTCATCGCACCATTCACACTTAACCTTGTACGGTCCATCCCGTTCCTGAGTATCCAATTCACGCATGGCGTCGATTCGTCCTTCCAGCCAGGCGTGCCCCCAATCAACAGCTCCATCAGTGAACAACTCACCACAGTGAGGGCATTTTATTTTTAGGACCATGGCTCGAAAGTCGGCTTCGATTTCCTCCTTCGACCCGACAATCTTAACCTCATGGGTCTGGCGCTTACGCTTGTTAGACATTGTCAGTTCGAAGGCCCATTTCTTGAATAACGTCTTCTGAAGGTGTCATAGATCTCGATTCTTACGAAGCCATTCTGCGGAATTCCAGATGGGCTTATATCCGCCAATGATACCAATCTGCTCATCGATGCTTGGATCTTCACTCTGAGCAAGTATAAGTAGGCGATTACCTACCAACAACTGCGAGCGGTGGTGGTTCGCCATAATGTCCAGAATGTGACAAGCGTATTTCGGAAACGCCTGCCAGAAGCGATGAAATGCAATCAACACTACGACGACTCCAGTGCAGCCGTCGAATTCAATTTGGCGGATGAGGTCGTTAAATCCGTCCAGTCCGATCCTCTGGTAGCGAGGGATTTTTAGTGAATCGACAATTGCGAATAGAGCGGACGGTTCGTCCGCACAACGGCTGCAATCAATGGCGTGAACGCGATAACCATTTCTCGTCAAGTTGTTCGTCGCCTCATCCAGTATCGCTGGCTTGCGAAAAAGTACGACACCACCATTCTGAAAGAGATTCCAGATGGGCGATTGTTCCTCGATTTCCTGTTTCGTGAAGGACGCCAAGCAATTTCTCCTTAGGACTGAAAAGGCGAATAACAAAAAGATCGGGCAGTTCACGCCATGGTCACACCACAAGTCGGCATGTCGATTGTGATATCGGCAGTTCGCTTTGCAATCAGGTAGACTCAATACTTAGCATTGTTGCGGTAATTGCAGAGCGTGACGGTAGATTCCAGCCAACGAGTCGCCATTACTTCCTTGAATCCGGATCCTCGATGATGACCAGAATAAAATCAGGTTTCTGTCTCCGATCAAACCAGTCGAACCGATAGTAGTCATCATCTGTGACCTTCATCTGCAAAGGAAAAGTGCCTAAGTTAACGAACTCGATACACGGAAACTCGCTTTCGGACTTAATATGATTCGGCCATTGTCGATGGTGCCACAACACTCATTCAACGCAATCTGCTTCTAGTATATTGTTTGCCACGCACTACCTCGATATTGAATTGCCTTGCGGATCTCGAATCTGAATGCCCAATTCTTTGCACTCATCAATGACTTTCCACGATGGCGGGAATATCGCGTATCGTTGCATGGTTTCAACATTTTCCAGAACAGCGGCCGGAGTCAAATGCGTTCGATCGAAACCGCCAGAATAGTATTGAACGTAAAGTGCGTACTGGGACGGCCCGTTGCGAATCAGCTTCAACGCTGTTCTCCGAGATAAGCGTCCATCGAACGCTCCAGACCACACAAATCTCCGTATTTGATTCCGGATGTCAGTGATGATCCAATACCATGCTATGGCGAATGCAGGTAACCCCAGAAGTATCGCGCCAATTTTGGTGAAGGGAAAAACAATACCACCCAGAACGCCCGAAAACGCTGCCACCAACGGCAATTCCATCGTATCTATGCGGTTAAGATTTGGGAAATGTATCATGTCACTAAAACGACACAACAAAATCTAAGTCACCCGACGCCAGACTCGCTGATTTCGAAACCGAATTTACCCTTTGACCCAGTTCAAACGCGACGGTTACTTGCTCGTCTGCGAGGTGGGAATCTCGTTTCGATTGTAAGCGGGCCAGAGATTGGTTAAGAAGTCGTTCTTCAATTCAAGGACAGCCCCACGGACAATGAGGTCAAAATCGTCAGAAATGTAGGCCGCAATCTCATGTTGGCCCGTCGCACGACTCACCGCTAGGAACGATTCTCGGCAAATGTCTCCGATGAGTGCGATCAGTTCTGGTTTCACTTCCCCAGGTCGCCAGCGCTCTTCGATCTCATTATAACACCGCATCCATTGAGCCTCGAAGTCGACGTCGTTGTCCCGTTCGTCGAGGATCGTATCGTGGTCATAAGCGGCAATCACCGCTGGGTGCAATAAACTCCCCTCCTTAATTCGAGTAAGAATTTCTGTGAATGTGGCAATCAAGTAAGACATATCATAACGTCCTTCAACCGGCACGCACTTGCACAGCCTCGATGTGAAAGTCGCAGGAACTTTCCCATCGGCTAACGGCATTATTACTGGAACCTTGTCAGTGTATGTTCATAAAGGAAAGAACTGTACCAACTGGAATGCAATCTGCATTTGTCACATCTGCTAGTACGGCAAACATAATCTTCCTACCCGTCCGGCCATCGCTAAAGCAGTCTCGTAAACGTTCAAGTTTAGTAATCCGTGTTTCAAAACATGAGTGATTCGGCGGTTGAACCAATACGCGCATACCACTTACGACTTTGTATGACGCCTGAATTGGGACTTCGAACGCAGCAATGATACGTCCCTCGATTTCGATGACCTCCGAAACTTCTGCATCGGATAGCGTGTCTTGCGCAATCCAATCACTATACGCGACTCGGCAGAATGGACAAAATTTCGTTGGAATGGTAGACGTGCTGCCGGAAGTATGATCTGTATACGTAAAGAGATTAGCCAAGGGAAACAATAACTTCCGGGCGTACGCTAACGATGGCTCGAAGGGCGTAAGCCCAGGGACGACTTTTGTAACTCCAAATTCAAGCTCAACGCGATGCAATGGACAAATATTGAAGACTGACGTCAGGTTCCGAATGTCGTCAACAGCAGGAGCATCACCAGAGTAGGAGTTGACGAACTCCGCCCACAACTTGGATTGCCAAAACCGAAGCCCCCTGGGCGATCTTGTGTCGGAATTGAAAACGGTCAGAAATTGGTTGAAGCGTTCAGTGCCAACGAAGGCTTCGAACGCATCTCGAATTGAGGTGGTATCGATGTTTGTGCCCCACGATCCTATGTCAGAGAATCCGGCGTTCCGCAATCCAGTGCGACGAAAGTGCCCAGTTCAAAATCACGCACTCTTTCACGCTACCATTGCAGACCGACACCATTGTCTTCGAGCCCCATCAACTCCCGCCACCGGCATTCAATCAGAGCTGTGTAGTGATATCCTCGCACGCCATAGTTGCCGAGAGCAAACCCATCGTTGACCTCTACCAATATCGTGCGGGCATCAGCCGTGACGGCCCAATCCATTCCATATCCGATCGGCGCGTCCCTAAAACAGTCTATCGCAGCTCGAATCACGTTGATATCGGGAAAGACAAGCGGGTCACCTTTGTAATGCGAGATATTCAAAACGTTGCCACGGAGTATCGATGCACGCCACTCTGATGTCAATGCGATAACCTCTTGAACGATCACAGGCTCCTCGAATGGAACTCCGGAAAGCGAAAGCAAGTCACGATAAGTGCTAACAACCTTTCCAGCGAAGAGCTTATGGCGGTCGCGAGGCTTTATATGAACAGGTAATTGATCGGGTTGCGATGATTCCCAACTCCGAATCTGCCCCATCGTGGCTTCGAAGACCTTGCGTCCAACGAACTGAGCTAGGCATGGTGGGAAATCGAGATTCGGAGGCTCAGGGCGGCCTGCTCGAATTAGCGCATCGCGCACGACCGCAACGGAACCGTACACTAAAGTATGTTCGGGATCGCCGATGAGGTCAGCATCAAGCTCTCCGTCTGCGAGTTGCTCACGCTCAAAGCCAACCACATCATAACCACGCTGCCAAAACCAGTAATTGCCCTGAACGGCTTGGAGATACCTCGGGTCGCCTTGTTTCGCATTTAGACTGTAAACTCGCATTTGATTGCTCTTGGCCAAATAACCAATTCATTGGGGTTGCTTGTAACTCGGGCAGTAGATTCGAACTGCTTCGGTGACTTTCTTGCCGTTTAGGCTTACTTCAACACCATCGATAACGAACTCAAATGCCTCGGCATCTAATCGTTGTGAAGACATTGCCTGCCACGGAATCAACAAGTAGGAAACCATGAACTTTGGCAACCAAAAGGAATCTGCAAACATAACCCCTTCATCTCCAACTACGACACTAAGACTGCATTGATACAACGCGCCCCAATTGCCATCTTTGGCACTCCCCGAGATGAACCAAAGTTTCTTGCCCGAAATGATCTCGTTGACTCGAAATTTCCCGCGTAACCGCCTCCACCCCTTGTTAAAGGGATTCCATGAAAGGTTCAATCCGAGCTTCTCCGTTGAGATCACTAATCCGTCTTCACACCGTGGCTTATCTGCAGCAAATGGAGCCGTCAGTCGAAACTCCGATGACCGTTCAGCGGATTTGATGTTGTGAGGTGCGTCGGCGAGAATCTGCTCAAGCAGACTGGCTTTATTCACTCCCTTGGATCAGATCCCGCAGGGCCTGCACTGGGATCTGGCATTTCACGAATGCCTCGACCACCTTCTGCCGCACCTCATCCGTTGCTTGAACGATCCAACTCGACGCAGACAGCTCCGGGTATCGCAGCCCAAATCCAGGCAACAGATCCTTTAGTTCATGATAACGTGAATCATCCTCACGAACGAAGCCTCGCATAACTTGATTCGGTGTAATCCACAGCCATTGCGGTTCGCGTTTCGTACCGAGAGCAGCCCGATACGTTGGATAGCCATGTGCCCAAGAGTCAGGTGGATCAAATTTGGTTCTGAGCGTTTTTTCTATTGTGGAAAGTAGAGTTGGAAGCTCAACCGAATCAACGATGTATTCATCACCCACTTCGAGTGTCAGCATACTGAGATAGTCGGAAAAGGATCTCGCTATGGGGCGTTGGGAATCGCATTCAACATCGATATAGGTAATGGAGGGTTGTGTTGGATTCGCCCGATAATCAAGACAAAGATGCCAATGTCCATCGCCGTCGAAAGGGACCAATCCGTGCAACGTAAAGCTGACGTATTCTTGAACGTCATCCCAATCAAAATCCGTCAATGAAGGAAAGTGAGGCCCGATGCCAGCGATTGAGCGGTGAACCATCTCCGGCAAAGATAGCCGAATGTAACCGCCGTTTTGTTTCCGCAGCAGAGCCAGCAGTTCCTGGGGCAATGAATATCCAATGACCTTCTCCGCTTCGGCGATGGCATCGTCCGTAAGTGGTGGCTGGAGATACGGCAAATAAGCAGGGACTTTCCAGATGTTTTCCGCGTTTGCTGTCACGATCTATTTTTCCTTAGGTTGCTAATGCGATCGTTATCTCAGCCTGTATTCGCCGCTTGGTTTGATCGCCTTGTTACGCAAGTCATGCGCCGCCTAATACGGTCATGCGATAAAAGTCACCGCTATCGTGTCCCATCGCAATTGCCCTATAGGCTGCCTTTCCGATCAACTGCGATTTCATCGCTCCATGACACCAATTTGAGACAACCAACGCAAGATAACCATGACACAGAAAAGCTTCGCCGAGATAAGGCGCATCTTCTGGGTCATTGATCAATCCAACCAGTCGATAAATCTCTGGCAGCACCACAGAATTGGCATATCGACTAACTGGTAAATAGGACAACTGACAAACCCATTCGTCGGATTCCGATTCAGGATCAAATTCCGATGAGCCCCCCAAGTAAGCTTGGCATGATACTTCGCCATCCGCAGTACATGGATTGAACAATCCAAACCAAAACCCGTTTATGTCATGCGAAGGAGGCTCCGTTGCCAATAATTGCGATAACCATTCGGTCAAATGTCGTTGATCAACTTCGAAGTCGAGCTTTGCGACTTGAGCCCAAACGTCTTTGTGCGCTGGAGCTACTGAATCACAATAGTCCAACCATTTCGACATTCCTTGGACAACGGGCTCTGGATTAGCCGATATTTCAGCGATTAATCGCGAGGATTCCTTGAACAAGCGATCGATGTCAACCATGGTATGGCCTCACGTGCGGGCGATAATTCGTCCCAGGTTCGGTCCAGTCAGACAATCCGGTCCAGGTACGCATTGGATTTCTCCGAGTGAAGAAGATAGTGCATTCCCTCAAAGGACGCAGCAAATAGTGATGTAAAAATGATGAAATAGGTCAAGGCCGCCAGACCATGGGTCCGAGAACCAAACCACGTAGCATAAGTGTCCTGTGGCAACGGAATTGCAAGAACGATCAATAAAGTAGTCATGCAACAGCCAAGCACAATCCAACCCCCTGCTCAACCTCGCGAACTTTGTTTCCCTCGAAGTAGTCAGACTCCTACCGGTAGTATAAGAACGGCGAAGTTAAGGTAAATCCTGCTTTGGGTGAGTGCCGCCAAAACTTCCAAAATCGAAAGCACACCGCAAATTACGAAAATTAGTCCGATGGCGATAATTCGTTTCGGCATCTTTACTCAATTGAACAAGCAAGGAAGACTAAGTGAGCATCATTGTTAGATCTGATTCGATCGTATCAAGATGCGTTTCGGGCATTGGCTCAACGCCACTCGCCAAAGTGAAAACGTGCGATTATACAAACTTCGAGCTCGGTTCGAGTTCTCATCACACTCTAACAACCGCAATAGTTGTGCCGCTGCTGGTTTTTGTGCATTGCCTCCCCTACCGTGATTTCGAAACCGGATTAGGGTCGTTTCGCTGTAACCATTTCGACATCGCCTTCGCTCCATGAAAGTCGCGAAAACAGTCTCCAAAATCTGCATGGCCCACCAATGCATTTGGCAGCAATTCACATATTTGCACAAAGACTTCTCGAGAAACATGAGTCCCCGATAGATTCAGCATGTCAAGTTTGGGCATATCGCGGAGAACATCGAGAATTCCGTTGCCAACTTGTGTGCCCCAGAGAAATAGGTAGCGGAGCTCAGTACAATCGCGAAGGCACGCTACACCACGCTCTGTGATAGAGGTGTCGCCCACATCAGCAGCAACTAGACCGCGAAACGGACGCAAACGCTCCATGTGCACATCAGTGTAGCATGGGCGTCGAACGTAAATATGGTGTGTCGGTGACACAAATGGCAGACGATGCGAAAAGCTATACGTACCGCCACATCGTCCAATTGCAAGACAGCCGTGACGTTCTTCCGGTCGCGCCCAGAGCCATTTCATCAGGGCCTCCGCGCGTCGTGGAATACTCACTCGCAACGCAACGGTTCGTAAATTCTCTGTAGCAATCATGGTCAATGGATTACCTTATCGTCACTACAATCGTGGAATAGTCACCCTGCATTTCGTTCCCGTCGGTGGCTGTCGATCATCAACAACCAAGTCGCACAATGATCGCTATTGCCCCAGCCCTTTGATGAACAGCTGGACTCTGGCAACCGTCACTTCCGCTAAATCCCTGAACCTAATATCGCGACCAAAGATGATTCACAAAAAACTATAAGACTGAACGAGATTCAGCGATAGCACCGGAATTGAGTTTTAAGGAACCAAATTTACAAAGTCAACAAAAGAGACTCAACTCGCCGCAGAATCGCCGATCAGATAAATCCCTAGCTTCAAAACGGGCGATGTCGATCGATAGAATATTTGCATCGTCTCGTAGGTGAAATCCTATTGATGCAAGCCACAACCCTGGGGGCGTCTGAAGCAGACCGCATTGTCAACGAGCCTGATTGTTGTGGCCGTTTAGATCGCGCGACCGCCAGCCACGTTTCTCAAGTTTCCGAAAATTGGAGGCGGAGTGTAATGAAACGATAAAGCGCTCCAGAGCAATCAATTCATCGTCGGCATCTGAACCTTCAAACGGTGATACATAGATTGCATTGCCGTAGTTGCGACAAACTTTTCTGGGTGTGTCATCAACAATTAGGGTACGATTCAAATTAAACCCTAGACGTCGAACCTTTCGCAGGTCTTTGATGTAATCGTATTCTAAAGTATCGGGATTCAGTCGTTGGACACAGCGTGCGCGCGACCACACAAACTTCCATACCCCAACCATGGGCATGAGGTACCGGGCAATTCCACTTACGTAATCTTCCGACGCCGATGACCAAATCGCTACGTCATATACGCTGTTCACGGATGTCAAAAATTGCCCCAGATGAGGTCGTATGTAGAGATAGAAGGGGCCGACGCGAAAATCTGCTTCTCGATGGAGCTTACGCTCCGATCCGTGTATAAGCGTTTCGTCGAGATCAAGAATCAGTAGCGGTTTTGAGGCAAAGTTTTCCAGCATATCAGCTATCGAACAGGCGAATGCACCTTATCGCGAAGCACAGAACATTTTCAATGATACGGTCACTTCTGATGCGTGACCGCTGGGCCATCGTCTTGTGTCGGCCTCAAGATGTACGTCTTATCTCTTTCGTGATAATTGTATTGGGCGCCGCACACCGAGCATATAGCCCAGACATTGCGAATCAAGTGTAGCCTTGCGCCCGGGAATCGCCTGTAAAGTTCCCGGACATGCTCCCGCCAAAATTCATTGGCCTTGGCAATTGACGCTCTCCCAAGGACATTGCCACATTGAGTGCAAGTAAATGTATCTGCATCGCGTTTCCGGCGACGATCAGCGAAGGCATCTGCAATCAGAATAGGTGGAAGGATTACTGGAAGTGCGATTACACATCCGATCACGACTAAGATCGTCTTAAATCGCCTTTTTCGCTTGCGTTTCATTTTATCCGACAAACCGCAGGTTTCGCTCCCAATAGATCCAGCAGGCGATTCCGCGACCACACCATGGATGATCCAGAACTATTTGCAATTGTCCACCGTTGATAGCCAATTGGATAATGAGCGACGCGAACCAACGTTCTTCGATGGATTCAATCTCAGCGGAACGCTGAGCTAGACGTGATCGACTTTTGATCCCATCGTCAATTAACCATTCGTACGAATGGATAAGTTGTAGTCTGTCTCTCTGTGATTGAATGAGATATTTAAGCCGTCGAACAATTGCCGCAATGCAGCGGCGACGTAATGTCCTCAATTGTAAAAAGGCACGATTTGGTCGAGCCGGTTCACTGATTGTCATCCGTCGCATTTCTTCTGTGAAAGCTGTGCTGATGATGTCGGATGTAAGCGTCAATCGGCCTCCAACCTCCAGAGTGAACACGCCGGTAATGCAGCGAGCGGTTGGAGATACGATATTCGTCGATGTAATCTATCTCGTCGCCAACCAAAAACGCAGCATCAGCCAAGTATTTCGACACAGCGGCAATATGATCGCGAAATGCGAAGTATCCGCACCACATCTTTCCGCCACTTTGAATAATGAAGGCCTCATGTTGCAGAATTCCGAGATCCACTTCGTCGCCATCCATATTGTGAATTCGACCTACCTCGTTGGCGGGCGCGATGTAGGTATAGAAGTTCCCTGCGTCACGTTCGCTAACAAGCTTCAAAACGATCGATTCACAACCATCAAGGATAGGAATGGCAACACCAAGTCTGTATGCTGGCGAGATCTGTCGAATTTCGCGTTGATTTCCCATTGCACCACGGTCAGTTCATACTAAGGACTTTCGTCGGGGCTTGGCAAAATTCCTCAGACCGCAGCGGTCGATGTTGATTTCAGCAACGCCCTGCCGCCAAAGCTCTGGTCTGCGTCGCCTTATTCAGGTTTTACGATCCGAACGCAAACATCATATGTGTACTCGCCCTCGTTAGTCGAAGACCAGAACCGTAGCAAACGGATTTCATTTCCATCCCATGAAGCTTGTGTGCTGGGCGAGATACCCACATTTTCACCGACCACAAAGTTTGCATCACACCTCAGCTTGGCAAGCTGTCCCTCTACCATTAGTCCCCCAACTAGCTTGATGGGATTCACGGCGGTTGACTCGGAAAAATCACGTAAATCGAGCAATTGCAGCGACACACGCGCACCGGCTTTGGGTGAAACGAGCGTAAATTCCGGACCTGCGACAACATACTCAGCCTTATCAGCCGACAATCGCTCGTGACTGCGTAGTCCCTGATCTGCTTCATCGATTGGGAATCTACGAACGTCCAACTGAAGTATGTCGCCTGCAGAAACGTTCGTAGGCAGGACGAGATCATACTGCCAACGCCTTCCATCCGGCAGCAAGTAGTCGCTGGCGACTTCCATTGGGTGGGCACCAGGCGTATCAGACCTACGATCGCATCCAAGCGAATAAATGACAACGAGAAACAGCAGCGGAAGTATTTTTGCCATATAATTTGCTTTATGCCGGTAACAAGCACTAGAACCATTTTCTGTGTGATGGATCATCTGACAGGAAAGCGACCAGTCGGCAAATCCAGTCGATCGCTTGGTTTGTGAATCCGACTATTACTCGTCATGATTTAAGAAATCTCACCCATTTCCGTACGCGTAGTTTTGCACTAAATCGGCTAGCCGACGGCGGATAACCGCGACAAAGTCCCGTCTCAAAGTTATGACATATCCGGGATAACTTCTCCATTAGCCGTTCACGATCTTGGCAAGGTGCCGTACCGCTAAAATGGTAGGAGCACGATCCTTCGCCTTCAAAACCACACGAGTCAGTTGCGTCGGGCGGAAGTGACCACATCAGGTCAGCCCTTACATTCCATATTGGTTCCATCGACAAGGCATTCCAGTCAGATTCCCAGGCGCCAACAAAAGCATTCAAGCAAAGTGCCAAGCAAGGCGCCCCACTCAACCCGAGCTGATTTATCTTAGCGCAATTATCACATCTCGTATGCAAGGAATAGCCAACCCATTCCATTCCGTCTTGCTTACCCTCATGTACGTCATCAACCAGGGTGTATAGGTGCCCAGGCCGCCACATCTCGCAATTAGCGCGGGCAACCAAGGATTCCAGAATCGGGCGAACGCCTGCATCGAGATATTCTGTAATTTCGCTAGTAGTTGCCATAGAATTCATCACACCCCGCATCATGGGGCCGCGAGAGTAAATGTTAATTTCGAGAACGACTAGCCGCCACCAAACACGAGAAGTGAAATCGACTTAGAGCCATCGTCTACTTACGGGCTATTTTTGCTCAAGCAACTCTTCAATGCGGTCGTTCGAAAGAGTGTTCCCGTACACCAGCAACCCGTCATCATACAGGGAGTCAAGAACTGAGGGTGATGCAGAAGCTTGACTGTTTCGGTGTTGATTCGAATCGTTCAGGTTGGAAAAGTGTATGACCCAAAAAGCCAGGACTACCAGCGGACCAGCAAGAATAGTTGCCATGAACCAAATCGCAATGGGCGAGAACATGATGCGCCGTTGCCCGAGCTTACGGGCCTCGGAAACCAAACCAAACGCAAAACACAAATTGATGATGGCACAGGCCACAAGGAGTATCAAACCCATGGTTCGTTGTTCCGCTGCTTGGACGATAGAACACAGCGATCACCCAATCGCCGCTAAAAAACTATAACTCAAACTTGTGTCTAACCGGCGACCGGAGTTGCTAATGCCCGCTTCTATTTGGGGTTAGCGCTCACGCGTCGAAAATACTCCGTGATGCCGCCAATTTCTGTAGTAACCCAATACGAATCGGGACCGTCAAAGTGAATTTTCGAAAATGTTGACAGTTCCAGTAGGTCCAGATCTGGATTGGGTGGAGAGTCGCCTCGAATCACAACCGAATGTTTATCTATGCCAAGCACAGTGTATGGGACCGTTTCGGTCTCACCATCAAGTTCAGTCGTGAACTCAGTGGTTGTGTAGGTAAGACGAAGTTTCCCGAACAGACTCTAAAGCACCTCCCTTTGGGACTCCGACGCCTTAAGTTTTACGCCAACCGTGAGCCCATTTTTTATCAACCGCGAAAGCCACGAAAATCGCGAAAGATTCGGCGATGCGTATCACTCATGCGTTCCATCTTTCTAACAAACTCGCCTCATATCACAAACGATATTTACGGCGAGCAGAAAATAGACCTAAATTCGCCATCGATCAACGGCACGCTTAACTATTTGACTCAAATACTATTTGCTTGTAAACAAAAAATTCACCAAATTTGTGGACCATTATGGCCACCATTCGCATCGTATTGGGCTGTCGAACAAACTCAATGCTAATACGACGCGGTGCTCCGTAACCCTAACCTCGTAACTTCTGCTCGAATTTCGTCGTCGTTCGCTATCGTTGCCGCAAGCATCCTCGCATTCGAGCACGAAGACGAATTACGACGACGAGCACGAATTACGAAGTAGGGGCTACAAGCAAGAGACGCCAGCAAAAAATGCGACGCTTCGGATAGACAAACCAAAGATGATTCAGCCTTAACAAACCGACAACTCAGCGCATCAACAAACTCTACTTCGAGTCATCACCGCTACGCAATCGATCAGCCAAGAACGCAACAGCTAATTTGCTTTGCAAGAATTACTCGATACGCCGAAAACCTGATGGTGTGACTTCGTACCAAACATCGTCGGGTTTTCCGTCTTCAAGGCCATGGAATTGCACTCCAAATCCTCCATAAATCATGCCAATTGAGTCCTTGAGGATTCGAATATCCACGATACGATCGTCCGTATTCGAATAGAGGATGCTCGCAACTTCTCTTCCATCGCTTTTCTGCCGCACGCCGTTCTCGTCGCGGCAGTCCTCAGATACAGATATGAAGGATAGGCCCGCCAAATTGCTGGGTACTCCGGAAAGCTTGCCTAAATCCCAGATCTTGCAGTGAATTGCTGACTTTCCGTGTCGCCCAACAAATTCTCGCAGACGATCCTGTGTCGCTTGTTCTAAATCGGAGCGAAACAGCAGCGATACCAAGGCTTGCAGATCTTGACGCTCTTCACGATACATCTTCGCCTGAAATTCTTGGAACAGTGTCTCTTGTTTCTGTTTGTATAGCGCAGAATTCATGTTTCTCGCAGTGACTGCGAAGCCGATTGCCGCGACGGTCATAGCAATCAATGCGTGTATGTAGACATAGCGGATCAATGCAGCCCCCTGCCATCTGTGATACAGTACACGTCACCGAGTCGCGGCAGATGACGTGCCATCGAGTACAAGCACCATTCGCGACTTTGGTGCACATGTGCGCTCGTCGGGGTTAGAGCGTACGGTTTGGTTGATTCGATTGATATGCGAGCCAAAGGTCTTCCGCGAGGTCCAGCAAGAATGTTTTTCCCTTGTGATTGTCTTCCAAACAGTCTACGAGGTAATCAGGGATTCCCGAAAGTCCAACTCTCGCACCAGAAATCGCCCCAGCCATGGCAGCCAGAGTATCCACATCATTCCCTTGACCTATGGCACGCGCGATGGTCGCGACGTAGTCGTCCGGTGAATCAACAAAACACAATATGGACGTCATCACTGACCGATGTGCCTCCAGCGAGTTGCCAAACGCGATGAGAGTCTGGAAGGGACTAATTTGCAGAGCATGTTCAATCTGCCATTGAAACTCTTCCGTCTTAGCAAACGTAAGGAGCTTCTGGAGAAAAGATGTGCGATCGAGTTTAGAACCTGACGAGCCTGCTGACAAAGCGGCAGCAATGGCGACAAGTCTCCCACCGTCAACTCCTATTTCATGGCAGTGCGTAGGAGCTGCGCTGAGTTCGGCTTGAATGACGATTTCGTCGAAATTCGGATAGAAAAAGAGGCCTAACGGAGCGACTCGCATTGCCGCACCATTTCCAAGTGAACCGTCGCCATTAAAAATATTGCGAGCGATAGCTTCCCAGTCTTCTCCAAATCCGATCGCATTGATGATGCGTCTCGCCCCCTGCCCATAACCGCGATCTGGATGGTAGTTTTCGGCAAAACGCTTTGCAAGCGAGTATTTATCGATGCATTTACGCTCCACTAATTCCTGCACGACGCTGATCGTCATTTGCGTATCGTCCGTGTAGTAGATTGGATCGCGAGCAGCGTGCTCAACAATCCTATCAGCAGGCCCCATCGAGTAAATCATATCTGCAGGCATTCCTTCCCAAGCAGATCCAATGGCATCGCCGACAGCCAGCCCCAGTATTACGCCTTGGAAATGGTCTAATGTTAATCGGGACAATGGAGTGTCTCCTTGATGGAACGACGAATGACGACGAAACCTCGCCGCGACGAGAGCTCATCCATTTCAAAACGCCGCATTCCGCAGCCGAATTGCTATCGTCAGGTCTTGTATCGTGTTTCGTGCGATCACGCTTCCCTAGCACTATGGCAAAACCTATGTGTCAATTGCCTTTTGAATTTCGCACAAGGTATTCGAGAACCATTTTATTTGCATTCCACCCGCCTTCGATCTTGCGTCCGCTTCTCATCCGAACGCAATCGAACGACGGATTGTCGTACTCTTCTTTTGTTAAGTCCACACTCGCAGGGTCGAAGTCAAAATCGATTTCAAAGTACTTCTGCAGATTCGCGTAGGTTCCGATTCCAGTGTATTCTCGTTCCCCCATGAACTCCTCAAGATCCTCCCATTTGGTCGGCCATTTTCCCTTATTATGCTTCATGTAGCTGGTGAGGACTTCTGCAGCACCCATCGACCTATAGTGTTCGGTGGAACGCTCAGTAACATAATTGGCAACTTGCAGGAGTGCGAGATATGTGACGATTGCAATCGACAATATTCCAACAATGATCGTCCAGGGACCAGTCGTTATTTTGGCCTGTAGGTCGGAATCTGGCTGTTGATTCATACGCTTGCGGCCACCTCAGCATGACAGCTCCCGTTCGCCGCATTGTTCGCATGCGCACGTTTACGTGTCCATTCGTAATGGAGCTATCTTCTTGCGATTGGATATAGGCATTCGCGGTCACTTTCAATGAGCGTCGTTACCTCAGTCACAATTGTATTCCAATTGTCGTCGATCCAAGTGCCGAGGTCGCCGCAGTATTCTGTTTTTTGCCAGTTCTCCATTCCTGCCCGATATCGTTTTGCGATTTTGCCCAAGGTGCATCAATGCATCGCGTCAGCTGTTTTGCGAAATTCAGCAAATGAAATGTTCTCTTGGCATTGCCAAGCACCTGATAGCGTCGAACAGCAACGTTCCCAAATCCGCACAAGCAGCTAGAACGGTTCCTCAAAATCGAGCTCGGCATCCAATGTGCGCACTACAACGTAGAGCTCGAACACATCACATGATTCACATAAACGATTGATGTAGAACTTTGCGTAACGAACTGCCACAGTTTGCGAAACCTATAATTATCTGCCGATTTACTCGCTCCGGTTTTCCCGAACAGGAATTGTCCCTGCTGGAATTTGATCGCGCGAGCAATCCACGCGATTTAGCGAAAAGCTGCCACGATATCCAAGTATAGATCCCCAGATGCGATTCGCGATTGAAACGTCAACCTCGAAGCGATTCAATTCATCATTGTAAGATTCACGTACGTATGCGTCACCCGAGAAAAACCGTGGAAAAGGAATGGTTACTGGGCCAATGAACAAACGTTGCTTTCCCGTTGTCACGATTAGTGCTCCATCATCATCGACGGAAAAGCTCAAGTCGACCGAAAGGTGCTGGTGCGTGCCGGCGTAAAGTATTGGAGTTTTTCGAGATTCGCTGAAGACGAAGTACTCATCAAATTCACGGGTTCTGTTCGGGAACCAGAACGTCCGTTTCCAAGTTACGGTTTCACGTCCAAAAGCGTCTGAATAGGCATAGTTCCGAATCTCGAATCGGATGCTTTGGCCAGTCTCAGGGAAGAGTATTCTTCGTGTCGCCCCAAGGTAAAGAAATGGCACTACATACCATCTGCCGCGCCAAACGCTGTCCATGACACCGGAGCCAACGTAGGCAGCATTCGATTGGCTCGATATTCCGTATTGCGATTGTATCTTGGGGTGTAACCGCTGGAAGTCGGAGCCTAGTGCGCGATGAACAATCGAGGTGAATTCATTTTCCAACTTGTGCACATCTTGATGCATATAGTATTTATAAGCCCACACCCCCGAAGCAACGGGAGTTGACGTTGAGTTCAAAACCGATGGGCCACCGCCGCTTAAGTGCCTACGATGGTTCGCCAGCACAGTTGTAACCCTTTGTGCGTTCTTCCTTCTAAATTATAGGCAATGAGCTTGGCAGTAGTCAATTTTAAGGAATGCGCAACGCCATTGGAACTCGACTAAGTAGCCGCCGTTGATGGCAACCTGTCGTTAGCTCGCGCGGCGAACATCACCCACCAATAATCGCAATCAGTCGCCTGTGAGCAGCCATACGACCAACTCTGCGACTCAAATGCCAAATGCTGGCACATATAAAAGTTCCCCGAACTTTCGGCTCGAGCATTAGGGATTTTTTCCGCTCGAATGGGTTAAGGATTCCTTTGATACGACGCAGTGCCTTGTGCCTCTTGCCCAATGAGGCCTGATCGAATCGTTGTCATCGTTATCGTATTCGAGGACGAGGACGAGGACGAATTACGATCACGAGGACGACGACGAGGACGACGACGACGACGAGGACGACGACGACGACGAGCACGAATTACGAGGACGAGCACGAATTACGAAGTACGAAGTAGGAGCTACGAGTCCAACTGCGTGAAGAATCGAGAACATGAAGAACATTCCCCGATCGATGTAACTAGTCACCGTCAGTCCGTCATTCGAAAATACAAAACTTCGTTTGTTTCATCCACAAATATTGTTGGGCGATGAGAAAACTGACCATCCGCCCATTCATACAGTGTACCAGTCGTGTTTGGAGGAGCTACCATCCACTCCACATTTACTCCAAATCCACTATTGTAAAGTTTGATTTCATCCTCGGTGATTGGAGAAACGAGGCCTGATGTCTTCTTCCATTGCAGCTTGCGCGAGTGCGCGGCAAATTCTGCTTGCGCATGCACATGCAGATCAGCTACGGGAGCGGAGAAACGATACAGCAGCAGTCGCCCACCCAATCCTACGGACGCGCGGCAATATTGCATTTTTGTCGCACTGACAGGTAACGATCCGCAAATCGTCGCTTCATTCGCTTCTGCAGAAATAGTAGTTTCGCCATTTGATTCTGTTACCGAAGGACGGTTCATACCGATCACGAGCAGAACGCTGAACAGAAAAAACAGCACGCCAATGCCAACCACGAATCGGTAGAACCATTTCCATATCGTGTCTAACACCTGCACAACGCCAAACGACATACACCAGCCTTTTTGTGCTCGATGGAGCAATACGGTGCCCGAAGCTCTAGCTTCGCCATGCTCGAACGTGATGGATTCCACAGCGTAAAACACCCGATATCGAGCATGACCAACGACTTGCCATGGCCTACGCTAAAGGAATCGATAGATTCCGAGATTGCTCCGTCCTGCAACTTCTCAAGTTAAAACTTCTCTAAAATGGACGCCCCTGCTTGAACGGAAACTGGGGCCACGGAATCAGGGTCTGCCCAATGGATGGCGATTCCCATTGAGCATTGATGTACTGCAATGGGGACGCAGCGATTTCGCGCCAAGTGACCTCTGGAAACATGGTGATAGCCCAATGGTCGCAGTCCCATGATATGTACAGATTAGAGTCAGGAATCCATGAAAGAATGTGCTCTGGATCGTAGCCGTCACAACTTTCTACCAAGTTGACGGCGGGAACAGCGTAATAGCCTTCGATATCTTTGTTAGGGTCCGGCGCAATGTCGTACAGTGATTGCCCATCAACCCACACTTCCCCCAATTCGTGTTCACCAAGTGGCAACAAGATAACTTGTCCACACTCGCAATCAGCCGCCGAGTATTCGAGCTGACGATTTGCGGCAAGGAATTCTTTAAGATCGCCTGGTAATTTGATCATGCCCATGTTGTATCCAAAATCGAATGCGACACTTCCAGCTACAGAACGATATGCATCGAGCCATTCAACTGCAGAACGATTGCCTGAATGCTTGTAGGCCTATTGTCGTTTCTCTTTTCGCTTCAATGTCAAGCGTGCGAAAGCTGAAGCCTTCTCAGAATTGTCAACGTTATCGATCTCCCACGTCCAGGTCTCACTCGCACGGTCGTATTTGAAAGTGTTGTGGATGCCGCTGCCATCGGCCGATTTCCATACGAAAGGAATCCGGTCTCCATCGGGTTTTCCATGCCCAACTCCCTCGGGTGCAAAATTGGTCGTAGCCGTGTTGTCTAGCCACATCACCACATATTCGGCTTTCTCTTTATCCCAGGCAATGTGTATCCAAGCCTCGTAAGCGGGCTCGCCGTCTGCATCCTTCTCGCGAGAAAGTTCATGAATACGCACATATTGACGTTTCAGAATTCGGTCGACGTAAACGTCGTGTGTCACTTTCTCATTAGCGACAGTTCCTGTCATTACCCACTCCCCTTCGAGTTTATCCAGAACGGAGTCAACTGCAGGCGTCACAGTATCTTGGGCACAAACACTACTTGGAAAGTAAGTCATCAACGTCGTGAATGTTGCAATGAAGCTAAAAAAGGAAAGCACGTACTCACGTTGATTCTGTTTCATCTTGTCGGTTGACCTTTGTAGGATATCTGGCTTAGTACTGCATCGTGGCTAGCCATTTCACCTTGTTTCTATCAGCTTGCAGACACAAGTCGAGAATAGACACTCCTCGAATTCTTCGTCAGTAACCAAGCCATCGCGCCACATTGGACTATTTGAACATGCCCAATCGGAAAGTCAAACGCGACAATCAACAAATGTCGCGTCTGAGTAATTGAAAGCAAACAACTATCCACTAAATCGCGTAAGTGCCTCGCTATGAACTCGCCTCGTGCTCTTGCATCACGGCAGCCATCAACATGGCGATACAGCAATCCCAGCGGAAGTTGCAATTCTCATCAGACTTGTATTTCTTCATTCATCCCTATAGTTGGCGAGACTACATGAGGTCAAAAAACTCGAAGCGATAATAGTACTTTTTAACAGGCCGGTGCGCTCGACATTGACTCCCAAAACCGCTCCCCCCGCAGTTCCGTGTGCAACGGATGGTCATGCGTTCCTAGCCCGCCACTCTGTCCAGTATTGGTCCGATGCAGATTCGAGTTCGGCCAACGTTAGAACACGCCCCTCTTGGGTTGCTATGCAAGCAGCATTGTATCGCAAATGAAGTGTGCCCCCATGTTCGCCATCAGAACACGCTATGCACATTGAGCCTTCGTTCAATTCTGCCGAAAGCAACTCCAAGCCGCCCGCCACGATCACGGACAACGCTAGTACAGGCGGCGCCACATAAGGTCGGTACTCAAACTGATCGCATTGATACAAAGTGACGTTTAATATACTTGCCTTCGTAGGTAAGAATCGACACAGATAGGCAATCTCGACGGACAAGATTACTTCACCTGGGATGCATCCCTTGACGGCGGTCAGTGAACCGTCGTGCAATACGTTCCAAACGGCTGGGTCCATCGTGAATCTTCCGATCGCAAAACGTTTTGTCTCACGCGGCTGCCCCACGTGAACTTCCTTTTGACTAACGCGAACGGCAACTCGCGTGGAACCAATTGTCAGTCCCGAGTTCTTAGGTTGCTTTGCGCTTCAAAAGAGCCTTCAAAACAGTTCTCTGGACCCTTTTTTTGAGGAATGCTTCGATTTCTTCTTGGACGCGCTCAGGCGTGAGATTCGGGTCTATATGGCAAATCCGTGTGGGGTCTAAAAACCAAGCCTTCAACGCCATTAGAAGATTGGGACAGATCTTCTCTTCCTTAGCGTAGAAGGAGCCGCAAACTTCACAGAATCGCTGATCCTCCCGGACTGCAAATGCTGTGATTGCTCCCATGCGACTTCTGATAAACGGAAGAGCATCAGAGACCTCGTTTGGAGAGTGATCATTGAAGTCTGTGGAAAGGACACGAAATCGGCGTGTACATTTGGGACATGCCGTGAGTTCCGAAGTTGCTTTCAAAATATCAATGCCAATTTCGCCTGAACAGTAAGGACAGCGCATCTCACGTCTTTCCTTGCCGAACAACTTCGATTAGCGAGCGGCAGCGAACGACTTTGATTTCAATTAAAGCTTGCCACCCACAGTTCCGTTTGCAACGAATGATTCGCGTTATTTTCATCATGGATTCAATAGCACGATTCACCCGCGTGAAGCGTCCCATCTTCCTCAATAAAAACGTAGATGCAGCCTAGGTCGCCGATCATCAATTCGTCACCGCTGTGATCCCACTTCCCCTCGGGACATTTTGGTTCTGGAACATTGACCCAAGGATAAGGTTGGTGCATGTCGGGTTGAACTGAGGCAATCGTGCAAAGAGGTTGCCCAGGCAACGAATCATCACCCTCTTGGATAAAGTATGGCGCTCGACCAATCTGCGTAGCCTGGAGCTGAGGAATCCAGTAGGGCGACCATACATCTTTGCCATGACACTGCGGGTACTTGGAATCGGTTGTACGAACGGCTTCAGGATAACTGATCATGCGGCATCGATTGCCGAAACAAGGCGCGATCGTCATGCATTCCGAAGGAACGGCCGAAGGTTCGATAAGGTCCTCGATGCCGAGGTTCTGCCATTCCATGTGCAGCGGCCGAACTGGCCCGTCTGAATCATCCCCAAAAATCAGAAGCAGGTCGCCCGGCAAGTTGCCAACGATGTCGAACGAACTCATAAAATTGAACTGGGCTATCAAAGCCAGTGGACGGCCACTCGGAGCACTCGGCCAAGGGAGGTGCCGCGGACGGTACGGTAGCCCGCCGATCTTAGTTGCGTATCGATTCTCTGGCTCGCCCTTGGACATCACGAAAACATCGACAGGAACTGGCTGCCCCCAATCGTACTGATCGACCATGCCACGGCGCAACCACTCGATGTTGCAGATGTCGCAGGGGCTCGTGATGTCACCACCAGAGTAATGACCGTGCCGCTCTTGAAGCGGAAAACGCGGCAGCCAATCTTCTAGCTCGAATTCGTAATTCACATGCATATTCCAGTACAACTACAAACGCTACTCGCCACCCTGTCCTAGCAGTTGACTCAACACAGGTCAAAGTGGCAGATAGAGGGCTTCGTATGCACCCCATTGTGACTCGCCGTTTCGAACAAGCAAGCTGGAACATTCCACCAGTTGATTGCAAAACAAGAGAGCATTAAACGGATTCAGAGGGAGAACTTATTGTACCGACATCGACATCAAGAATCTCTGATTTCCAATTGATACAATCGTTAGGCTGCAAGTGAATCCTCACGACCCTCCCAGTCTTGTTGGATGGGATCAGAATTTGCGCCAGTTCATCTTCGACTTCGATCACCTCCGTCCCAACGTTGATCCAGTCTCCGACCTGAACGAGTAAGCGTGTAACGGTTCCGTCAAAGAAACCAGAGCAAACCGGACAGGTCGCTGTATCAATTCTCACGGTTACCCGCTCTGTGGAGGTCGATAAGGATTGCCATCCTCAGGCGGACAGCAAGGTATTGAAACGTCATCGACGGCACTACGAGCCCGAAACCAACGTAACCGTAGTCCACCGTGTATCCATCCGATCGCTAGACCAAAGAGAAGCCCCAAAAGACAAATACCAAATGCGCCGTAGTAACCGGAAAAGACTTCAATGCCGTGATAAAGCATGACGAGGCCAGGAGTAAGAAACCCAACAGCTACCCACTCTGGTATGTATTGCCCATGAACGTGTTTCAGCTCGGATTCTTTGGACACCCTCGCATGCTCGTATCGCCCCAGACAATAGACAACACCCGTCGCAACAACCAACCAAATTGCTTCGGATATCAGATTCACGGTAATAGCCAATTTCTGTGAGTCGGTTTACACTACGCATCATCAAGTCACCGAGTGATGCTGTCATCCTTCTAAAGCATCAACGGCGACTGTGAGGCTTGCCATAATTCTGGCTTTTGTGTCTGGTACCGCTCAGCATAACAGACGTCCCTGCGAACCTGATAGATCTTTTATTGTGTGAAGCCACTTATTTCGAGCATGACCAACGTCTTGCGTTTGACGTCAACCGTCAGCCCATTCTTTATGAACCGCGAAGGTCACGAAAATCGCGAAAGTTTCGACGACGTGGATCACTCACCACTTCCACAACTTACAATGAGCCGGCCTTTTATCGCTTAATCGCTTCATTAAAAGAAACGCAACTTGGTATTAGAGATAGAGGGTCAAAAAAATGGAAGAATTGGCGCTCATGGCTCCATTTTTCTGCCCACGATTTTTTTGCCCTTTCAAATCTCCTGCCATCATCTCGATCGACGTCAATATGCCCTTCAACGTTCACGCGCTTCAGCGCGATCAGAACGTCGTGAAGCATTGGATTCCAGATGCCAGAACTTATAATGATTGCGGTTTGGGTTCCGATAATTACCAGTTATTGTCGGAACGCTCATCGAAAACGCGAGCCGTCTTTCAGAAACAACGTTTCGCTCAGATTGAAGCACGGTTTCCCTGAAATTGAAACGCCATTCTTGTGGCATCACGTCGCAGTGGCCCGTAGCTCCTCACTTCGTAATGCTAACTTGCGCTCAGCATCGCCATCGACTTGAAGGACGAGGACCAATCACGAAGCATAAGCTACGAGCGAGCGCCATTGGCCGCATTCGTGCGTCCCAGCTTTCGCTGCTGTAGATCCCGCCAGGGCATAAAATGGCGTGTATCACAGCCGGTAATAGTGCAGAATGAATGCAACCCATTTCCAAGGAAACCAAAGATGACAACGATAAGCGTTAATGTACCCGAACCTATCATGACGGCGATCGCCGAACGAGCGAAAAACAGCGGATACGCGGACGTCACCGAATTCGTGACACAGTACATTCTGCAGATAGCTGCGCGTCAATCCGAAGTAGAGGAACTTGCGATCGAGGGACTTCATAGTGGTCCAAGCGAACCTTGGAACACAGGGGAAATTGATACAATTCCCGAGCAATTGAAGTCGAAATACGGAAGCTAAACGTCAACACCTAAACTTCCACATCGTAGACGGCTCGCCATACAGGACGTAGCCAATCATTCAAATCATTAATCCAGCCTATGGCGGAACTCCATCTGCCGCGACGGATTCTCGAACTTTGTCTTCAAGTGCAAGGGCTTAGATGTTGGCTGTCTATCCCACTTAAACTCGCTAGCCTTGCATCACGTCTTCACCGCTGCGCAATCGCTCTGTCAAGAACGCGACATCAAATTCTTCATCTACTATCCAGTTCGGTCGTTAGTAGAAGTCCTCATCTGGATGTGAGCGCTGGTATGCCTGTGCCTCGCGTTTGGCGGATTCGTGTATTGACAATGAAAGTTGATTGTACGCCCAGAATCGGACTTCGCGGTTTGGGTTCGACAGTTCTTGAACAAGCAATGGAATGTGTTCAGGCAAATCCGCGTCACCGACTAGTTCTACAAACTTAGCCCGCATATCCGGATCAACTTCGGATTGAAGGAGACAAACAATCTGCGGGGCGTATCGAATCAGGTTGTCGCCCTGGAGAAAATGGTAGCCGTCTTCATAGGTCATCGGATCGGCACTCCGAAGCATTTTAATCGCCTCATCGAACTGCTCTGGTGTCATCAATCCTCTGCTGGATTATGCGACCGATGGCCGAGCGGTGGCGAGTGAATTTTCCACAAGGAAGCGGCCAATTCCTGGCTTCGGTCAATCGGATTGTGCGTTGGTTATACGGCCAGCAGTCCTTTAGTCCAGCCATCTTGAAGACTATCAAGATCGGCAGCCATTTCACGAAAATAGTTTTCACCAGGATAGCAGGCCCATATTCCGGACATGTGTCGTCGGTAGCCAAACATTACACCGTCGATTCCTGGCCATCCAATCGCCAGGAAGTCGTTCTGTACATCTTCGTAAATTCCAGTCTTATCTGAGACAGCGGAAAATCCATCTTCTACTCCCTCATACTTCGATTTGTCCCACCATCCATTGTTAAAATACTCTTCGCATTGGAACTCGCCCCATCGAATCGGTTTAATTGGGTTGCAGACAACGAGCCTGGAATCAGCCAGCCAATTATTGAGCAACGGTCGTCCATAATTCGTGTTACGTAAGACTATGCAGAAATCGTTTTGAACCCTGGTCTCGTGCACAATCGACTCGCATACCCCGAGGCCACTTTGGTTCAGACGAGACGCGAGTTGTTCGGTGCAACCACGCAAGGAAACATCGGGGGGAATCGAAACCGTCTCGAAGTATTCAAAACGCACAACGATGCCTCCGAAGTACGGCGACATCAGTTCATGTTGATTCTCGATCAAGACAACAATTTGAGAGCGCATCTGATTCCAATGAACGCCTAGCATCAGCGATGCCCGAGCGATTGACTCAACGCAAGTCAAAACGGAGGACCGAGGGCTTTGTTGCATGCCATTGTTCGTCAATATTGTCCCGCAAGTCCGGCTCGCAGTCAATTTGGAATCTATTCTTCGGTTTTGGGTGATTCACTTTGATTTCCATTCGGATCCCGCAATACCAAACCAGTCATGTGCCGAATTTTCAGCATCAGAAAGTGTTTGGTGCCATGTGTCTCCCGACACTGTGCCATCGGTCGATTCGTGACACAAAAGATAACCCTCTCCATCAAATAGAATTTCCAAGTTGAAAAGTAGATGACGCATTGGTGTCGGCAATGGCGTTGCAGCACCAGCGGGAAGCCACCCTGAGTGCTCTTCGCCACCGATGATCGTTGCACGGTGTTTGATGAATCTCACTGATTCCATCGACATCTTTCGGTTGACGAGTGACTAATATCACCCGGTTACCGCCATGTGACTCTGACTTGAGTAATCGTCCGATTGGCAACGCGGGTGATTTTTGGTTCGTCGGTTTTGTTCTCAAGTGCGAATAAGGCTTCGACTTAAACGGGAGTGTAAGAACTGGATCTACCAGAACCACCACCAGTTTTCTTTCAGCCATTCAATAAATCCGGCACCGAGGAAGTAGCCAAGTGCTCCGCACGAAACTGCGCCGATGAGAATGGTGTCGCCCGTGAAAAAAGGTGGCTCGTCAAAGATGATCATGCACGCGCCGAGCCCAAGCCCACCACCGCACAATCCGCCAAGAAGTGTTCCGGCAATAACATTTCCCAGATGGTTTTCTTCGTGTGTCATTGGGGCTTCATAGGGATGGGCCTGGGATTCAGTCAGATACCCTCTATTCGCTCATCATCGTTCGGTCTTGGACTGTTGTTTTAGAAAAATTACAGCTGCCACCTGGACGCCATCTTCCACTGAGATCGTTAGGCCGACGAACGCCAGTATTGACCGAGTCCCCCGCGAGCGCGGCATCCCTTTCGAAACCAACCGACGGGGCTTCTATCCAACATTTTGTACTGCTACATCAGTGTTGCATTATTTGACAACGAGCACCATTTCCTGCAGGTCATTGCGAGTCCAGAGTCTTGAGGTTCTGTCTGGTCGTACAGATTCGATTTCCCTGAACTGCTTTCGAAATTTCTCGTCTTCGCCCAGAGTGCGAGCTTCGTTGAAACGAGCAGCCCGTAAGCCTAGCCACTGAGATTCAGATATTTGACGAGCCGTATCGAGTGAAGCAATGATTTGTGCGGAATCCCATTCTGGGTGCTTATGAATCGGAAACGACCAACCGTTAATAATGACCGGAGTGCCGAAGTAGAAACTCTCCACGTGACGTATTGCCGTTTCCAAGTTAAGGCCTTCAATGTGTACGTCGTCGGGGGCGCGTCCGCCAATTCCGTTCCAATTCCGATAAACCCATGCCCCTTGGAGCGGGAATACAAAGCAAACGTCAATTAGCGTTTCGATTTCTCCCTGCCATTTCGTCGATCGCGCAATCGTCATGCCGTCCATCGACTCCTGATCTGTCATGGCCCCAGGAACGTGCCGATACACGTTGAGTCCAAGCTCCTTGAGTCGGGCCATTGCGGAGTCAGCATCCATCACGAACAATCATCTTTGAGAGCGGACGAACGACAGTACAGGGGCAGGCGCGTGGGCTAGCATGAGGAAACGCGCGACCCGCAACTTGCTTGCATCTCTTGGATCGTCCCATGTTCGACGTTCGTTTAGTCACCAGCATCTCGCGCTCCCCGACTCCAGAATTTCCACCAAGGCGATTTCCTGGACGCCTTCGCATTGTCTTTTTCGATCTTCGATTGCGGTGAAGTCAACGTAACGACGGGTAAGGAAATCTGTGATAGAAGTGTATCGCATTTTTCGGCGAGATCCGGGGCTAGATTAACGCCTAGAATCGACGAGTGGTTGATTGAGACGTATCGGATGAATGTCCAGAAGCAGAGCTCAGGGTCATCTGACTCTCGATGAATCGCGGCAACAATTTTCCCAAAGTCCTTGAGCGACTGTATGGTCATGTTGTGGTCGCTGAAGGCAATGTCGAGATTCATATCGCCGGTCGATTTAACGTCGCACTTTGGGCATGGACATATCGCGCCGAATTTGACCTCGCCACAGTTGAAACACAGTGCCCACGTCATGATGCAGATTTTAGTTTCAGAGGATGTACGCCAGCCGTAACCCAACGGCAACCGAAAAATGTTGATTTCACGAAACGCCTGACCCGCTGCTTGGGTTCCGCAGCTTGTTATCGAAACGATTGTAACAGTCTACATCAGATATTGTTTTATGAGTTCGGCAGCGGCCTTGAAGTCCTGCTGGTGCGAGTTCTTAAGGCGGTAATCGTAAGCATCTTCCCCGCTTGCGTTGCGAATGGCCGGGTTAGCTCCGTTTTCCAGCAAATATCGGACCATCTCAAGGCGTTGCGCATACATCAAAACCGAATGCCGGTTGTAATCATCCCTGTCCTGGGCATTCACATTTGCGCCTTTGCTCAGCAAGAACTTCACCAATGGTAAGTTATTTCTATTCGCGGCCATCATTAGAGGAGTCCGTCCATCTTTGTCAAAGGCGTCAAAATCAACGCCGTTTTCAACAAGCTGTTCAGCAATCTGGACGCATTTGTTTAGCCGTTCGTCCGAACCGCTGCAAAAAGAAAGTACCGACAGAGCACGGTTACCATCTCCGGCAATGTCCAGCGCACCTCGCTTCACTAACAATTCGACGAGGTTCGGTAGTACCGCACTGCAAGCCAGTTCCAGAACCGATTGACCGTAACGGTCCTTTGCGTGAATGTCTGCTCCACCGTTGACCAGCGTAAGTGCAGCCTCTTCGTCGACATGTCGCTCCTGCAATAGTTCCAATAGTTCGTTTCTCTCTCTAGCTTTCACGACAATGCCATCATCGATCTGCTCGATCGTGGCGTTACTGTCAAGCGGGGAGATGTCGATATCGAGTCCGAATTTTTCGGCGTGTTGAAACTCACCTTCCCCTATTCCGTCACTCCATTGTCCCGTCGTCTCGCCAACGAGCATTTGGAGTTCGGCCTGATTCAGCTTCCGCGGCGCGTGATACGTCGTGAGTACTCGCAGAGCTGAATCTGATGCTCGATAGGCAAGTTCGATCTGTCCTCCGACCACACCAATTTCATAGAGTGCTTTGCTTAGATAGCCTCCGCACGAGTCTTCCGCGTACCGCAGCCCGTCGAGTTGAGAAAGCCGTCCCGAATCGGTGATCATTTTTTTTGATTCACGGTCGAACGCTCTTGCTGGCCCGGAAATGACGATTTTCAAACTCTTACTCTCCTAGGAGGGGAACGACTCGCATCAGCGGGGCGGCGCAAGATGCGTTAAGTTCAAAACCGACCCGACCGCCGGCTTCATTGCAAGCAATTGCATTCGTGCATTCTTGCTTCAAGTTAGTTCGACAACATTGGTAGGAGCATCGGTGAAAATGTCGAACAGCACAAGCATGCCGTTAGAGTATTCCGCATTGTAATGGTTTCCACCTATTTCGCCATTGCCTGCAGTTCCGGTGACAACGCGTTCTTTTAGTTGTGACACCCTATCGGTCGCACGTTCTTCGTCGATGTACTCTTGCAATGCCAATGGAATCCCCTTCGGTTTGTATCCAGCAAGGTGTTTGCCTTTCGCAAATCGGTCGACGATGTCAAATACAGATACCTTCGGGCAAGAAAACACGACATGGATCTTTGGGCTCGTTATCTTGCAGTTCATGTCGTTCTTCGATGTCGGAGTGAAGCAGATAGTGCCGTCTGATGCGATCAACGTCAGGCCAGCGTCGTTGGCATAGTCAATCGTCGCTCCGTACCGTTCGGCGAGCAGTCGCACACCTTTCTTGTATTCTTGCATGGCGTGGACCGGTTGCGCGGGGGACGCACGATAACGATTGCGATCACACCTCGCCGCGATGAAAAATCTTCCATTCCCAAACACCTCATTTCGCAACTGAGGTTGTTTTGCCGTCGAATTCCGAGTCACAGCCCGAATCCACGCGTGAATCCCCAAGACCATCTGCGGCATCCACAGGTCGGACATCGACGTCGACAGTAGATCAGCCATTCAGTCAATTCCATCAATGCATTTAGAATCATAGCGGCGATGAACAATGCAATGAAACCCATAATCATCACCAATGGAACAACGAATAGAGCCCACCATCCCAACCCAGATGAACCTTTCGACTCCATTGCGGCGGGGGTAGTTTCGATTAAGGAACGTGCAAAGCGACTTGATGAGAAAACGATGGCAGCACAAACCCCCATTTGCGCGAGCAAGAGCATTCCGCAGGTGACTGTTGGCAGGAATCCTCGCGTCTCTTCGTATTGACAATTCCGGCACCGGTACAGCATGACTCTTTTGCGTTGAAGACCTGGGGTTCAGTTGGATAACGGCTATATTCACGCGGTTGCCGCGTATGAGCTTCCTATTCAAAAACACGATTTCGGCAACTCGCCTGCAACACTTGGTTCGCCTACTATTCCTACTTGATCTGCATCAATTTGGAAATGCGTCGAAAGATCACCCACGCGAAATGGAGGCTCGAGTATGCGAAATCTTCCGGTCACCGTTATTGGCTTGACGGTAAAGCTAGTAGTTGCGTCTCCGGTCAAATGCACGATCAAGAATTCAGTATAGTTAGGCACCATGCTCATGGTATCCGGTACGAGAATAAATTTGGTGATGCCGTGATTTGAATAAACGGAGCGAGGCGAAATATATCCCGAAATACTGACTCGCTGTGACTCGAGCGACCTTATGTATAGTGGAAGTAACGGAGGGCCTGATTCAGTCGATTCATCGGAGTGGAATGGAAGCTCCGAAAAAGATAATTGAGCTGCGGGCTGTTGAATACTTCGGATGAAGACAGCCACGAGGATCACCGCAGTGAGTAAAACTGCAATTCCAAAGCGGAAACTGATGCGTCGAATGGAGACGCCTCCTGACATAGTGGCTAAAGACCGCGTTGACCGTCGCCGCGTAAATTGATTGGCCATAGAAAAAACGGCAACCAACGCGGCTGTGGGCGAACACTTTTTTACTTGTTTTCCTCTTCCATATCAACGTCGAGCATCTCGGTAGACCATGACCGCGACCCGCGAAGATCCGTGAGTTGCCACGTCGAAAAGACGCACCCGTGCGATTGCGCAACGTCGCACATGAAGGACACCCAATCAACGCAACGCTGTCGGGTCATGCCATCGATGCAGTCCGGACGCGTGGTGCCATCCAGCTGCCAGTAACGGTTATCGGTTTCGCACCGTGTGATCGTTGTTGCGTAGTGTTCGGACAGTTGTGCTGCAAGACCGAGAATCGAATCTTCGTCGCGGCTGAAGTGGCGAAAATCGATCGCAAGGACAGTCGAGTCCGTAACGTCGTCCCCAGACATTTGGGCATGGAGAATTTCCGCTTCGCGTATCCGACGTCGACGGATGCGTTGATAGTATTCGTCCCAGATCTGTTGGGGATCATCAGGCATGGTGGACTACACGTTCTAAGCAAATAACGCCAGCGGCAACGGGGCTGGCGCGTTGGATCTTGACTTCAAAACCCGCCTGATCGCCCGCTCGCATTCAACCCTTTGTTCGTCCATCTGCGTTTTCAAGTCAGCTAGGTGAACCGAACAGCCGCCGATTTGAATCCGTAATGATCTTTGATTGATCTATCCAAATCACGCTTTCACCATTCTGTTGCGTTTTTATCCACGTCTCCGTTATCGAAGCTTCTTTATTGAACCCATATCTCTCTGCCAATCGCTTCGCCAGTGTTCGAGCTTCTTCAACGGTGGGGTAGTCCGCCCGGTAAATTCGATCCGCCGCATCTTCAAGAGCGTCAAAAATCGCATGATCGATCAACCGACCTTCTGCGATGCAATATTCAATTTCGTCGTGTACAAATTGTAATCGCTCAATCATTTCAGGCACAGACAGCGCATCAGCCTGGCAAGATTCGTAACGACGAACCCCGTCGAGATAGATCGCAAATGTGTACCAGTTCATGTTCATTGGATAGACGAACGACGGCGGCAACGGGTCGGCCGCCCAAAAACATTGATTTCAAAACGCGCGTCATCGGCGGCGCCCGTTCACCGCTTGATTACTTGCCCTGTTTGGATCGTAGCAGAGTATCGAAATCAGCAGCCAACTCTCGGATGGGAAAGTCGCCATCAAAATACTTTGAATCGTGCCCCAGGACTTCGATGAAGCCCACGTTGGTCTCGACGTCGTATTCACCGAGAACCTCGTCAAGGAACAAGTATCCTACCTGACCAAACACGTCTCGGCGATCCTCGGTGCGTCCGGGCAGAAACAGCAGAATACCAATCTTCTTTGGATTGTCGTCCTTGCACAGCCGGTAGTACACATCTCTCGCTGCAATTTTCAGGCCCGCGTACTCGATGTCATTAACAACTGGCCGGCGTGGACGAAAGGCAGTGACACAAAAACGGTCAAGTTGCGGGCGGGCATCGTATAGTCTTGCAACCGAAGGAAATGCCCGCTTGAGCCCTGCTGCACTAATCACGAATTCCCGGACGCCGTTCCGCTCGGGGCCGAACTCAAATGTCAGGTCGCCATCAACTTCGCCAAGGGCAATAGCGAGCCGATCAAATATCGGCTCTTGGTCACGTTCGAAGTGGAATAGTTCGTCTTCGTGTTGCTTGAACCAATTCCAGAATTGTTGTTCGGTGGACATAATTGCTTTGCCAAATAACACTTGAAATCACGCAGCCACCACGCATGATCAACCATAGGGTAGGCACGCATTCGGCGGCTTGCGTGCATTTTTTTGTTCCGATTCATTTGGCGGGGCAAGCCACACCGTTCACAGTTGCGAAACGTCAACAGTCAACAGTATAGCCAAGTAGACGGCATAGATCTCGCACCATGGAATTAAAAGCGTGAGCGAATTGACGTTCTTCACTTTCTACAGTCAGCATGAGGTCTCGGGCAGAGACTTGCTCGGCAATGGGTTCCGCGTAGATCAAACATGAAACCATTGGTCCATTGACTTGCCCCTTTTCCTGAATCATGCAATAGCGAGAATCTGATCACAACCGAAACAGTCGGTCGAACCTCGATCGCATGCCGGGTTCACGGAGCATGGTCTGAAAGCGATCAGAGCCAAGTATCGAAGCATATAGGCGGTCGTTGTATTCAGCGTCAAAACAAGGGCGAATAGAAACGATACGGTACATCGTTTCTGTTCGATGTATAGTCTCATCGACTGATAAGACTCGCGCCGTACCGCGTAGCAATAGGGCTTTCATTGCAAGTGCCCGTCATTGATAAGTCGCGATTACATTACTGTTGAGTATTGAGGATTAGGAGTCGGAGCGGCGGCGATCACCCAGTCGACGCCAAGAAACTATGATTCAAATTCGCGGCCGACCGGCGACTTGCCTGCATCGCTTGGTTGTCCGACGTCTGGCTTCGAGCCCTCAGTCGTTGATTCTACAGGACCTAGTATAACGTTTGCAGCACAATCTACGAAACGCGTCAGCAGGTAAACGAATGGAATGCTCATGAAACCAAAAGCAACCTGGAGGAATCTGTTTAGTCCAGCGTCTTTCGCCATCAACGCAAATGCGCCACCGATTGTAAGCGCGTTATGCATAAGGAGAAGCATTCCCAGGCACCCAATGATTAGGACAAATCCGTTCCGCCAGCGAAACGAGATGGTGAATGCAGCCAATGATACCGACGATGCTGCTAACGCTAGCCAAGGCATTCCACAGACGAGAATCGTGTACGGGCCAAAGATGAGCACCAACCAAGTGAGTAGTCCAAAGATGCAATTCGCGATCTCGCGTAGAGTTTGCACACACAGCCCCAAGATGTAAGGCTTCAATCGGATAACGCCATGCGTCACCCCGGTACGCGCGAAAGATTGTCCGATTCAAAACAGCCCGATTCGCGTGTTCGAGTGCACGCGATTGTTACCCGATTTTCGGATTTCTAAGTCCGTTCAGCAGTTCGCGTAATCGATCCAGAGAATCGTGCTCGGCGGTCCTTGTCAAATCATAGACGCTATTATCATCCAAGATATTTGCGAGAGCAACAGCGTACATGCGCCGGCACTCTTTGCGTTGGACGGGATTGGAGTAGCTTTTCGAAAGCTTGGCGGAAAATGCGGAAGATTTCCCGTCAGTTTCTGCATTAAAACGTGGCGATGCGACATAGTCAAATTCAAGGTAGAGACGAAGTATTATATCGCGGATTATCCGAACAACGATGCGATCGGCATGTGTACAAACATCAGCGGATAGGATTGTGTCCTGGTCAAGAAGCTCGGCATCGTTGATCTCGACGAGTCCGACGATCATGCGACATAGTTCGGGCTTTGTAAGCATCAATCGTGACGCTCCGAAGGTACGACGTCGAGCATTCTGATAACGACTGCGATGACCGATGCTGCGGCGGTTGTTTATCCCCTGCCCAAACACAATATCCGCGGCTTCGGTCCAACGCATGGTTATGGCTTATTCGGTGCAAAGTCAATGGTAACAATGTCGGACTCCCAAGGAGTGCGGAACACTGCGCGCTGCGTTTGATTGCTCAGTGGGTCTTCGTATTCTAGCAGAATATAGTTGGCTGTTGTGGTGCGATCGAACCAATCGACGAGGTAGTCTTCTCCAGTAACTCTTAGTCGCAAAATGAGTTCGTTTGTCTTGCCGTCAGTCACAAATTCGATTGAGTGAAAGTCGGTTTCAGGCGTCCTGGATGCTAGCACTGCCTCTTCAGCTCCGAAGCACTCATACAATCTTGCATTTGTAAAATTGCTAATAGGCAATCCGACAACACGTACTCGCAGTTCCTTTGATCCGATCCACTTCGAGTTGGCTCCCAAACCGTAAATTGAAAATGTAGTTAGCGAGGCTATGAAGACGATAGCGAGTATCCTGCTCGATGACCTTTGAAAGTGGAGTATTTCATTCATGTCTTTCGAGTTCGTTCGGTACCATAACGGCACGTGTCACCCGGCACGAGCGAAAGATTTTCCGTTTCAAAACGCCCGATTCGCGTGCTAGGGCGCACCACTTTGTTCGCCATCGGTTGTGATTATGGTTTTACAAATTTGATGCTGAATGAATGTGGACGACCAGAGAGAAATACTGTGCCTTTGGCAGTCAGGCCGCCATCGGCAATGGTGACGATTACATCATCGATGTCATTGTGTTCGATCAAGTAAATAGCGGCCTCGTTTTCGTCTAGATCATCGATTGAAATCTTTGCGGTGGCCTTGCCTTCAACCTTTCCAATCTTTGCTGGATAGTCATGAAGATAGAAATGTGGCGGGTACAACGTCCACGACCAAGGGGAGTCTTCATTCTCGGTTACTTTTTCATATTGTGTTTTGTCACCATAGATGTCGGCGTCGATCTTCGCGGAGCCATCTTTAGCGACCCGGAGTTTGACACGCGACTTCTTGGTGTCGATCTTGAAGTCAGTGCCATCAATTTTGAACATTGCGTATCCTCGAATCGCGAACGTCACGATTAACCGGGCCGCGGCGAATGACATTGATTTCAAAAACCGCGCGACCCGCGGCTCCGTGTGCAACGGCTGGTTCAGCCGCTTTTGGGCGCCGTCAGTTCTTCCGCTTACCCTTCGGCAACGCCAGATAGAGCCGTTGAAGCACCAACGGCGGACCATACACCTGAACATTTCTGGAATTGTTCATGCTGAAACTAAAGGCTAATTTCCCAGCCTCTGCTGCAGTCCGGCATTGGCGAACGGCAGCCGGAGTTTGAGAAACGCTCGGGTTGCCAATGATCATGAACCGCAACGCATGTTTGAAGATTGCCCGATCGAACGAGGACGTCCGAACCACGGCAACAATCGAGCCCCGACCAATCGATCCCTGACCGAAGCGTCTGGAATTCCAAAGAGGCTCGTAACCCATGACGACTTCTTGGGACAAATCGAGTTCGTGTCGACCACGCGTCGCGGTGAGAATTGCTTCACAACGAGTGAGTAGCGGCGAACCACGACGCAAACCATAAACAACGCACTCATCCGCGACGCTGAGCAGTGGGCGAATGAACCGGCGGTGAATGGGCAGTGACTCATCTGGTTCGGGATTGTAATCTTCCGAAATAAGGTCAGCCCGAAACGTGCCGCACTTTGCAAGCCTCTGCTTCGTTAGAGTGAGTTGATAGTTTTCCACAAGACAATTCCTCATTTAATCGCATAGCGTTAGCGTTGACCGGGCCGCCGCCAGTCAACATTGACTTCAAGAACGACGCGATCAGCGGCTCCGCGTCCAACACTTTGTTATGTCGTGGCTTTGATCTGTGGGGAGAGAGCATTAAACTCGTAGACGTTTGTGCCAGCGGAGAGCAAATTGTCTCGCAAGATCAGTATACCGAAATAATATTCAGCAAGTATTCGATTTCCACCAAGCTTCTTTTGTGACAGATTAGGGTTGTGCAAAAGATCAGCTTGCAACTCAAGTAGAAGATTCTCGCCACCCTCTTCAGTGATGTAATCATCAAATTCCAGGAGCGTTGGTTTGGGATAGCTGAGCATGGATTTGCATAGGTGATTGCAGGAAATTCGCTCGACAATATCGAAGCAATACGATTTCTTGAGTTGTATGCGGCGCCACGCATTGTCGATCACCACTGCACAAATCACGCTGTCGTAGGAAGCACTTTCGAAACAGGCAGTTTCGAACTGCATTTTCACGAACAATGAATCGTTGTGTCCATAACTCAATTCTCCGCCTAGCGATTACACGAAAATTCGAAGCCGTTTCTTGAATCTTTCCATTTAATCGAGCCTTCAACATAACGTTTGCAATCACTGGGTTGGCGCGGGTGAGTTGGTAAGAATGAAACCGGCAGTTCGCCAAGTCCGATGCATTGCATTTGTTATGCAGCCTTTTTTCTGTGCTACCCTGGTGTCAGTTCAACTGCGACAGACCACTCTCGAATCGTCCGTGGACGCCGGTCATAAATCATTTCAGGAGCTTTGTTCGAGTGCCGTGAACCGCCAAGTCGCAGTGCAATCTTCGTTGTAAGGAAGTCACGCCGATTTTGATAATGAAACTCAAGTTCGAACGGCGCGAGCAACTGTGGAAAGTAGCCAACGCCACCGATCAAGAACGCGGTGCGGTGAAGATCGGCGACATTCAGCAGAACAATGCCATCACACCATGTCCCTTGTGTTCGTGTTTGTTCAATTAGGGTGAACGGGAACCAAAATTCGATAATCAGGGCGAGCTTCGAGTCCTGAATTAGCTGCGCACGCTTGGTATCTGGAGTGAATCGCCAGTCCCAGAGTATTCGTGATATGCGTGATTCTGATGAACCGTCATCGACGTTCTTGTTGTCAGGGAATGCTCCAACTCCTTTGCGGCAGATCGACCAAATGCACCCGGTTGCCGCCGAGAGACTTTGACTTCAGGAAACGCCCGATCGGCAACTCGGGTGGAGTTTTGTTCGCCTAACTGTCAAGTCTTTCGGGGCATCGAAATCGCGTCATTTTTTGCGATCGCTTCAACCTCGATAACCGTACCATAATCGACCTGTCGATGTTCCAAGAGGTGAAATAATTGCTGTTCGAGCCCCGCATCGAACCCACTGCTGGCATTCCACTCAAACGTGAACCGTGCAAGCCAGTAATATCTACTCCAGAATTGCTCCACAGGGGACAGACCCAGTTGGTCGCTCAGTTCAGGATTGTCGGTCAGTATACAGTAATTCCGGAGAGACCGCCCCGCGATTGGGTGCTCGAACATTTCTGAACGATACGTGCCATGCTGAAGCTCTGCATAAAAGAGAAGAGGAGCAGCATTGGCAATTTCGTTATCGGTAACGATACGCAACAGGCTTCCTCCTATATTGGCGAACGGCAAAAACCACCCGGTTGCCGCCAAGAGACTTTGATTTCAGAAAACGACCGATCGGCAACTCGGGTGATTTTTCTGTTATTTGGCACTTACGAAGTTCAGGCCGCCTGTAGCCACCGAACGATGGCTATTGTAGCCGAAGCGAATGAATCGAACGTGTAATCGTGACGCGGTGCAACTTCGCTTGCATCCCAGAATTCGACCCAAATGCCGGTCTTGGATTTTAAAAGCTCAATCGCGCGACTCTTTGCCGATGCAAAAACAAATCGTGCGTCCGCATCGCCACGAATGCAAACCTCAGCAGTAATTCCGATGAGCGAGGAAACAACGCCGCCAAGTTGTCGCTGGAAGTCGTCGATCATGAACTTACTCTATCCAAAAAACGGTACCGTTCACCCAGCCCGCGCGATGAAGGTCTCCATGTCAATAACGGCCAATCGCGTGCTCGGCGTGCATGGCTTTGTTATCTGTCATTGTTCAACGGGGCGGATGCCATTCGTAAATTCTTGGGTCACCGCTCAGCATTGTTTCCCCATAAATCATGGTCCTTGTTTCGCCTGGTAGCAATAGCGGTCTGTGACGAATGCCAGAAAGCAAGTTTCCAATCGCATCGTTAATTTCCGCACCGACGAACGAGAAATCATCAGTCACGTCATTCGACGCGAAAACACGTCCATCGGCAGCTAGCCAGATTTGTTCATAAGTCTTTGATGCCAACGCTACACCACAAAGACGAACGGCAAGTAGTTTCTCCCATTCATCGATGACGTGCCACCGGTGATCAACGAATTGGAAATCTACGTCAGACGTTCCACACTCGATGCCGCTATCAGATTTCGGGAATACGTGGAGGCCACCGAAACTCGCAAGCAATTCGCGAGCAGGGTGATCCACGGGTACCGCGTCGTGTACGGCGACATGCCGCGTGTTACTCCAGCCGGCGGCCTCGAAGCGGCGATGAATTGTATCGGTGGCTGCATTATGGGACAGATAACGACACCGTTCACCGGGCCGCGGCGAACGATATTGATTTCGAAACTCGCGCGGCCCGCAGCTCCATGTGCAACCCGTTGTTCTGCGACGTGTTTATCGCCGGCACGTGACTTCGGTTGCGCGCACGCCGCCAATCATTGTACCATAAGACGTAATGGTATCGGGCATTCTGCTTGAGTGCATCATGCCAGCTAAATGGGTTCGTGGAAGTAGTAGCACAGGCCATCCGGTGCAATGACGAAGAACACTTGCAGCTTCTGACCGTCCCGTTCATCGATCCGCCAATTGGCAATGGAGATGCCGGTTGATTCCAATTCGTCTTTCATCCGTTGGATGTTCATTACATGAATTGCGGCACCGTCTTGTGACGCGTCACCACCATTTATCGCAAAGCCGAGACGTGTCCCGTCCCTCTCAAGTATGACCGTTGGCACAGGAGTTTCGTGTCGTTCGATCTCCGTCATGCCAAAATGTTTGGAGTACCATTTGGATGCCGTATCAAGATCAGTAACTGGTAACGCCAAGACGTCATCTTGGTACGCCGACGCCGACCGGAAAGCGGGTTCGCTTGTCATAGTAAGTGAGGCTCAGTGTTGAATACCGTCGAGTCGCAGAACGGCCCGCATCACGGGGCGGCGGGAGTTGATATTGATTTCAAATGGCCACTGGCCACCGCAACTCCCGTGCATGCGATAGTTCGTTGCGATTTTCAGTGCAGACTTCGCGTTCATTGTACCTCGTGATCTGCGGGATTGTCTCCATGCCACATCATCGATTGTCGAAATGCGTCTTCCAATCTTGAGTACCAACTGCAATCCATTCCCATCTCATTGTGTTCGGAGGGTTCGTTGAGTATTCCCCATGGGCAATTGGGACCAAATCCGAACTCACAATATGCGATTGCGGTTTGTGATTCCGAATCAGCAGCAACGATTGAACATGGAAATTGAGTATTGTCAGCGTAGTCCCAATTCCGCATTACGACTCTCGGAGCAACAAGGTATTTGCTGATTGCCGCGACAACCTCCGGATCGGAGATGGTATCAAGTGCTTCGCGGAGTATTGCATCGAGTTCAAGCAAGGGTGTCCTCAAGCAAATAACGCCTGCCGTAACCGGGTACGAACGGAAGGCTCTGATTCAGTTGCCGCGCGAATGAGTGCTCCGGTTGACGGCTTTGTTCTGCATTCTCGGTGAATGATAAGGGTTCGTCACTTGCTGATGTCAAATACTGGCGACCTGAAGAAGCGGATGCCCAGATTCCATTGAAGTTCTGCAGATATCCACTAGCTGTTTGAGAACAGCGCTCACGTCAGCCTGTGCCCAGTGCGCCATAAGATTTGAAGACCGCCATTTTTCGGCTAATGGTTCGAGATCCCCTTGGGCAATGTTGCCGACAGCAGTTACGAATGGTTTTGGCGCGGCCATGACCATCACTTCACCGTCGGGCGATGCATAGGTCAGGTCGCCCATCAGTGTTCCTTCATTGTCTTCGCCCTCAAGCAAGTCCCAAAGAGCGACCAGCTCTTCGTCGCCAATGAGGCGAAGCCAAGCATTCGGATACCGTTCCATTGCATCCTCGTTGGCGTCGATTGCGATTGCCTCCGCATCTTCTGAAGGGGCAACGTAAAGAAGGGTGTAAAATGCAGCCATTGGTTTTCTCGCCGGAATTCCGAGTCTAAGCCTATTTGAGTCGCAAAACAGTTCGCATCAGCGGGTCGGCGCGAGCGACGTTGATTTCAAAATCGGCCCGACCGCCGACTCCGTTGCATGCGATTGTTATTCCATGTCCTCACAGAGTGCACGGGGCTCCTCGCTGGCTCCGTGCTGACAGAGGATTTCGGCAATCCTTTCCGCCAGTTTCTCGGAGTCAAGGTTACGACGGAAAAGTGAGCGGCATTCCGGTGCGAGTATAATGTCAACACCATTTCGACCTCTTCGTTTTTCAATACCCACACCAACCCGAGTTTTCCCATGTCTGCAGATCAGCGAAGTAAGGTCAATTACGTGCCTTGAATGATCGCATTCCTTCGTGTACTCGACTTCGCACATGATTCCGTGCTCTTCGAGAATGGACTCAAGGTTGGTGACAATTCTGTCGGGAGCAGCGAGCAAGTGTCCGGCCACCATGGTCGTTGAGAGCTCCTCGTTCATGGAATAACGCTCAAATCACCCGCGTGCGGCGAGTGATTCACAATTCTCAATCCGCCCCGATCCGCACGTCGGGGGCATTTTGTTGTTAGCTGGTATTTTCGGTCAGTGAGAAGACGCCTGCAATTGGTTGGTCTTCGGAATCAAGGAATTCAGTTCTGTATATTACCGGAAACAGATCGCCAGCCGAGGAATCAATTGCCGCCGCCATACGCTTCAATTCTTTGTCATTGAGATCGCTGAGCATGTCCCCACGGCTGAAACGGAATTCATCCCCATTCGCGAAAATCGACAAGACGTCAGCTTCCTCATTCATTACATGACCGACGAATGTGCGCCCGCTTTTTGACGTGATAATTGCGCGTATGTAGAGCCGCATTCGCTCCGGCAAAGGGTACGGTCGTAGGATCGGGTAGGCGCAGTGATCATTGCCAGTGTGAGCACGCTCGAGTTCCGATGCGAGCCATTCCGGGTCAACGCCCCAAGCGACGATTTCTTCGCGTTCTTCGTAATCGTAGTACTCCGACCAGATCGGGTGTGACTCGAAGTGTTGAATCGACAGCGCGCTCATCGGCACTAGAGTGAATATGTCTGGTGAATACTGTGCTCTGATTGGCATTGTCAGCTAATTACGGTTGCGTTGACCGGGCCGCTGCCAGTCAACATTAACTTTCCAAAAGACGTGATCGGCGGCTCCGTGTCCAACGCGTTGTTATCCGCCATCAAGTTCGGCAAACATCTCGACGAGCCGGAGACGCGATCTGGCCACCACATCGTTGAACGCTTCTTCAAGTGTATCGAATGCGGGTTGGATAATCGACATACACGTTTTGAAACCGGGCATGCATTTGTCGGAGATCACCGTTGCGTAAGGGAGATCTTCTACACCAGATGGTGTCAATACCTCGCCCGTACATTTTCCAAATCTTGTCGCCCCATTCGTAGTGAAGATTGCGAAGATCAAAGACGACGCCATTTGCGTGCCATGCAGATAACGCGGCCAGTGTTGTTACACGCATGAAGACGCCATCATCGTTGCCGCGAGATCCGTGACCGAACACTCCGCTCCATTCCATGACAGTCACGCAGACCGTGTGTGCGACCTTGCGTTCGACAGTGAAAATGCGGTAGCTCAGTGTGCTGAGATCGTTGAATTTACGTTCGAACATGTTTTCAGGTCTCAGGCGGATAACGCCAGAAATCAAGGGGTTGAGGGGAGAGGCCTCGCGATCACCAAACGCGCGACCCGCAACTCCCGTGCGTTTCTTTGTTCGTCGATTTAGCTTGGAGGAGGTTTCCAGTCGGCAGTTACGATGCCCGCTCGCACTGCATCTGCGAACGGCAAGAACCCTCTAAATAGTAGCGACTCCCAGCCGTGACGCCATGCATCTGAAGCATTATCCCAACCTCTATCTTCTGTGTGGTTCCCAGACCATGCGGACCCATCATTGAATCTTTGGTACTGAATCCACTCAATTTGCAAACCACACTTGCGAACCAGCAGATACGCTTTCTCTTCTTTTGGTTTCCGCAGCTGTGTATCGATTCCACAAAGTACTGCGTCTGCATAGTTAATGAGTAACGAGACGATCAGTTGTGCCGCTTCATCGGTCCTCATCCAACCCGCCTTTGGGAGTTTGCCTTTCCGAAAGAAACTGTCAGGCTCAGCTTGACCGTCGGAAGGCAAGTTCCCATTTCGGTCAGCGATGTCAAAGGACCATTCATCGTGACGGGCACGAAAATAGAGCTCCCGGCCAACAACCGTCCCCAGAGCTTGAACTGGGCAGCTACCCCAAATCTCAAATTCAGCTTCAAGGTCGGGTAGCTTGTATACGTAGGTTGCGCTAGAAGATGGCTGGTCCATTAGATTCATCGGATTCGTCGAACGACTAAATTCAGCGAGTGCGAGCGGTTGACTCGACGCAAGTCAAAACGGCTGATCGAGGGTTTCGCCTGCAACCCATTGTTCGTCAAGCGTTGCATTCTTGGAGGACTGCTCCTCTTCCTCAGCGATAATGATTCTTGGATGTACCGTCGGCCAATGAACCAAGGTGAGGATAGTTCCATCTCGAAACTCAATAAGCTCTCTTGTCCAGGGGAGATAAGCATTGATCTTGGCTCTCCTGTGAGCAAGAGCGCCACCGCCAACGCGTACTTCCAACGACCTTTGTGTGCGAGTAGTCCAGGCAAGTCGATAGCCATTCCGCTTTGCCAGTGTAGCAGTAATTCCTAGAATGATCGTCGGGAAAACGACCACTCCCAACAACCAAGTTCGCAGTGATACTCGCAATCTTTGAGAATCCATTCTTGAGGGTTACTTGCATGACGAACGCCAGCGATCGCCGGGCTGCGGCGAACGACATTGATTTCAAAGCCAGTGCGGCCCGCGGATCCGCTTGCAACGGATAATTATGCGGAATTGTGAGTTTCACACCTTGTTACAAGCTTGGAAAGGCCCAATTCTTTGACCCACCATTCCGGCTGATTGATTGTCTGCCGATCAGCAAACAGTTTACATAGTTGTTTGACTTCATCCCATGCGCCCTCCAAATCACCAATGATATAAAGGATCTGGGCGTTTTCTTGTTTCGGGCGAAAGCGATCAAACCATCGATGCTCGCGATATGCCTGAACGCCATCAATTGTTTCCAATTCGATGGCCAGTCGTTCTATCCCTGTTTGCAGTTGATGTGCGACGGATTCGGCATCGCCGTTCACATGGACGGACCATTTCTCCGGTGTATTGTCGAGGAGACTCTCCAATCGGTCTCGCGTACCGCGTGAATCGCAATCCGGTTCTTTTAGTACTTCGAGAATCTCGTTATCGGTCAATTGGCACACGGCGTCAAATGCGAGGCCGACGTTTATGTAGAAAAGTTTCTCGTCCCAAGACGAGCCATGGCTGGATTGAAGATTGACGACCTGCACGACGTCTTTGTGGCGGCGGTGGTAGTTTAACGCAGACTTTCTAAAGCCGAGAGGTTTCAGGACCGACGTGACCGCACGTTGGACGATGTCGTCGAAGAGGCTCTGCGCTGGGGATTTTTCACGTGCCATATGTAATGTGTCTTATCCGCATAACGTTCCCGTTCACCCCGCCCGCGCGATAAAGGTCACCATTTGAAAAGCACCCGATCGCGGGCTTGGGTGCAACGGTTGGTTCGGACTCCCTACAGTGCCTTGAGTGCCGCCATTGCTCTTTCGCCAGCCTTTGACGCTTGAGGATGCGAGTGATTGCGACATAACAAAGCGGTTGATTCTAGCTCGGGTCGAGGCCGCCGAGCAATCGCATCACCAACGGCCTCTGCGACATAAAAATCATTGTCGATCGCCATGCGTTGTAAAAGGGCGATGTCAGTCAAATCCCAAGAAGGTATCAGCGCTAGGATTACATCTGCGCCATCGACTCCAGCCCCGTCATAGAGATCGGCGATAAGGCGATACAATCCATCCTGGTCCGCAATCAAGACCCCACCGTCCGGATGAAATAAACTCAGGTCGCGACTGTCAGATATCGAGCGGCGAGCGGCGTCTAAATAGGCGGTAAGACTGGCAAACACGATTCGGGAGTCGCCATCATGGCTGAGAAATAGTACAGCCCCTTTGCATGATCCAGCTGACAAATAGACGTGATGATTGCTTGTGTTTGGATCATCAAGAATAACTCCGCCAAGCAATTGCACGAGCGGATGAAAATCACGAAAATCGTTCGTCCAACGCACCGCGTCAACAGGTGGAAGGAGACTTACCTCGCATTCGTCGTGTTTGTGGAGGGAACCATCAGCAATCTGATCGAAGTACGCGACGAGATCTGATGGTACTTCGTCGAACAGTGTATCAAGCATCGCGGGCAAGTCAGTCATGCTAGATTGTCAGAAAGACGGCGTTAACGCGGCGGGCGTGTTGTGCTGGGACTTCAAAAAAACGCCTGAACAACCGCTCGCGTTCAACGTTTGGTTCGTCCATAATTATGGGGATCGAAACAGCCATGTGCATACAGGTATAACCATACCCACGACAGCAGATCACGCAAAGTCGATTTACCTATCAAACCTCAAGGAGACGCTGGAACGCGATCATAAAGGGGAGTACGTAGCGATCGCGAGCCCCACTCGGCGTCATTACATCAGACCTACCTTCTTGGAGACCGCAATGGCCGCTCGCGAGGCCGAACCGAACGATGTACCGTTTGTCATCCGAATCGGTTATGACGCAGCATTTCACATCGGAGCAACGAAAACGTGAAGGCCTGGGTCGACCCAGAAAATCGAGCCGTGGTGGAAATTCAAGTCGCCAGTCATGCACGATCCAAACGGCATGCAATTCCTGCATGGATTGACACTGCGATTGATGGATATCTCGTCATGCCAAAATCTGCGATCGAGCGAATGAGTCTGGGAGTGTTGGCAGATACAGATGCGGTGCTCACAGACGGATCAACGGTTCGCCTACGCTGCTACTATTGTGTGATTGACGGGTTGAATGAGATCATTCCGGTTCAAGTCGTAGAAAACGTCGGTCACGTACCTTTAATCGGTACCGCCTTACTCGCCAAAGTTGACCTGAGAATCAACTATCGAACAGGTGAGTGTACATTATCGTGAAGTACAGAACATCTACATCGTATTAGCATGAAATGGATTGTTATTCGAAAACTGCGTTTGGGGTTCGCACCTAGCAATCATCGTTTAAGTAATTGCGAGATAGGTAGATGAGACAATAGCTGTCGCAGCTCCACATACAACAGAAAATGCAGGAACCTCGAACGCGGCCGGACCGACTCCGAAGTTTAGTGAATGTGCCAGCAACAGCGCAATGCCCACTAGCATAATCGCCCCAGCGATCACCGACGAAATGATACATGCGGAACGGTTCGAAAGCTTGGGTAGTCTTATTGAAAGCAACTCACCAACGGCGAACCCAGCGCTCAAAAGGAACATTGCGGGAGTCAGGTACGCGATGCCGAAGAACTTAACGTAGGCGAAGAAACTGAGGCCGATTCCATGATATTCATAGTATCCCATTAGAAACGCTGGTCCGGCCAAAGCAGTGACGAAACCCAAGATGGCGGCAGTTATCAAACGATGCCGCTTCTTCGCCCCAAGATGTGCAGAGGCGGACGCGGTCGGAGCAGAATAGGGATTCACTTCTTTCATTCTGTGGACGAACGACCGGCATCACCGAGCACGAGCAATTGACTCAACGTAAGTCAAAACGGCCGACCGAGTGCTTCGTGTGCATACCATTGTTACGCTTCTGTTTTACTCGATTTCACCTACCCCGATAATGGCTCTTAGTCTCTTCAAGTCTGGATTCTGTGATTGAATGAAATGTAAATCCTGCGAGATGTTTGATGACGAGTCGTGTATTCCGATCACAAACGTGAGGCGAGTTTTATCAACCAAGCCAGCCAAAAGCGTTGCGATGGATTCGATGTCACGGTACCAACCAGGTTCTTCCATTCCTGGCTCTGGCAGCACAAGATTGTATCCAATAGTTTTTTCTTTTCCGTGACCGCTTGAAACGACACGCGGCGATTGACACCATGAAACAGTTTGAAGCAGTTGCGTTAGAGTTAGCTCCAGTTCACAGATAGTGGTCGCCGGGATGCGACCATCCGGGTAGGCATACAATGTGTGTCGTGCCATTGGATTTCTAAAGCGTAACAACCCGCATCACGGGGTGGCGGGAGTTGACGTTGATATTGAAATTGACTTGCCACCGCCACTCCCGTGCATGCGATGGTTCGCCACGCTTTGCTTGTCTCAATCGCTACTGCTGCTGACGAGCGAGTCTGACCGGATACAAATCATTGGGCGTTGGAAGGCCCGTCGTATGAAATGCAACAGACCAAAGGCCGTATTCATCACCAGCGACTCTGTAATATAACGTGAATCGAATGTTCTGCAGACTGTCGGCATTGCCGAATTCGACTAATTCAGCTTCCCACTCACTGCCATTCGCGAAGCGGTTGCGATCGACGAATGCATCGAGATACTGTCGGGCGGCAGCGTGGTATTGATCAATGGCTGTCATGGTATCGCGCGCGATACGAAGCCAATGAGCATTTGGCTCCGCGGTGGTTCCAGGAACGACGATTTCAAAGTTGCCGTCGAGGAATTGCCATGTTTCGGCACCGCGGTTGTAGTGTCCAGCTTCCCAGTTCGTCATGATCTGCCTGTAGTGGCGAACGACAAAAATCACCCAGTTGCCGCCAAATGACTTTGACCTCAGGAAACGCCCGATCGGCAACTCGGGTGGAGTTTTTTGTTCGTCGATTGCGTCTGTAGGCTTAGAGATAGCCCCGTTCATCAATTATTCTGTTTTCAAGACGGCCCTAGGTGCTTTGTCGGATGCAAACATTCATCAAGATCCTGAAGTAACCTTGTACCTTGAGTTTCATCACCGCGGTCGAAGCATGAATAAGCTTGTGCGACGAGGTCGTTCATCGCATCAATTGCTATTTCGGTATGCAGACCCGTGACGATCGCGAGGCCCTTTCTGAGTTCTTCAAATGCGCTCTCCAGATTCAGCTGTTCATGCGGTTCAAGAAAGTCCTCTTCAGGAAATTCAGGAGCATGAACGATCATGAATCCGAGGAAGTCGAAGAAACTCTCTTTGTCGTACACCCACGTGTGTGTCATAAAACTTCAGTTTTTTGAGCAATGCCAAGTATGTCAGCATCCATTCTGTCGACGAACGCCCAAAATCACCCGGTTGCCGCCAAGAGATTTGGACTTGAGGAACCGCCCGATCGGCAACTCGGGTGCATTTTTTTGTTCGTCCGGTTTCGTAAATCGCTAGTATGCCCCACGGGAAGGAACGAGTCCATTCTCATCAGGGCACTTCCCAGACGCAAGTTCGTTCTCTTGGGTGCAGGTGGTTGCAAAGCTCCAGATGTGAATCGAGTCGCCTGCAAAAGAGTGATCATTCAAGTAACTGACAAGCTCGTCAAAGTCGTCGAAAATGTAGCGATCGGGCGAGCATGAGCCTCGGTAGAACCAGTGTTCCAGAATAACAGGGCCTTGGGTTTCAATTTCCTGCTTGATGGTTGCAAGGTTTTTAACATCGGAGATCTTCTGTCCGTCTAATGTCCAGCGGTCATCCTCGTTGCGAAAGCGTGTTCTCAAGTAAAGCCTCCTTACAAGGACGGACGACCAAGCTCAGCGACCCGGCGCACGGGACGCGTGGATTGCCAACCGCGACGCTCTCGCCGGGTTCGCTGCAGCGCCTTGTTAGGTGTCATGGTTGAAATTCTGGTCAACAAACATGTATGCAAAATCAACTGGTGTCAGCGTCGCTCTGCTCGCTGCTGCAATCGCCTGATTCTTCTGCCACATCTCACGGATGGCGGTCGGCATCGTAGCAGGAAACTGCATCTGACCAGCAAGCACCTCATGCCAATGTGCCTCACTCCGCAGCCATGTCTGTTGCAACTTGGGAGTCATCTGGACTAGCAATGACTCCTGCTCTGGTGGCAGCGCTCCAATGACCCAAAGCACGTAAGCATCAAGAAGGCGCACAAGCGGCTTTCCCGCGTATCGGCGTTGTGGGTCAACTGGTGGATTCATGGTGAGGCGTGGCTGACACCTAACGACAGCGGTAACGGGGCCGCCGCCAAAAACTATGATTTCAAAACCCGCGTCATCGGCGGCTCCCGTTCACCGCATGGTTATTTGGCGTATTCGGTGTTCGATTCCGGTCCTGCATCGTCGTAATGGTAATGCTCTTGCCATTCGCGTTGATCCATTGCTCGGCCTTTTCGCGGGTGGCGAACACAGCACTTGGGCACGCAGCACCATTTCCTTTGAATACCCAGACGTGTTCAATGATGTCTACATGCCGTCCAAATCGTGTGTTTTCGCCCACGTTGGGCAATGTTCTTTGAGCCATTCGTTGCGAGCATCGATGCAATCCGGGCAGACCATCCGCGGACGAGATCTCTGTGCCCGCACTAAGCAACCGCCCAGAGCGGCATCATCCGTGTGCGGGAACTGTGTGCCTCGCGCACGAAGATAATCGGGTGAACATTTCGGCGTTCCAGCGATGAATCCGTAGACGATTTTAACGCGAGTCTTTTCGAGAACGCGTTGGTGGAGCTTGCAGTATGTCGGCTTTAGCGATCGCGTCATTGTTGAAGACAGGCTGAATCTTGAGCCAAATAACGACTAAAATCACGCGGTTGCGGCCAAGTGACTTTACCATCAGGAAAAGCGCGATCCGCAACTCGCGTGCATTTTTTTGTCATGTGACGCCTTGGTTCGGCTCAGAGTTGCCAAAGGCCTGCTTCGATCCCACCTAGGAAGTAAATTGCACATTGCCCATGACCTTCGATCTTCATCGGCGGAACGGCGATCTTAGCACCCGCCTTGACGGCATCGGCCACGCTTGATTCGATATTCTCGACGAGAATGTACGCTCTGGTGACTGGTTTCTCTCCAGCGTGCATAGGAGCGCGAATGCCCATCATTCCGCCATTTTTGAAGTTTGCGGTACGAGCGCCGCCTAGATTTTGTACGGCATCGCCAAAGGTTACGCCATGTATCTGTGAATAGAGTTTGCAAGCCGCATCTACATCAGTCGTTACAATTTCAAGGTAATGCAGGTTCATGGATTCTCTGTGTTTTTCGTCAGGTTTGTTTTCGATCGGGGCATCATCAGCTGGAACGGTGCCAACTTGAGGAGCAACGGGTTCCTCGCGAGAACATCCGAAATGGACGGTTGTCAACGAGACTCCGACCAATGATAGTGCCCGTCGGCGTGTGATTGAATGATCGGTTGTGTTCATCGGAGTTTGTCACATTACGGCGGCGATCACCCATGTCGCCGCCAAAAAACTAGGATTGAAATTCGCGGCCAACCGGCGACTTGGGTGCATCGCTTGGTTCTGCCTTTTCGGGAGTCAAAGGGAATGGACCGCGTGGCCAAGCGTGAGCCACTGACCATTGCTCTGCCTGTTCAATGGAATCAAAAACCGGATAGGCCCGTTCAAGCATGTATTGTAGCGTAGCATAAGCTCGAACGGGATCCTCATCAATGTAGATCATCATTCCACATGTTCGGTTCCAGAATAGTAGTTCGTAAGTGTCGTCGTCGGATCGAACGAGAAACGGAAATTTTGAGTCATCAGCGCCAATCAACTGCGTCATATCAACGCCGTCGAATTGCTTTGCGTATTTGATGATCTTCTTGCGATCTAAGTCCTGATGCGCATAGGAAGTGAAATGACGCTCGTCTGTCATTTGGAGGCCCGTACTCGTAAGTGTTTCCTTGCATGGCAATAACGACAGCGGTAACGGGGCCGCCGTCAAAAAACGATGATTTCAAAACTCGCGATATCGGCGGCTCCCGTTGACCGCTTGGTTATGCACCTTTCAGTGGGACCCGTTGGACGATCGAGCGCCGTGATTTTGCAGGACGGCGACAACCACCGCGTTTGTTCTTTCGATCGCATCATCCAACGCCGTTCGCCCTTTGGTAGTACGCCGGTTGATGTCCGCGCCATTGGCGATAAGTATCTCAGCAGTTCTTGCGTACGCCTGCGGATCACGTTTGCCCTGAGAGGAACCGCCCATCGCAGCGGCATGAAGGGCAGTCGTGCCGACGATGGCATCCTGATTCACGTCGGCACCGTGCTGCAACAATAGCTCTATGGCTTCAGCGCTACCAGCATCCGCGCCCCAGGAGAGTGGAGTCAACCACCAGTCGCTTGCCGAGTCGTTTACATCGGCGCCCAGTTCGATCAATCGTTCGCACAATTCGGTGGCGTTGCGGTGTGCGGCCCAGTGAAGCGGTGAAGCGCCGTGAAGCTGCCCTTCTCGGTTCGAGTGTGCGGTGGCCAGGTCCGGCGACGCATTGAGCAGATGCAACGCTTCCTGGTTCCGACGGTCTCGGATCAACTCGATTAGGGTGTCGACGTCTTGCATCGCCTTCTCAACGACAATGGTTCATAACGGCCAGCCATCACCGGGCACGAGGAGTGAGGCAACCATTGCCAATCCGCGTTTTCGAGTGCTCCGTGTGCATGGCGTGGTTCCGCATTTTATTGCGGTTTACTGCAAACTGCATCCAGGAATTGTTGCAGAGTTGTTGTTTTATCCGCAATCCCAAGCGCGACCGGATATGGATCGAATTCTCGTACCACCTGATGGGCGAATCGCATACGAAGCACTATTCGATTGTCGACAATCGTACGAGAGGCAAGTCCAGAGTCAATCATATACTCGCAGATGAACGCGCCAATTCGAGATGCCAAATAGAATCGATCTTCATCTTGAACGGTTTGGAATTCAATCCAAGTACTGAACGGTCCGAGTAGCCGCGATAGTTCGAGAGAATCGGTTTCACGACGCAATCCGATGTCGCGAAGAAACTCACTGAGCATCGGACGTGATTCATCAATGACAGTTTGTGGATTCATATTTCGATGCCAGAACGTCTGCGATCACGCAGTCGCCGCGGAAAAACTATGATTCATGTTTGCGGCCGACCGGCGACTTGCGTGCATCGCTTGGTTATCCGCCTGGTTCTGATGGTGAGTGAGGACGATAGTAGCGTGCGTCGCCTTCGCCGTCGCCATCATATCCATATTGTGCTCTCCAGTACGTATCGTAGTTTAGGGCTCTTAGGTCTGTCCAACGATTTCGATCAATTCCGCACACCTCGATTACGGACTCAATCGCTTCTCGAAGTTCTGGAACAATTGGCGTTTGAATTTTCCCCAGTGCAAAGATCAGGGCGGTAACGATGTGAAACGTTTCGCCCGCAGATCTCTTGGCCTCGGGGTAATAATCGTCCCATTGTTCCGCAGTCATGAATGCACGGCAAGTCTCAATGAATGCTGTCATTGCCGTTTCCTGGCGCTCATAGTATTGCATTCTAGCTGCACGATCCGCCGCATTTCTAATTCGGTCAGCTTTCTCCACGACAGGTTCTCAAAGCAGATAACGTCTGCGATCATCTCGCCACGACGAGAGATCTACCACTTCAAAACGCCTCATTTCGCGGCTGAGGTGCATCGCTTGGTTCCCCGCGGTTTCAGTGTACGGAGCAATGATACGCAGGGAAACAGGGTACCTATCGTGATGCAATCGAAGGGAAGTTCAGCCGCCCATCAACGACGAAGGGTCGTAACAAACGGTCAGCGGAAAGTGCCTGGGTTGCGGCGATATATGCTGACACTGCAACGATGTGCGGATTGGAGTCACATTCTGTCACACGAAGGCCGGTAATCTCGACGGACGTTCCGGCCAGTCCGGATTCTACCAATGCCTGTTGAGCTCCGGTGAGAGCGTGGGGCAACGCCCATGCCAGTTCTAGATCATCGAGGTGAGGCGCAATGACTGCAGCGCTTGTAGAAACATTGCGCACGACCGAAACAGTCGTTTCCGCAAAGTGGCAGCAACCACCAATCGCACGCGCCAGCTTGTAAGTTGTTGTATCCATTGGTGTTTAAGACGGTGACCATTTCAGTCGGGGAACGACAGGGTTCAGCGAGCCCGAGCAGATGACTCAACGCAAGTCACGGCGGCTGACCGAGGGCTTCGTCTGCAACCCTCTGTTATTTGCAGTACTAGTTCAATTTGGCGACTCAAGATTCGCTACGCCTAGTATAGCATCCCTGAGGGAACAACCGTGTAATCGCATGAACAGTCGGACCGCATTCATCCGCCTATCCTGTCGTGCGACCTCCAATATTCTGCGCTCATCGATTCGTTCCTCGGGACTTCGTTCAGTCAATGACAAAGGCCTGATCTCATAAACTCCGTTCTTAGAGTCATCAAAGGTGATTGTCACATGATGATAATCATCGTAACGGTAAAGAACATACGAAATCGCTTGATCCGTTGTTTGAAGGTCACGCATCGCCTCTTGAGCAGCGAGTTTTTGCGCCGCGTCATACGACAGCACCGCGTCGTTTTCATCTCGCACCGAGCAGTAGGTGCCATCCGCTTTGAGCACGAGACTCATCATTTCACTCAATGCAAATAACGACATACGTCACCGAGTCGCGGAATGTGACGTTCGATTGCCCAAAAGCACCGTCCGCGACTTCGGCGCACGTGATTGTTATCCGTCATTGTGAAGCGGTTTCGGGCGCTGAGGTACTTCTGCATACGCTAACGCGTCGACGATCAGGTTCGCCGCTTCCGCAACACTAGTACAGTCTACATCGTACCAGTCGGACGTCGGACGTCCACGATCGAGCCTGCGTGAGGAAACTCGATACACCCAACAATCGTGTTTTGGCGATCCCCAGGCGACGTGCATGAATGCAAACGGCGGTACGCGGTCCGAGTAACGCACTACGTCACGCGTGTTGAAATTCAGCAACGAGTGCGAGGTGCCAACGTATATATCATTCCCATCGAGCGATTCCAAATGCGCAAGCAGTTTGAGCACCATCTGATCACGAATGTCGAGTCTGCCGTTGCGATCGGTGTAGGGTTCTGAATCAAAACTGGCGAACAATCCGTCGCGCGTCATCCACTGGTTGGCAAGGCCGCTAATCTTCATGCTCAAGTTTAGACGGATAACGACAAAGGTAACCTGGCGGCGGCTAAAAAACTTCAATTTCAGAAAACGGCCGATCCGCCGCTCGGGTTGACCGTCTTGTTCGGCCGTAGGTCAGCGTCGTTTCACGATTTACGTTCGAGTATCGCTCGCCTTGCCCCTTCCTCATCAAAGTAGTAGGCCAATTTGCCGGGAACACAGGAAATGATTGTGCCCCATCCGGCAGCCGTTGTTTGGTCCATTGCTTCGAGCAATGGAATAGTCTGACCATCCGCAGGACACGAGCACGCGAGCACATAAACCAGGTCTGGGCTGCCTCTTTCCCGCAGCATTGCCGCGATCGCAGCGTTCCGAGTCGTTGAGCGAGGATTGCGAGGCAGCCAAGTCGCAAACTTCTCGTTCAAGTCGCGGCAGTGATTGAGTCGGTCGAGACATTCAATGCGCCGTTTTGGGTCGTCGCTGCCGAGCAAAAATCGATACCTGTCTTGCTTCTCTGTTGAGATAAAGGCAGTGATGAATGACTCTTCGTGTTCGTTCATTCGCTGCTTCTCCCCTCGAATGCGATAGCCACACGCCAACCTTATGGAAAGGCCGAACGTTTGCGTTGACCGGGTCGCCGCCAATCAACATGGATTTAAGGAACGATGCGATCGGCGACTCCGCGTCCAACGCTTGGTTCTGCCATTCTATTCGTAGGCAGGAAATGGATTCGGTTCAAGCCCAAAGAGATGTTGTCGATTAAGTTCGTGAATGAAGTGCTTGGTCGCGACGAGCGGAATCGGATTCAGATTTAAGCGAAAAACTGGGCACAAGCCAACGCGATCCTTTAGCAAGTTGATCCTAAAAGCCGTTTTTATCTTTCCTCGTAAATGCACTAGCGGATAGTTGTCAGGATAGTACTCAGCTTTGGTGCGGTCTTGATCGATGCAGTCGAGCATATTCAGTATGTTGCAAACCCAAAGGGAATCCGCTGTTTCGCTTCTTGCGGAGATAAGTTGTATTTGGCCAGATAGATTCTCGCTGAAAAACTCAGCAGCCGCAGCATTAAGAATCGGGACAGAGTCGAGCGCAAGTCCAACGGGGGCCGTTTTACCACCGCGTATTATGGGCACAAAGAGTTTTTCGTAGCTAAGCATAATGCCGGACGCAAAATCGGCATGAGGTAGTTCCTCGCCACTTAGCAGCCTTGGCGTTGCATAGGATGCAAATTCTTTTGCGGGAATCTGAGATACGCGAGCCCACACTGATCTATCGACCTCATTACACGACGAATTATGGCAGAACGCCACCGATGACCGAGCGATGGTAGGTAAAGTTTCCATCAGAAAGCGGCCGATCCACCGCTTCGGTCCATCGGATTGTTCTGCCATCCGTTTTTCCAATAATGCCGATGGAATGTGTTAGTACTAGAGTAGTTCACAAAGAACAACAGAAGTAGAGGTCCCGACCTTTCTCAACCAATGCCGCAATTCGCCGCAAACTCTGAACTAGTGGAACCAACGGTTCCGCTTCGCAAGCCATTTCTTCTGTGTTAGCCCAATATTCACAAATAGAATCAATTTCCGATTCCTGCAATCCAACAAGTGCCTTCACAAATCGGCTCGGTAGCCGATATAGGCTCCATGCATCGGATTCATCCGATGGTTCAAATTCATGCTTGTCAAAATCAAATTCTTCTCGCTTCACGAGCGCATACAACGTACTGACTTCAAGATCAGTGATCCCAGAAGCTTCCACAATGGAGTCGCGTGGAATAACGCTAAAGTCTTGATTCATGTAGGATTTCGCATCGGATTTCGAGGCAACGAAGAATGCGGATAGATTTGACATGGCTGCTCAAAGTAGGGTGATGTAGCTAGAAGGCAAACGAAACGCATCAGCGGGCCGGCGCGAGATGCGTTGACTTCAAAACCGACCCGACCGCCGGCCCCGTTGCATGCGATTGTTACCCGCGTCTTCGGCTCCAAATTGCGAGTGTATGATCCCACGCAGCGAATGCCGACACCAGCGCATTATATACGGCAACGTGCACGGTCCGCTCGCCAGTATCGATTGGGTGGTATGCAAAATCGAAAATCTCAACATCCCAGTCGTTATTTGCAAGCATGTAGTCACGAACAAATCGCTCGTATGCCTTTTCTGAAATACCCCTTAGAAACTCCGCGTCGTCGCCCAACATCTCGTGTGTGCGAAAATCAGTCAAACGAATATGAAGTGAACCGGTATCGCCACGTTTCGGACATACTTTCACGGAAGCACCGCCAAATTGTTCGGCACCGGGAGACTGTCGTAGCAAGTAGGAGCTGCCTGTTGAATGCATCAGAGAACTTCGCGGTGTCCTATGTCATATCAAGAGACTCTGGCAGTCGTCACGCGGTTAACGGCCCCGATGACCGAGCGGGGGCAATTAAATTTTCCATCAGGAAGCGGCCGATCCCCGCTACGGTCCATCGGATTGTTCGCGGATTCGATTGTCGTGAACCACCGATCGACATTTGATCTTAGTGCATAGTCGCCCGGGCATTCAAGTGCTGTCGAATCACAACTATTAGGTTTGCTCGAGCTTGTCTGGTAATTCAAATTCGTTTGTAACTCTCCGACCTATCAGTCGAATCTTTTTGGGAGGTTGAAAGTTATCGGGGTCATAGAGAATTGGATAGGTCGAGCCGTTTTCACATGTAATTGCCCATTGCCTAACGTCCTCGTACTCAAGGTCTCCGTGTTGTGGAGATATTCCTGGAATGTATGTCACCGTTCCTTGTAGCTCTTTCCGAAGCAATCGACGAATTGCTACGCGATCAGCCAGTCGCACTTCTTCTTGCGTGCCAAAGTAAAACAGTCGCGAACCAATCATTGAGCTCTCCAAACTGACTGGTTCCCACGATCCGCGAACGACACGGTTAACCGGGCCGCGGCCAACCAACATTGATTTCAGAGACCGCGCGACCCGCGGCTCCGGTTGAACCGATTGTTAGGCGTCTCGTTTGACGTGATGATCTGGACTGTGGTCGAGAACAAGATTCAGACGGATTGAGTGCTCTAGCCATGCCTTGCAGCCAGCCAGGGTGAAACTGAAACCACCCATCGAGTCAATTGCGCTAGCCACTTGTTCGTCTTCGGTTCCTGTAAACCCAGAGGCGATAATGGTCACCATTGTCGCGTTGTCACCGCGCGGTGAAAACTGCCATTCGACTGGAGTAGGCCAATGAATCAGAATGCGTTGGTTCTCTTCGAGAGCGATCACAGCTACATCGGCAGTGACTCCGTACATGTCCCAATACCATTTGACAGAGCCGCCTTGAATCAATGAATCGCTTCCGCGCGAGAACCAGAAATTGGCGGTTACCGTTGGATCTATAAACGCCCGGTAAACCTCATGAACGGGACGGCGAATGAGCATCTCGGTACGAGCTACTGGTGGTTTCATTTCAAGAGCTTCTCGTAGTTTGTCTTCTCTGACGCTTAACGACGGCGGTAACGGGGCCGCCGCCAGAAAACTATGATTTCAAAACAGGCGTCATCGGCGGCTCCCGTTCACCGCATGGTTACCTGACGTCTGTGATGTAGCGACCAAATCCGGAGCCTCGTATCGCTTCGAGACTCTGTGTCCCGCGTCATCCACAAGCCGGTAGTGCCAGATTCCAAGTCTGTGATGCCATATAGCAGTTTCAATTGTACCAGTTCGCGGTGTCTTGTTGCGGTAGTTTATCACAACGCTAACGTGATCCCCAATGCCGAAAAGTGATTGCGTTTGGTCGTCGTCGAGCTCACGAACTGTCGTGGACCAGCCAAGCGCGGGTTCAGCAATTGTTGATGTGGATTCTTCGAACGTGAAGAATCGCTGTTGGACGAGTGAGTCAACAGGCTGCTGTTTGTCTCGTAGGTCAATTCGCGACGGTTGAAAGATACCGGTTGACAGAAAGTTGATTCTTGCGCGAGTTAGGCTGAGGTTGGAATTCGGGCCGCCACGAACGACGTTTGCATCGTCGTTGTCCTGACCGTCGTCTTCCCACCAGCAGGCCGTGCAAATGTCGTATTCGCCGCGCGCGTCAAGCGTGGCATAGCCGCAACATGGGCAGGCGTTGGGGAATCGATTGATTGGCACTTTGGGATCGACCATTGGTCAGTCAGGTAACGACGAAAAACACCCGGTTGCCGCCAAGAGACTTTGATTTCATGAAACGCCCGATCGGCAACTCGGGTGGATTTTTTTGTTAGCTGCTGCCCTTCGGCAAGGGTACCACGACCACAAGATACGTCAGCCCACCATTGTTGAGAACCGTACATGATATATCGTATGTGGGAGGTCCTGGGACGACGAACTCATAGGAAACTCGATCGTTCGCAAACCGATGCTCCTTCGTGGGTTCGCCCATCATTTCGCAAAGCTTGTCGAGCTTCACTCCAGCCCGAACACCGAGATCGATGGTCCGCAACACGTCGGCAGCAGCAGGGGCCGGAAATTCGCTGAAATCAATGGCGAGTGACCGAAGTGTTTCAGGTTTGTTTTCCAGCCGCAGCCACTCGGAAAAGCCCACCGCCTCGCCAACCCACAGGTGATCCAAGAACTCCCAGTTGTCGAGTTCGGCGATCTCGGCATCCGGAAGGAACTGGGCGAGTCGCAGCTTGCCGAAAGCAGCATGGGAGATCATCGGCCCTATCCTTCAGCGGCTAACGACCCGCATCACGGGGCGGCGGGAGTTGACTTTGATTTCAAAAAACGCCTGCCACCGCCGCTCCCGTGCATGCGATGGTTCGTCCGCCTTCGGAGTGCGGTCAAGTGGCCCCATCCGCGAAGTATTTCCGAATGAACGCGTCGTAGGCCCAACAAGCATCAGTGTTGAATCGATCGCCAGCGGATCCCGAACTTGCCAACAGTCGCAATCCATGCTCGACCGATTCAGCCAGCCGAAACATCATATCATCTTCAGGGATAAATCGGTTTAGTTCGCGGGAGATGTCCTTGACGTGACGCGAAATGTGATCGCCCGATCCATCGAAGGCATCTTGGAGCATCGCAAGCATTATAAGCAGAATTCCTCCCCTGATAAATCGATCGTCGCTCCGGCCAGTGTCGATACGGTTTATCAGCATCCAGTATTCGAGTGGGTAGTCATTCGCGTAATCCAGGTCACCCATGATGTGCCGGTACGCGGACAACTCGTGGTAGAGGAAGCAGACATCACGAACCAGGCGTCGATACAACGCGATATCGTCTTGCTCCAGTTGAGTGCCGTCGATACGCAGCGGTTGCTTCATAATGCTCTGGCGGACGAACGCTTGCGATCACGCAGTCGCCGCCAAAAAACTATGATTCAAATTCGCGGCCGACCGGCGACTTGCGTGCATCGCTTGGTTCGTCGAATTGTACGCTACGAGACGATGATGTGGAAGTTTGATTCCATGTCGGGCGAATCTGGCGTCAACGTCATCGACCGACCATTCTCGAACAGTAATTTAATGTGTGTCACATCCTCGGCGTCGGCGTAGGCAGCGGCTGTCTCGATTCGTATTGGCAATCCGCCAATCAATTGCGCGTAATCCACTAGACGGACATCATCGCCGTTGAAGTCGTCCATTTCCTCTTCAATTTTCTGGTCGTCCCAGATTTCCCAGAATGCGATGCGAGCCTGAAGGAAGAAGCGATGCCATTCTTGCGGTTCATCTAGCTGGGCAAAGACGACGCAGGGTGCTGTGTCACTCGCCTCATCTATTACTGCACCAACTAAACGTTTTAAACGACGTCCCGCGACTTGCGTGACCACGAAACTGTAGTCTTGGTACTCGCGTGGCATCCAAAATACTCAATCGACGAACGCCACCATTCATCGAGTGGCGGCAAGTAAAGATTCTAAAGGTCGATTCGGTCTATCCGCCACTTCGATGCAATGGATTGTTCGGCTTGTTTTCAGTCATCATTGTAATCCGTGCGGTCGATTACGCTGACAGCGATACATCCGATCGGCGACTGGAATTTTTCGTACGGGGCGATACCAAACGCTTTCCAGAGAGATTCGGTTTCATCCATGTAATAGTTATTCGGATCGATGCCCAATTCCTCGGCAAGTGGTTCGCCATCTATCTCTATTTCGCCATCGTTGTTGCAAATCTTTCGGCGGAGTGAGCCATTTTCAAGATACCAGAAGAACGCGCAGCCACTCGCGGATTCTACGATAAACGATACAACAGTGCCGAGTTCCGAACTCAGGTCCAGCAACACATCCTCATCTGAAGCGAGTGTGTATTCAGGGTCTAGCAGCAAGGCCCACTGTCCGTCTTGCCAGAACATATACACAGATTTTCCCGGCGTATCCAAACTCCAATCAGCCGCTGAAACGAATTCCTCGTTCGCTTCTTTCCAAGCCCATACCTCGTCGGCATGGATGAAGTCTTCTTTCGTCTCAACGAGTTCAAACTGGGGGCAAACGGTAAAAAATGCGGCCTTCAATTTGGCGACGGGCGCTTTTGCAGCAATCAAGCCAAGGTGCATTCCCATTTTTATGTATTACTCCAGATTGAATAGCAGAACGTCGGCGGTAGCGGGGCCGCCGCCAAAAGACTATGAATCCAAATCCCGCGCCATCGGCGGTTCCCGTTCACCGCTTGGTTCTGCCACGGATGGGACAGCGCCAATGCCGAGGCAGTCTCTGCATGCTTTGACGCTAGGTAATTGATAAGCCATATCATCGACGTATCCATGATAGCACGAACGACACATCGACCATTCCGACGACGGAGTTCGAATCCTGCGAACGACGCAATCACGCACTGCAGTGACGTGTTCGCTGCTGTCGTAAATCGCGCCCAAGATCACTTTCGCCGCTCGTTCACCCGAATTCGACCCAATCTTACCCAATCCAACCATTGCGTCGAAGCGAGGCCCAAACATTAGTGATTTCTCTACGACGGAAATGAGATGATCAATAATCTCTCCGTTGTCGGTTGCCAGGTCTCCTGCAGCATCGACAAATGCAGACCACGATGGCCATCCACTTTTTCGAGATTTGTGTATTGTCCAGATGTGTTGCAACCTTGCCGGGTCATTAGTAAGCACGCACAGGTAGCAGTCCAGTTCCTTTTGGCCTTTCTCTTGTTCATGGTGCAAAATCGCCGAGTGCGAAAAGGCGTCCAGCCGATTGATCTGAGATAATGACAGGAACGGCCCGAAGATCTTGTATAGGCGTTCTATGATGTGGCTAGTACCGTGAAAAACATCCATCGGCCCCGAGAAGTCTGCATTGACGATGATGTCAATTAACTGGTCGACCGTGCAGTTCTTCCAAGTGTTGAAAATGGCAACGCGAGTGGTGATTCGTTCGGTTTCCTTTGATTCATCAATGAGTGTCTGGAGTGTCGTGGTACTGGATGCCAGAAAACGCCCTTTGGTTGGTCCTCGGTAGTCTGTTGACATGCCAGCCAATGCTGAGAACCGCTCTTTCGCGGTGGCATCTTTTGGGATTGGATGAACGGCGATGATGGCGTTCTTGTCGATTGCCCACACGACGTAGCACTCGTCGTGTTGCCTGATGATCTCAAGTGCTTGTTCATTTGTGAGCATCGGAATTCAGTGGCAGAACGACTGCGTTAACGCGGCGGGCGCGTTAGACCTTGACTTCAAAGCCGGCGTGATCGCCCGCTCGCGTTCAACGCTTGGTTCGTCGGGTTTCGGTGTTATAGTCCTCGCATGGATCCCCTGCATGCGCCACAGTTACAATTAATGTTAGCTCCATTGTTGCCTGGAAATGGCGTCTCAACAATCGCGCTGTCGCATTGCGGGCACCGGACGTCGACTGGCAAGCCGAATGTGAACAGGTGCGATGCAAGCAAATGCTCACGCAATCCGAGCTGTTGGTTGCCAGCAATTATGCGATCAACCTCCTCTTCAAGTTCCTGTCGGTTCACGGTACCAGGCCTCGATGTCCCGCAGTAATTCTTGCCGCAATTCGTCTACCGTCAACGAATTTGCATGTTGTCCATATTCATTCCATGTCCGATCCACCAGCAACTCCCATCGCTTTGCAAGAACGTGTACTGCAGAATGTTCGCCGTTTACTCGAGACCACCATTCACATAATGCAATAGGACCGACGAGGGCCGAGAAGTGAAGTTCGCCATCCACGAACTTTCGAGCAGCGGCGACCATTTCGCGAACTTCGGGTACGGCAACGACCATCTCGCACAAAGTTTCTATTCGACGAACGTCGGGGTTGACCGGGGCCGAGCAAAAGATCAACCATTTCAAAACGACGCTTTCGAGGCCTCCGCGTCCAACCCATTGTTACTCCGCCTACGCAGTTTCGGCATCGGCTATGGACTCCATCTTCTGACATGATGAGCATCTAGCAACTGCATAGAACGATCCGTAGGAATCACCAATTTGTGATATGGGAATACCTTCGAGGTCGCCACAATCATAACGCACGAGCACGAACACTGAAAACGTCCTGTTTCCACAGTCACATGTGAAATCCTTCAACAGTGAAGCATTGCGTTCTCGATATTCAGCGGGGAGCAACCTCCGGTCATCGCAAACGACAGCATTGTATCCGTGAAGGCCGTCATCAAAGAAAGGAATCGCCAGTCCGCAGTCCTCACACTGGATGTCCGTACGCTGATCACCGCCGAACTTGCCCGAGACCCACCCATCCAATGAGGAGTTGCCCATCCTGATGGTGAATGTGTCTGTCTCGCCACATGAACACTTGACGCGGCAAGACCACGTGTTATTCCCGTCGTCCGCGACGCAATCTCCAAACGGATTGTCACCATCCGCCAATGGCTCACACAGATCTCGTAGCTGTGGCGGAACAAAGTCCGAATTCGATCCGTTCATACATTTCTGTGGAGTAACTTATAATTATTCCGGTCTGGGTTCCGACAATAATTCCGGAATACCATTACCCAGCCCGTTCTCTTGGATTATTCCAGCTTTTTCACACCGTGTCGAGAAAATTATTGTCGGAATCGCCTTCCGACAGTAACCAGTTATTGCCGGATTGAACTTTCCACACCGGGCTCACTCGATCACCACCAGAAGTTAGCTTCACCGCGATGCACCTTCTGAGAAATCACGATTGCCAGCATTTTGGGTTGTGAATTGCTAGCGATTCGAATCGTGCCTGATGGACCTGTAAACCTAAAAATTGCTCGAAAAAGGATCTGTTTTCGATGGAAAAACATTGACTGTAGATAGATCAAGTATCGATTTTCTCGCACTGTATATTTAGTGACAGGAACTCTTTGGTATATGTGCTACATGCTTACTTCCAACAAGAAGGTAAGTAGCCCTGATTGGCCGCAGATCTGGTACCAAAATCTAGCCCAATTCCTGCGGACTCTTGAATCGGTTGCTGGGACATAGTACCGGCTGCGAAATGCTGTCGAACGCTAGTTAACACGCATAGGTGAGTCCAGCGAAAACCCGCCTAGCCTTCGGCGTACGGGTTAAACGAAATCCCTACTGTTTGACTTGAGCTTGGCATGGTCGCGAAGTAGCTATGCAGGCGCGAGAACCTCCCGCACAGGACGGGAGGCGGTGCTCCGACGGTGAAACTAACAACACTGCCTGTAGAGATATCCAACGTCGTGATTGCACGCATAAGGTGACGAGACCAGCGCGGACCTAGCCTCCGCATGCGCTGCGGCTACGGGTTAAACGAAATCAGGCTGTTTGACTTGAGCTTGGTATGGTCGGGAAAGTGGCGATGCATGGACTCGGAAACTTGCAGCACTGCCTGTAGAGATATCTAACGTGATGGCAGCACGCATAAGGTGACGAGTCTAGCGCGGACCTAGCCTCCGCATGCGCTACGGCTACGGGTTAAACGAAATCCTGCTGTTTGATTTGAGCTTGGCATAAACAGGGCATGTGGCGATGCATGCACTGGAAAACTAACAACACTGCCTGCAGAAACATCTAACGTGATGGCAGCACGCATAAGGTGACGAGTCCAACGCGGACCTAGCCTCCGCATGCGCTACGGCTACGGGTTAAACGAAAAACGCTAGAAAACACCCTGCCCAAGTGCATGGCCACTCCGCGCTACAACCTCCGAGCCATGCAACGGTCGGTACGCACTTCGTTCCCGTCGGTGGCAGTCGTTCTTCAACAACCACGTCGCACATCGCGCTTCATTTGCCATCCCTTCGTTGGACAGCCAGGCTTCCTAAACCGTTCACATTCACCAAATCTTTGAACCTAATAGCACTACTAAAGATGACAACCCAAAAAGATTTAAGTTTGAACAAGAATTAGCGACAGAACGAGAATTGAGTTTTAAGGAATCGAACTTCCAAAGTCAACAAAATTAGCAAGCGCTCCCTTGAAGCCACACACCACAAGCAAGGGGGGAATAACTCGCTCACCTGGATTCACTCAGCAAACTTAGAGACGTAATTTCTCTTCGTTCACCCCGCCACAGACTCGCCCGAACCAGCATCCACTCGCTACATCCAAATGCCCAAAAGACTCAGGCAGGGTATTAAAATCACTGCGACAATCACAGACAAGAAATGGTCGCGCCAACAGCAGTGCTCTGCCACTCTTCAGCGTTAAACGAACCGTCGTTGTGATTGCTACCCGTCAATAGCTCGCCGGTGAGGAACGGAATTCATTCCGACCAAGGCCAAATCTCATCCACGCGTTCCCCACATTCCGGACAGTTTGGCCCATTGTAGGCCCGTTGATCGATCATCCCCGTTAAGACCGCCCCCAAAGTGCAAATCGACGACAGCCCACAAAAAACCACGACAGCAATCCCTATCATCGACCCATAGTAAGCAAAGTAGGCCGCGACGCTCCCCACCGCAAGAAATAAACCCAATAATCGCAAGAAGCCACCTGGAGGATCAGACGATCCCAGCCCATGGGAGTGAAGCCGCCAATTGTGTCCGCACTTTTTGCAACGCATGTGTTCGTGCCGCAGATTCTAACGATCAAAGACTGGCGGTAATATTATTTGCGATTTGCCTATCCTTGTCCAGAAAATTATGACGGACTCGACTTTCCGTTAACCTCGACTCTTCCGCTGGGCCCTCGTAGCTCGTGATCGTACTTCGTCATCGTCATCGTCATCGTCATCGACGATTCGAGGACGACGACGAATTACGACGACGAATTACGAATTACGAAGTACGAAGTAAGAGCGACGACAGGGAACCCCAACTCAATATCATCCCACTATTCCCTCAATTTCATCCGCCAGCCGCTGCGAAAGTTTCCCCGCAGCTCGTTTCATTCTCCACAGCCAACGCGCCGCTTCGCGGTGAGTTACCGCCGACACCAAAGCTCTTTGAATCATCTGCCGCGAAGTCTTAGCTTCAAACAACCCGACAACCCAAGCGGGCAAATCCTCTCGTCCATCATCGCTGATCACCCGACAACAGCTCAACTGCCGGCCATAGGATTGGAGTTCTCGCGCAATCCAGTACGCTTCCATGTCGACCGCATCCGCTTGCGTCTGCGCTCGCAATTCAACTCGCTCTCGCTGCTGAGCCACAATCGTGGACGAGGTTAACAACCTTCCCTGTCGCGGGCGTGAAAACCCCTGCGCCTCCGTACTAAGCACAGGCTCATGCAAACAATGCAGCTCTTCAAACCAACAAAGATCACCTTGTTTTAGTTCCGTGGCGAGCGCACCTGCGAAACCAAACAATCCAATGTTGAGTTCCGCTAAATGACAAGTGGTGCGAAAGCCGCTCCATTGCTCCCAACTTCGGAAGACGTCAACCACTCGATGCGCCGAACCGCCTACCAAAACATCGCATCGATATCGCCGATACTCGATCCGATAACAACTTCCATTTTTCCAACGAGCAACACGGCGAGCCTTGAAACGCTTCAAGGTCGCTGAGGCCTCAATCTGTAACGGAAAGAGAAAAAGATAATCGGCATTTCTGGAATGCATAACTAGCGTAAATCACGCAAGGCCACAAAGGGTAGCGATGGTTCAAGCGATACTGGCGCGAGCGGTTCATGCTTAGGCCGAGCAGGACGACGTGGTCCCAACACCGTCCTGACCGTAGACCAAAATCCGCTCATACTGCCGAGTGTTGCCTCTACAGCCGTCGGCTCAAAACCACAATGCATCAAACAATTCGCGCACTTCGCGTTGCCACTTGCGTGCCCATACTTGGACCAATCCGTACTCTCCAAAAGCTCTTTGTAAGACGACACATACCCTTCGTCCATCAAGTAACAAGGCTTCTGCCAGCCAAATACGTTATAGGTGGGACTCCCCCAGGCCGTGCAATCCAACGAGTAATTGCCCCGTAAGAACTCGAGGTAGAGTGGCGATTGATTGAACTTCCAACGTCGCGCTCGAGGATCACCCAAAATTTGATCAAACAACGCATGCGAATTCTCGCGCCCCATAAATCCATGCTGGTCAGGCGCCTTGGAATAAGCGTAGCCAGGAGCAATCATCATTCCTTCCACGCCCAGTCCCATCAGCCGATCAAATAACGCAGCCAAATCATCCAAACTAGAATGATTAAAGATGGTGGTATTGGTCGTGATACGAAAACCCTTTGCGCGAGCTGCTTGAATGGCTTCGATGGCAATATCAAAAACGCCCTGCCGATTCACCGAAGCATCATGGGTCGCCTGCATGCCGTCCATATGAACCGAGAAGGCTAGGTAGCGTGAAGGCTTGAACTTGTGTAATGATTCCTGCAACTTGATTGCGTTGGTGCAAAGATACACATACTTTTTGCGTGCCACCAATCCATCCACGATGCTGTCGATTTGTGGATGCAGCAACGGTTCACCGCCCGGTATAGCAACCACTGGGGCTTCACATTCCTCGACTGCCTGAAAACATTGTTCAGGAGAAACGTTTCGGCGCAGCACTTCAGCGGGATGCTGAATCTTTCCACATCCCACACAGGCTAAGTTGCAGCGCATGAGAGGCTCCAACATCAACACTAGAGCGTATCGTTTATTGCCGCGCCAGCGATTGCGAAAAACGTGACGCAAGACGGCCACACTTTGTTGCCAAGGTACTGTCATGTTTTACATTTCCTCTCGCTGTTCGCACCATTGTTGATATTTGCCGATCGCCATCATTGGGAAGTAATGTGAGTACATCCAATAACGCAAATAAAAGACTCTTGGAAAACCTGTCCCCGTCATCTCACTCTCGTCCCAAGTCCCCGCAGCATTGCGGTGATTAAGCAGCCACTGTAAGCCTCGCTGAATAGCCGCATGTTCCATCGGCAACACAGCCATCAAGCCCAAGAGTGCCCAGGCCGTTTGCGAGGCGGTTACTGGACCACGCCCATGCCATTCCGGATCTTCATAGCTGCGCGGTGATTCACCCCAGCCACCATCAGACTGCTGTTTGGAAAGCAACCACTCTGCACCCCGCTGCAACATCGGATCGGTGGATTCCACACCTGCGGCCTTGAGCCCTACCAATACTTGCCAAGTGCCGTAAATGTAGTTGACACCCCAGCGTCCGTACCAACTACCATCGGCTTCTTGATGCTTACGCACATATTCGATGGCGCGTTGAATGACGGAATGTTCTCGTCCGTAACCCCATGCTGCCAAAGACTCCACAATGCGAGCGGTAATATCGGGCGTACTCGGATCGATCATCGCATTGTGATCGGCGAATGGGACATAACATAAGAACTCAGCGTTATTGTTCTTATCGAATGCACCCCAACCACCATCAGCGTTTTGCATCGCAATGAGCCAAGCCAACGAACGTTCCGCAGCCGAATGAATATCGGCCCAACGCTGAACATGTTTCTTGGCTAAGGAAACCGTGGCTTTGGGACCGCGAGCTTGCAGCACCTCATCGCCCAAGAAATCGCGCAATGCAATTAGAACCATCGAGGTATCATCGGTATCGGGATAAAACTCATTGTGATACTCGAAGTACCAGCCAGCCGGCTCTGCTTTGACATTCACTTGCCAATCACCAGGCTGAGTTACTTGTTTTGAGAGGAGCCAATCAATTGCTCGCTCGACTTCTGCATTCTTTACGGTGTAACCTGCCGCAGCCAAGCCGCGCAGCGAAATCGCCGTATCCCACACCGGCGATTTACATGGCTCAAGCCTGAGTTGATCCCCTACCTCGTCAGGTCGAATGAGCATCTCCAGTTGCTCATCACAATACCGCACCTCTGTCGAATCTTCTGCGTAGCCTAATGCTTTGAGAACAATGCGACTCCACACAATAGGTGGAAAGATTGCCCCAAGTCCATCACTATCTACAAAACGATCAAGCATCCATTTTTGGCAACGATGGATCGCCAGTTTGCGCAGCGGTCGAATGCGATACGCTTCTAATCTCTTTAGCCAGCGATCACAGCCATAGAAAAATTTCTCCCAAGAGAAGAACTGCTGAGCATCGGGGAGACCGGGCGCTCGGAGCGGTTTCCATTTTTCTGGTGGTTGAATAAACAGTTCATCGATTCGCAAATGTTCGGGGAGCTCTTTCGTGGGTCGGAATGCCCAGACCAAAGCGAGCGGGATCAACATCGTTCGCGACCAAGCGCTGATACGATAGATGTTGATGGGAAACCAAGCAGGCAAGAAGATGGCTTCAGGGGGAACAGCAGGACAATATTTGTAATCGAGTTGCCCGAGGAGCGCGAGATAGAATCGAGTAAAACTATTCACCGCATCGGCGCCTCCAGCGCGGCGAATGGCGTCACGAGCCTTCTTCATCGGTGCCGACTCGGGATCATAGCCCATCAACTTCAATGCCCAATACGCTTTGACGCTGGCGCTGACTTCGAGATCGCCACCTGGATATTGAGACCATCCCCCATGTTCTTGTTGCTGAGCGGCTAAGCCTCGGGCCAGGCGGCGACAGATATCGGTTTGTTCGCGCCCCAGAAACACTTGCAGCAGCAAGTATTCGCTTTCCAAAATCGAGTCACCTTCGAGGTATCCGCACCAAGATCCATCGGCGGCTTGTCGATCGAGCAGCCAACGCCGGGAGTCGGCGAGCAAGTCCTTCTGCCCCTCCGGTGACGGTTCGAATGTGAAGGTTAGAGAAGCCCGGCGGGAATCGGGGCTTCCAGATTGGTTGTGAGTCGACCGTATATCTAAGCTCATGGCGCCTCCCTGCCCTCTGCTTGTCCAAATCCGGCTGGCGGATATCCACCCCCCGTAATGAGCAGATTAGCGGTTCAAGCTGACACACTCAACCCCCAAATTACCACCTTTGAGGAAAACCGCCCCAAATCGAATTGCAATTTTCACAGCTGTAGTTGAAGAAACCTCATTTTCTTGGCGCAACGAATCGAATATACTTCAGAGACGCAGTTGAAACTGAGTCTCAATTTCACGGGACCATCCTTCGATGATCAGCCTGCCAGAAAACTCCGCTATCCTTCCAATACATATTCTTCGCAGCAACGAACGTGCTCGGATCGTTGACCTGTTCGGTGACACTACCACCCTGCATCGCCTCGATGAAATGGGATTGAGTGTCGGTACCGAAGTTCAAATGATTCGCCCCGGTACACCTTGCATCGTTGCCATGGCTGGGAAACGCCTAAGCCTGCGACTCGAAGAGGGAACCGAGATTTTTGTCGAAATCGCCAATGCGACTCAGCCAGTTGCTGCATCCGCATGAACTTGGCAGATCTAAAGGTGGGGCAACAGGGCACCATCATTCAGGTCGTCGGAGACGATACGTTGGCCCTACGGTTAATGGAGATGGGGCTTATTGAAGGAGAAGTCGTTCGACTGCTTGGCAAAGCTCCCATGGGGGAACCGTTAGAGTTCGCCTATCGCAGTTCGAGACTTTCACTTCGCAAACTAGAAGCAACTCGAGTTGAAATCGAATTGCTTAAGGATTCAACCTGATTCAGGTTTCTGGCCACCCATGGTTTCGCCCGACCCCACATCACCTACGCCCGGCAGTAAATCGCAGCGAGCATCTTTGCGGGTCGCGTTGATCGGAAACCCCAATACCGGCAAAAGCACGGTTTTTTCAGCACTCTGCGGCGTCCCGACTCGCATTGGCAATTACCCGGGTGTGACCGTCGAAAAGAAAATTGGCACATACAAAGATCCGCAAGGCGAGGTGCAGATCATCGACTTGCCTGGCACTTACAGCTTGGCCGCACGAACGCTCGACGAACAAGTTTCCGTTGATGTTTTGCTGGGCCGGCAAGCAGATGTCCCATCGCTTGATGCGGTGATCGTTGTTGCCGATGCTACGAATCTCGATCGCAACCTATACCTCTTCTCCCAAGTCTGCGATCTTGGACTGCCGACGATACTGGTTCTCAACATGTGGGACCGCATCGCACAGGAGAGTATTGAGATCGACTTAGAGATGCTGAAGAAGCGGCTCTCTACACCCATCATCACCACAGCCGCAGCTCGCAAGGTTGGGATTGAAACATTGCGGCTGGCCATTCGACAAGTCACAGATTCTGCTAAGCCTGAAATTTCAAGCCCGCTACCCGCAGCGCTACATGAACAGTCGCAGCAACTTAAGGATTGGATGGCTTCGAAAGGGGTTCAAGATACGCCCCTTCCCTGGATCGAAAGATTGGTGCTGGATTGTGGCAATCAAGGTTTAGAGATTTTTGCTAAGAAACATAATCTCCCCGAATTACCGTCCAAGATCGAAGCGGTACGCGAGACACTGGCGTCGCAAAATTGTCGTGTCCCAACCGTCGAAACGCGAGTGCGTTATCAGTGGATTCGCGAAACGCTCACCGACGTAGTGCGACGTCCATTGCATGAACGACTCACCTGGAGCGATCGCATAGACAAAGTCGTCACGCATCGTTGGTGGGGTCTGATTCTGTTTGCGGCGGTGATGTTCATCGTCTTCCAGGCGATTTATAGCTGGGCTGAACCAGGCATGTTGCTGATCGAATCGGTTCAGAGCTTTGCCGGCGATGGAATAAGCTCGCTGTTACCACCGGGCATGTTACGAAGTTTGCTAGTCGATGGCATCGTCGCGGGTGTCGGCTCGGTGATCGTTTTCCTGCCACAGATATTGCTCCTCTTTTTGTTCATTGGCGTTCTGGAAGATTGTGGATATATGGCGCGGGCTGCGTTTGTCATGGACAAACTCATGACGCGATTAGGCTTAAGCGGAAAGTCGTTTGTGCCGTTGATGTCCTCGTTTGCGTGCGCAGTGCCTGGCATTATGGCCACGCGAACTATCGAAAATCGAACCGAACGATTTGTGACCATACTCGTCGCACCTTTGATGAGTTGCTCGGCTCGATTGCCGGTGTACTTATTGCTCATTGGCACATTCGTACCTGGAACAACTTGGCTTGGAGGCTGGGTCGGGTTGCAAGGTCTCACGCTGTTATTCATGCAAAGCCTGGGAGCGTTGATTGCCGTTCCGATCGCTTTTCTGTTGCGCAAGACATTGTTCAAAGGAGAGATGCCGCCGTTTGTGATGGAGCTGCCACCTTATAAATGGCCTTCGCTGCGAGTTGTCTTTCATCGCGTTTGGGAACGTGGTTGGGCCTTTGTCACGCGGGCGGGCTCATTGATATTCTGCACTTCGGTGATCGTGTGGGCGGCCAGTTATTTTCCTGCCGATCGCTCTCAGATTCACGAGCTCGAAGCCAATCGTGAGGGACTGCAAGCTGAGTTAGCGGCGTTACCAGCGGTTGAAGAAACCAATGACGAGTCGGTACGGTCTCAGATTGCGTTACTCGATTCGCAAATCTCAGCTTTAGCATCCGAAGAGATGGTTTTGGGTGGTGAAGCGATCGAGAAGAGCTTTTTAGGTTATGCGGGCCATGCGATAGAACCGGTCGTGCGTCCCTTGGGTTGGGACTGGAAGATCGGTGTGGGTGTGATTGCGTCGTTCCCTGCCCGTGAAGTGATCATTGCAACGATGGGGACTATTTACAGTTTGGGTGGCGAAGTTGCGGAAGATGACGAAGGTTTGCGCGACGCTTTGGTTAATGCAAACTGGCCGGATGGTAAGCCTGTTTTTAATTTCCCGGTCGCACTGTCGATCATGGTGTTCTTTGCGTTGTGTGCTCAATGTGCGGCCACCATTATGACCATTCAACGCGAAACGAATTCTTGGAAATGGGCCGCTTTTACTTTTGTGTACATGACTACGTTAGCGTATGTTGGAGCTTGGATCGCGTTTGTCGTCGCCAGTAGTTTTGGTGGCAACGTTCCAGGTTAATTCACTCGACCGCAGAACTTTTATGTCTGATTTCGCTCAACTTTTACAAGGCCTAGCAGTGCTGCTCATTGTGAGCGGAGCGTTTGCTTTGTTGTTGCAGCGAATCTTTTTATCGATCAAAGGTTCATCAACAACGGGTTGCAGTTCTGGTTGTTCTAGTTGTCCTTCACGTTGCAGTCAGCCTCGCGACGCCAATGACCAGGACTCCACGACGTTCATTCCTCTCTCCGAGATTCGTAAGTTGTAGGGTGTGTGAAGCGATTCACTCTTGAACCAACATCCCGGCCATTGCGACATTCCATTTTATATCCATTCGTCGCGCCAATCATTGAATCGCGTAACACACCCTACCTCCCCTACTCATTCACTTTCAACATGCTCACGCCTCCGAGTTCTTTGCCTGTCTCAACCATGGACAATACACCGGTGGAGATAAATTCGGCAACTTGCGGCTGTGTGATCTTGGAGCGAAAACCATAATTACCGGGGCTGCGATAACGTTCGATTTCACCCCAGTGAATGCAAACATATGTGATACCTAACTCTTTGAATTTTTTAATGCGATCCGCAGGGCTTGTGGCTTTTGCAATCTCGTCCCATTTGGAATCGTCAAAACAGGTGCTGTAGTCACAAGGCACAGCCACATCGAAGACCGCAGCTTGCCCAACCATCAATACACGATCCGTGGGCTTCAAATTCTCGTTCAGCCATCCGATGGACATCGATACTCGCGTAAACTCTTCGTTTTTCCAATCCGTACGCTGGGCATTAAGGCTGACCAAGTACCGTGGATCATTACCAGGGGGCGATGCAAAATATAAAAGCGAATAGGAGATCCCCACGGTCAACACCGCCGCCAGCGGAATACCGGCCGCAGTCTTAGCGAGTGGAAGGATCGCCCGCGCTGCTAACCACGCTGCAATGGGTAACAAAGGGAGCCAAAAACGATCCAAACGATGCGACAAGAACCACCACACTGCCAGCCCGACCATCAACCACGCTACCCACCACCACGTTTCCCGACGAGGTAGATAGAAAACACCAAGTAACAACATCGGCACAAAAATCGCACTTGGAATGGGCGACTTATAAGCAATCTGCTGCAATGAGGCGACCGCTTGATTCCATGAAAATCGCACCTCGTTACCTTGTGCATCTTTGACTGCTGGAATCGCATGCGCCTTTTGCCATTGTTCGATCTTTTCTTTGTCGAGTGTACGACCACCAAAAACGTTTCCCGCCAAAGGGTAAACAGGGTTACCACTGAGCACAGCATTTTTCACCAGCCAAGGGCCAGCTGTCACCAAAACAGCTACAACAAACCATGCAAGCCGCGTCGAGATTCGTTTGACATCGATGGGCAAACGCCATTCTTTCACCGCAATGACCAACGCTGCCGGAAATACTGCAAACATCAATGCGGGATACTTCGCTGCAAATGCGAGCCCAGCAAACAATCCCAATAGCACAACGGTAGTCTGCTGATTGTGATCGTCTTGTCCAAATGAATAATGAAACGCGACTACAACCGTTGCGAGCACGTAGAGAGCCAAGGCAGCATCAATTTGGCCAAACTGCGATACTTCCGCAATTCCCGGTAAAGTCAAATACAGCACCGCGCCACCTAAGGCGATCAGCATCGCATAAGACCGTTCGTGTTCCGTCGCATTTGACCGTCGACAATATTCAAAGAGAGATGCAGCTAACAGCCATGCGGTAAGCGGTGCCATCCAGCCGATGATCACTTTGCCGATCAATGCTCCCCACCACCAACCGTGATCACCTCCGACCAACGCCATCCACGCGAGCGGATGCATCTCGATACCCAAAGGCATGTTGGCATAAATGTTATGCGGCAAGAAGGTGATGGCTCCTTGCTGCCAAAACTCTTTCGGCGCTTGCAAGTGATATTCGAGCACATCGAATTCGATAGGAGCCATAGCAGAGCTGATCGAATAATAAATGCAACAAACTGCGAAGGTGATTTGAAACAGTTGCGTAAATCGACGTGCGAGTGAATTGAGCGCGGAGTTTTCAATTTCGCTCTCAGACAGCGAAGGAAGGCCATCACACTTTTTGCCCTTGAGACAACTGATCACTCCAATGGCAATCCAGATCGCCAAAGCGGCCATCATTCCCCAAGGTTGTCTAAGCCAACCCAAACATCCGACCAGGAACGTCGTCAAGGACAACATCCCTAATCCCAAAGCAATGGCTAGGGGATGCCGCACTGCGAGCCAACGAGCAGAGCTAACGTTTCGATTCAAGGGCGTCAGTGTCAAGCGTTTTAGAAACACATCGCCGATCCACCAAGCCAGTCCATACCAGAACGCAGCCGCCAGCCAGAGTGGAACGCGATCCAAAAAACCGAGCGGGAGTTTGCCGTCGGCCGTCCAATCTTGCACGAACGTATCAGGAATCAGGGCTCGAAAAAATAATATCGCCCGTGTTCCCGCATTGGGAAAACCGGAAACCAACAACTGCGAAAAATAGAGTCGGAAGTAAATTAAAAACCCAAATGCAACGGCAGCCGCGATCCCCCAATGCCAGAGACTATCCGACGAATTATCTGATTTTTGTGTCAAGCGTTCATCCTTCACAATAACCAACGGAGCAAAGCTAAACTGCCCACAACTCCACCGACCGAAAACGGTATTCCGTGAAATCGCATGGGCTTTCGTTCGGTCATGGAACCTCCGAACGCATCATTTAATGTCTGCTTCGTCACGTTTGTGGGGAAAGTAGAGAATGGGTCTGAGGTCAAATTGAAAATCTTCTGAGACATCGGAATTGAAAATCTCCATTTGAACTTGATTCTTTCCTGCGTGAAGCGACACGTGCGCGATGTTGGTCAAGACGGCTGAATTCGGCCAGTAATCAATTACTTTCTCTTGGTTCACTTGAACACGACTTCTCATCCAGCCGCCCAGGGATAATTCATAATCGCCACCAATAACATCGATTTCCATCTCGACCAAGAATCCTTTCTTTCCATCAAACTTTTGTTTGGCCTGTATGATGGTTGATTCCAAGTCAGACAAATCACAAGACACCTTTTCAACCTTAGCGGCTGCGAGATCGCCATCCCAATCTGCAGGACAAGCAATACTTGAAATGGTCGTCAGCGAGTTAATTGGGAAAATTCTTAGGGACGCTTCACCTGACATCGTTTCCCCTACGACCGATACTTGATGATTCCCTTTGAGAACGCGAAAACCGAATTTCTTCGCTCGCTTCTCCGTTCCTGTTTGCATGAAGCGTATGGTGGTTTGATTTCCGTTAACTTTCTTTGTTACGGTCAATGAGGGATCTTCGCATTGAACCTCAATGTCCACCGTGTTGGCGACATACTCCACAAAATCTCCATGATTTCGCGACAACATAACAACCAGCGGGAAGGCTTCAATGGTTCTGGCAAGCCTGAATCCGGATGCAGGCCAACTATGTTCATTAGGTTGTCCCCAGCGAGTCCCGATAGAATGCTCGATCGGATTGGAAACAAATTCGCCACCTTTTAATACACCTTTCCCCCCAGCCTCAACCTTGGTGGGATGTTCGTTCAGCAAAATAGAATCGCTAACCACAAAGGCTGGATAAGGGGCTTCAGGTGTCGACGTCCACTCGTATGCATTGCCTTGCGCGTCAAATAGGCCTAGTCGATTGGGCATCTTTTTGCCTACAGGGTGCATCCGATCGTTTGAGTTCGATTGGAACCAACCGAACAGATCACTCGCCGCTGCGTCACCTCCCCAATAGAATCGAGTATTAACACCGCCGCTGCAGGCGATTTCCCACTCTTCTCGTGTTGGCAAACGATATCCCTTTCTAGTTAGAAAGTCCGCAGGCAAATCCATGTCGGGGCCAATTTCCTCAACCTTTGGATAACACTGCTCCGTTTCGGGGATCATTTCCTTTTCACCCAACCATCGGCAATATCGTACAGCGTCATAATACTCCAAGCTGCCAATCGGCGAATCTAAACTTCGCGCTGCCCACCCAAAGTCGGAAGAGAGTTTTTCTCGAAAATGTTCTCTCCACTCTAAGAAACACGGAAGAAAATCTCGGATCGTAACTTCATGAATACCAACAGCAAAACTATATGGAATCAACACTCGATGCTGCCCCGATACTTCAATCGCCTGCTTCTTCCATTCCAAAGGCGACTGTCCGACAAGTCCTTGCATGGGACCTGGGAGCACAAAAAATTCATCCCCTTTAGAGTTAACAAACCAGGTCTTTTCACGATCAGCCGCAACAGCTTGCTTGTTCTCCATTTGAAAACGATTGTCAATTTGGTCCACGGTCCAGCGACATGCTGACCGAAGAAAGCCATGTTCGGTAGTCTTGTACAAATCCGATAGAAACTTACAAGCGCGTTCAATTTGAGCTTGGCTCAACGTTTCGGTCGGATAGGTTCCCATAGCCAGGATTTGTGCGCGGAGGACATTCGGGTCTTTGGTGGAATCGATCAGCGATAACATGGAATCGAAACTCACCCCTGATTCGGCAAGATTCTCAATGATCGCCGTTTCTAATCTGGGATAGAGCGAGTTATTCGTTGCCAACCAGGCGGCATCATGTTCCCCCAGATGCATCAAAGCCAGAGCCTTCTTGGCCTTCATCAGCGTTAGCCTCCCGGCGTTCTCCTCCGAATCAATTGCATATTTGAGCTCATGCTCAGTTTTATCTACTTCGCGCGATTTGACGCCAGATTTCAATGGCCCTAAAACTTTCAGTCGATGTTTTGCCATCGCTGAGCAAAATGTTTTTATGTGCCTGACATCGATTCGTTTCAACGCCATCAACAAGAGCTCGTGATCGTCTATGTCGAGCGATGTCGCCAAAGCCGTGATCATTTCACTTGTCCAATTCCCATCGAGGTTCTCAATCTCAGTTTTCAGCTCCTGAATAAACAGCAGCCGCTGAGCAGGGAAAATACTCACCCAACGATTTACTTCTCCGATTTCGAGAAATCGAAAACACTGAACAACGCGATTCGCATGCGAGTTGTCCCAAGAAAATGACGGCGATTCATAGTTCGCCAAAGCTCCCCAATAGGCAAGTTCGGCTTGACGCGACTGAATTGCTTCTGGCACGATTAAAATTTTGTGCGTCTGTTCGGCAAATTGTTTATCGTGAGCCAACATTTGAGGGGCGGTCATTGAAACCAGTTGAGGCGGCATCACACCCCAATTTTCTTTCAAGTAGTCGAATGCCTGATGATCATCGCCCAGCGTTAGCAAGGCTGCTTCTACTCTCAAACGCTTCTCAGCCGTCAAATTTACTTCGCGTTGCTTGAACAAAGCGGGGAGATGAACACTCCCTGAAGCTCGTTCAGCTTCGATGAGATTAGGAATAAACTCCATAGGTTGGTCGATAACTTGTTGTGCAAAAAGACTCCCCTCCCCTTCGATTCTCTGTCTTTGCAATATCTGGCTTACACCTATCCAACAACCACATAGCAACAACATACCGACCGCAGAAATCAATAGAGTCCTGGTCCCATAGTATCGCCCCGCATGGGCCATCATTTCCTTTTGATTGACCAACCAATTCTTGCGCTTGGTCCAGGTCAATATTTGTAACCATTCGCCAAAACTCGGTAGGTATCGATTCTGCCTCAAGATATCCCAGTTACGTGTTCTCTCATCTAATCTCAATTCGGCACGACCTGCAACAGTCCGACTCAGATTCAGCGCCAACCAATCACGAATCGATGTGACCAAAAAATCGTGCGTTAACTGATAGCTAATACCGTTTCCCAAATTGGGCGATATATCTTCTCGTTTGTTGACATTGACTGACTGGTCAAGCTTCGACGCCGATGAACGAGTGCTCACGATGGCATTTTCATCGACTGGAGTAATCAACCGTAATCTACGATCGAGCAAGTGAATAAGCTCTCGAAAATCTGCCGACTGTTCAGAATAGCCTGCTGCTTGGCTCAACTCGGAAAAACTTCTTTTGTGTCCTTTGATATCAGTCCCGATTGACGGAAGCAACGCCCGAAACACGGCTCGAACGCCCGATTCATGCACCCGAAACTCTGCCGGCGCATAGCGTGATGAAAATGTTTCTTCCAAAAAAGTAACACCAACACCTTCAGTTCCACCCACCTCTTGTAATGATGATGGAAGCCAGGGCCACTTGCGCATCATTTCTGCAAATACGGAAAGACGAACAGGGCTCACCTTCCGTTCGATTGCCAATCCGCGAATCGCCTGTTCGACAAATGCCTTCTGTTCTGAACTCCAAGCACTAAATTCTTGTGGCAGCTTGTTGTACGCCACGCCAAATAGGCCAAGGACTTTCTCAGCATGGTCGATTTCAAACAAATCGACCATCGAGCTGTTCTCTCCCTCCAGAATTGGGATTTCCAACTCCCGCAAGAATCGGCTCACCGATAACCAAAAATCGTCTCGCACTAATAGGAGACACTGAATCTGTACTCCATCGCACTGGCGAAGTGCAATCGCCAGATCCGTCTGAATGTAATCGTTGTGAGCAAATAGCCATTGCTCGAATTGATCAATCACCAACAGCAACTTTTGCTGTCGCCCCAGAACGCGACGTCGACGAACGTTGGCCAACGACTCGTGTAAGGAGTTACCCTGGACTTCTGGAAACAAATCTTTGATGGCCTGATTCAAACGAGACTCGGTATCTGCCGTACTCGCCTCGATGTAAATTGTCTCTACATCAGAAGTAAGCCGAGGAATGAGCCCTGCCTTGACCCATGACGATTTTCCACAACCTGATGGGCCATAAACTAAGCCGACCCGCATCGCACTCTGATTCTTGTTCTCGATACGTTGCTTCCAACTCCGCAATGTCTCTGGTAAACCTGTTGCATCATACGGACCGGGCAGCAATGACAAAAAGAAATTTGCGTCGTTCGCATCAAAGGAACGCAGGCCTTTTGGCACAACGGCCACCTGATCTTGCTTAACGTTTCGCAGTGGTGTCGATATCGGCGTGTCGGGGGTAAGGTCATCTTCGACTTTTCGCGGGCGTTGATTTTCCGCCTGAGGTACGTCAACTGTCGCCAGTGTCTTATAGGGCGCAGCTGTCTCATCGGACGGCTTCGCTGTGACGCTTGCCGAAATTCTCCGTAGCTCTTTGGCGAAATCAGCGGCAAGTGAATAGCGATCCACTGCTCGTCGCGCCAGAGCCTTCAGACATACACGCTCAATCTCAGAATTCAGATCTTTGCAGAATAGTCTCGGGGTGCGCACCTCGGATGTTGCAATGAGACGCATCAACTCAAGCTGCTGCTGGGAGCGAAACGGGCGACGTCCGGTTAAAAGTTCGTAAAACACAACGCCCAAGCTATAAATGTCACTCCGATTGTCCACCAAATGACCTTCGCCACGAGCTTGCTCGGGACTCATATAGGCAGGTGTCCCCGCATAATCATTACCGCTGCCGACCTGCTCTTCGCGCAGCGTGATCCCAAAGTCCGTCAGATAAACTAATCCATCTTTATCCAAGAGGATGTTGCTCGGCTTAACATCTCGATGAACCAAGCCTTTAGCATGGGCATATTGGAGGGCGTCAGCGATACGTGCCACAGACTCGATAATCCACGCACGGTCGGGACTCTGCTGTCGCATGAAGTGGCTGAGATCACCACCGTCGATCAACCGCGAGACCATATAAAATTCGCCCGAGTCAAGCCGCCCGATGTCATATACAGGAACAATACAAGGGTGATCCAAGCTTGCCACCACTCGCGCTTCGTTCAAAAAGATCGCTTCCACTTCCGCTGTGGAATTATTGGGGATAGAGATCTTAATGGCGACCGAGCGGTGCAATTCTAAGTCTCTGGCTTTGTAGACATCACCAAAGCCCCCTTTGCCCAACTTGGACTCAATCTTGTAGCGACCTATTCGCTCCGGAACAGCAATGGGCATTTTTTTCGAGGAATCGCTGTTGCGTAAACCTTCCGTTGGCACCGACCAATTCGATGTCTGATCTTGCTCCGACGGTTCCATTCGTTACCCCAACTGGTACTACTGACTTCTCTATGTCTTGCCGTCGGAAACACCTTGGCATGAATGCCTAAACCTTCGGCCGCTTTGGACTAACTTGCTTTGGCGGCAGTATAACATCGCCGACTAAATAAACTCGATTTTTTTGATCGGTTTTGGGTATCGCATCGAGAATCAATAGTGATTCCCGAACGAATTCCGAAACCCTATTGTGCCGATGGGCACAACCGTTGCTCGCAACTGAAAATTAGTCTACCATAACGAGAGCGGCGATGAGGGCCACTCAACCTATCCCAACTATCCTCCCCGCCTCATAAATCCAAGACTCAAGCCACTATGGATGCCGCGAATTACATTGATGAAAGCACCGTGTTCCTCACCCTTAACGATAATGGTGAAGCGGTCAGTGCACAGAGCGACTCCAGTACCGATGGGATTGAGGAAGCCTTTCCGATCGGTGGGCTCATCGCCAATCGATATCGCATTCTATCGATGCTCGGTTCAGGCGGCATGGGCAAGGTCTTTCTTAGTCTTGATACCGACCTTGATCGGCAGGTGGTATTGAAGGTTCTTAACTGGGAAAAGAAACACAACGTCACTTCGACCGATCTACTGCTGCACGAAGCTCGACTGAACGCAGCCTTGCTGCATCCTGGTATCGCAACCGTCTTCGATTTCGGTAAACATCTCAACCATCCGTACATCGTCTTTGAATATGTCGAAGGGAAAACACTCCGCGAATTGCTAATCGCTCGCAAGACGCTTACACCCGAAGAAGTGTCACTCGTACTTCGCCCTTTAGCCGAGGCGATTGACTTCGCCCACGCTCGCGGAATCATTCATCGCGATCTGAAACCAGAGAATATCTGCTTTGCACCCAATGGCGAACCGAAGATTCTCGACTTTGGCCTCGCTCAACAACTCGCCAAAGCAGTTGGCACTGGAAAATATAGCGGGACAGCGGCCTACTCTTCGCCCGAGCAAGTCATGGGCGAAGTGACTGATGGTCGAGCGGATCAATATTCGTTAGCAGTCATCGCATACGAACTGTTGGTCGGACGGCCGTGCTTCGGCGGCAAAAAAGCGATTCATGTCTTAAGACAACATCTCAACGAACCGCCACCAAGTTTGTCGCATCAAGCCACGCCCAACTATCAAGCGATTGAGCGAGTTCTGCATCGCGCTCTTCGAAAAGCTCCGGAAGCACGTTACTCGAGTTGCGGTGCTTTTGCCAAAGCTTTTGCAGAAGCTGCTGAACTGGGCACTTCAACCCGACCGATCCCGCTATTCACTTCCCCCAATCGCCGTGTCTCGGTCTGCATTTCGCACATGGGCGAAGATTCCCTTACAGCCTGCGTACTCGCGAATGGACTCAAAAAGTTCGGTTACTCAGCTTGGTGTTTTCATCGCGATGCCTTGCCCGGCATTTCCAACTCTCAACAACAAGATGAAGCTATCGATAGCGCCTATTCGTCGATCTTGTTGATCTCCAAAAGTTCTCTCACCAATCGTGATTTTGAGCGCGAAGTTCGAATAACTGCTAAGAAAGAGAAGCCCATACTTCCTGTTCTGGTGGACATTTCATCGTACGAATTGCAAATGCAACCACCAAGCTGGTTTGCCTTGCTCGGCTCAGCCTCGGCCATTTCCTGGGAAAGAAACAATCCTGATAATACGCTAAATCGCATCAAGAGTTCGCTGGAATTGCATCAAATCCCGGCAGTACCGAATCTTGCCACTCCTCAACCTCGAACGACACGCAATGGCAGTCACCTCTGGGCGACCGATGCCAACCAAATCGACATCGAAGAACTAGCGAACGTTGTCTATTACAACGAAATCGTTCGCGACTACATGAATCAACGCAACAAGTACTTCATCTCTGGCACGAAGGGGCTCGGCAAAACACTACTGTTATCTCTGAAGCGATATAAGCTCAGTCAAGAATATGAAGCACAACCTAAACAACAACCACTTTGCCTCGTTCCACAAAGCCATCCGTTTTTGGATTTCATGAGCGAACTGCGCGACCTCTCGCGACAGTACGAAGATTTGCTGGGTGATCTCAAAACGGCCAAACGCTTTTGGATGATGGCGTTGAGAATCTCGGCGATTTCACAACATCGAGGCTTGTTGAATCCCGAGGATTCATTGAATCTAAGTCCATTTCCAGAGGGAATTCGCAATTGGCTACTCGGCGATCGTATGGATCCAACTTTAGTCTTCAAAGAACTCTTGCACATCTCGCCGAATAAACTCAATCGCTTGCTCAACGACAGCGACACATTCCTGGACCGGACCTTTCGCCGCATTCACAGCGCCACATATTTCTTTATCGATAAAGTGGACCAAGCGATCAGCCAGTTCGGAACCGCGATGTGGATCCATTTGCAAGCCGGCTTGATTGAAGCTGCTTGGGAACTGATGAATGCGAATCGGCATGTACGAATTTTTTGTACGATTCGCCAGGAGGCTTTTGTTAGTTATCACTCCGATACCAAAGCTAATCTCTACAGCGCTACGAGCATCCTTCGTTACACGCCTGAACAACTGGAAGAGATGATGGATCAGTTGGCTCGCGAGTATGAAGGTTGCGATAACTTCAAAGAGTTTACGCGACTCAATATGATTCGCAATCCTTATCGCAATATGCCGGAGGATGCGTTTCAATATTTGCGCCGCCATACGTTTGGGCGCCCGCGCGATTTGGTAGTGCTAGCCTCAACTCTTTCAGCCAATCAAGATCAACTTTCCGAAACCAATTATTGCCATTTGGTATCGCAGACCAGTACATCGGGCTTGGTAACGGGTATCTTCGATGAGATGCGGGCTTTCTTGCAATGTTTGCATGATCCCGAGACACGCTATGCATTTTTGGAACGCATTACCAGCAACATTCTCAGTCGTCAGGAAGCCGAGAAAATCAGCGCGGAGTTCAATGGCCTGACTGCGGCTGACCTTTCCTATTACACGGAAACACACCAAGACTTGAACCATCCCTTTCGCGATCTGTATATGACAGGATTGTTGGGTGTACTGGTTCGGGATACTCGAAGCGATCGAATCTATCAACGATTCCGTCAACCAGAAGATTTGATCATCGACATTGCCAAAACGTTGCCCGAGTCGACTCATTATTTTATCCACCCTGCCCTGCAGAGCTTGTTGCTGCAACATCGTTCATCGCGATTGCAGCATTTGCATCAACACATCATGATCGGCGAATCCGCTACGTGGGATCGGATCGATGAAGTGACTTGGCACATCGAACGCGCTTTGAATCAAACTCAATCGCAACCTGTACGCGACGCGGTACGAGAGCTATTGCGACTACGGCGACAATTGAGTCTCGCCTCCGCCGACTATCGTCGCCAAAAGCAATGGGAAAGTCATCAAGCGTGGATCAAAGTCAAAGAATTACTTCACCAAAACCATTTCGACTCGATTCTGTTTTGGTGCGATGAATTGCTCAAAGATCTGTAAACCCTTCCTCTGGTAACTCATTTCGCGAATCAACGCTTGGTAAAGAGGATAACTAAATCGCCTTTTCAGCGCCGTTTTTCGCCGAAAAAGCGAGAACTTTCTGGCGGGTTGCTCCAGGTATTTCCCATTTCATTTGTGTAGCGGACTTTCCCGCTGGTTGAAACGCACAACACAAATGTAATTGGAGAATGAAATGAGTTCCTTTTTTTCGATTCGAAGCCTCCTGATGCTTGGGGGTGTACTTGTTAGTACAGTAGCCATGGGGGCATCGACGTATGCCAACAATGTTCAAGCTGCATTGGAAGGTGAACTATTGGTGATTCAGGGCGACAATTTGGCAAATCGAATTACAATAGCACGAGCGAACAATGGCGACGTTCTTGTTACCGGACGGCAGGGAACAACGGTGAACGGGCTGCCCGCATTGAGACTGCGCTTGCCAACTATCAACGCGGTGGAATTGCTTATGAATGGTGGCGACGATGATGTCATCATCAACGGCATGCAGATCGCAAATGACCTTTCGGTAAACCTGGGTGAAGGAAACGACGCTTTTCGCTCTGGGGCTTTGCCAACCACCGTAGGCGGTAACTTAATTGTAACTGGCGAGGCTGGCAACGAGACGGTACGCTTGGCGAACTGGAGTGTAGGTGGCGACGCAATGATCGATGGGCAAATTGGCGCGTTGAATAGCCAGATCTCCGGCTTCACCGTGGGCTTTGCTCTTACCGTTGTCGGTGATGAACAACGAGATCTTGTAAGCATTAGCCAGACATCGACGGGCGATTTCTTTTACGTCGAAACCAAAGGTGGCAATGACTCTGTTTCGTTGTCAAAGGTCTCGGGTTTGGGGTCTATGATCTCAACGGACATGGGTGCTGATGTTGTATCGCTAATCGACGTGAGTGCACTCGAAGATATCGGTGTCTTTGCGGGCACTGAAAACGATCAGGTATCGTTTGAGAACGTCGCCTCTGCCAAAAACATCACCGTCTCATTAGATTCCGGTAACGACTCGTTCACAGGCACGACGGTCTTTGCAGAACTGGATGCAGTTTTTGAAGGAGGTTTCGGAACTGACACCTATGTGGATAACGGAGTTTTGGGACTGGTAAAGACGGACATTAAAGAGTTTGAAATCTTCCCATAATCGGAATTCCTATTCGATCGAACTTACCCTTCCGTTGATCGCTTCTCGCGATCAACGGATTTACTTGTTGTAAACACATATGCACGACAGCCATCCTCAACGTAATGACCAAGCTCTTGCAACAGATCGCTCCTTACTGAGGCGTGTAGAGCACGGCGACAACGATGCGGCAACGCAATTCTATCATCGCCATGCCAATGGTTTGTTGGGAATCGCTAAGCAGAGAATAGCGGTCTTCCTGCAGTCGCAAGTAGATCCAGAAGATATTGTTCAATCGGTATTCAAGAGTTTTTTCAAACGCGCCAGCAACGGCGAGTATGTCGCACCCGAGGGTGCTGACTTGTTTAACCTCCTCACCGTTATCGCTATGCGAAAAATCAATGCTAAGGCGGACTATCTACAGTCCCAACGGCGTGACATTCGCAAACAATGTCAGATGGACGATTTAGACATCATCCAATCGAACTCCACAGACAATCTGGCACTTTTTGAACTCTGCTCCACGATTGATGAGTTACTCGCTGAAGTCTCCGAGGTACAGCAGGAGATTATTCGTCGGAGACTGGAAGGATACTCGATTGAAGATATCTCAGAAAAATGCGGGCGTTCGCGGCGGACAGTAGAGCGAGAACTGCAAGCTTTTCGAGACAGATTATGCCGCTACTTTACTCCCTAACTCCCACGGACTCGACCGCAAACAAAAAGAATCGCAATTCAAGGCCGGCATCATGAACGAAATCCAATCTGAAAACTATACAATCTTTGAATTGATTGATTGTTTTGAAAGGGATCTCCGTTCCAAAGTACGTTTGGATCTTCGTTCGTACTTTCCGTCATCAGACTCGCCAATGTATGAGGAAGCAGTCTCAGAGATTCTGCGGATTTGGTTGGAATGGAATTGGGGCAAAGGCGAAAGGGATTATCTCGCCAAAATAGTCACTGATTTCCCAGAAATACGATCCTCCTCGACGGTGCTCAAGAGTCTATTATTCGAGGATCGCCGCTTACATCGTATCCATGGAGTTACACTGCGACGAGAATACTACGCCAATATGCTGGGTGAGCAACTGTCTGAATTGGAAACGATCAGTTTCAAAGAGGCATTTTCAAGCGACCCGCAGTTACACAGCAAGAAATTCACACAGCAAGCACAATCGGATACAGCACGCATCGTAGAGCCAATGACGTCACCAAATTCCTCTATTCGGGATGGTGATTCCAATCGAGCATTTGAGCCCAACGAAGAGTTAGGAGACTTTCGATTACTTCAACTTCTGGGACACGGTGCTTTTAGCAGAGTCTATCTGGCAACCCAGAAATCGCTTGCCAACAGAGTCGTAGTTCTCAAAATTACATCTTTGCCAATGGGCGAATCTCAGAAGCTCGCGAAGCTGCAACATTCCAATATTGTCCCTCTGTACTCAACGCAGAATGTAGAGGGATTTTTTATTCTTTGTATGCCATTTTTGGGCTCAATCACCTTGCGTGACGCGCTTCAATTCGCCAAGCAGAAGTCGATCCACCATTCGCAAAGCCAAATGCTCTCGGGAGCGGAACTGGTCCATGCTGTTGAAGTGGACAGGCAACGGCTTCAAAGCTCCAATCGCGAAGTGAATCAATTTCTCTCGCTCGAATCCGATCATGAAATAGGACGTCGTCCGCCTCTCGAAAAATGGTTACCACTCAATTCGATACAAACCGTTGTTCGCGTTGCGATCGACATGGTTTCCGGACTCGAATATGCACATGGCAAGAACCTGCTTCACGGCGACATAAAGCCTGCCAATGTCTTGCTCGGCTTCGATGGTAGCATCATGCTACTAGACTTCAATCTCAGCCGGAACCAGTTGCAGGGATCCGAAAAGAAAACATCAGCAGGCGGTACGTTACCCTACATGGCGCCCGAGCAACTTTTGGGACTCATGGAATCCCAAGACCGTTCGTCGGTGGCGAGTGATATCTACTCGATCGGGGTTGTGCTCTACGAACTCCTTACAGGAAAACACCCTGTCGATTTTAGTTCGCTGACACACTCCCCCGTGGAATTATCTTTTGAACGACACCAACAAAAAATCGAATTGCCAAATCATATCAATCCGCAAGTTCCGAGGGATCTCGCCGCAATTGTGATGAAATGCTTGGCCAAAGATCCAACGCAGCGTTACCAATCAGCAAGCCAACTGCGAGAAGATCTGCTTCGTCAGCAGTCGTTGCTTCCTTTGAAATACGCACCCAATCGCGGCATCCAGGAGCGGCTGATTAAGTTTGCCCGCAGAAACCAATCCGCACTTAAACTTGCGGCTAGTCTCCTGCTTGGAGTCACGGCGGCCATTGTCGCTGTCTTTTCCATTTATTTTTGGATGATTAGTGCACGAACCAATATAGCCAACGAAACCTACACATCATTCAAAGCACTCGCCCGCAACGCGGAAGCAAACTTATTCTACGCAGATGGTGGTTCAAGAGAGGAGGGCAAGAAACTTGGAAAGCTCGCTCTTCAGTGTTTCTATCCATCCTCGACAGAGCCAATGCGGGGGCATCTTATTGCCTACTTGCCACCTGAAAAACAAATGGATGTTCGCGAAACAGCTGCCTACCTTAGCAGAATCATTGAGCGGCAACCGAGTCAGTATTTACTTGACGCTGAACACTCCGAAAACCTGTCACCGATTGAACGGATCACCCAACTTTATTTCCAACGAGATCTTGAGCTCGCTTTGGACCTTCTTCAAATGGAAATTGCCAAGAGTCCCAACAGATTTGTTTGCTGGTTTCTGCAAGGACAGATTTATCTGGAACAACGACGGTATCAGGAGGCAAGAACTTCATTTGCAGCAGCAGAAGCTGCCGCACCTCAGTGCGCGATCACTTTAATCGCACAAGGAAACTGCAATTACTGGATGACTCAATATGATCGAGCGTTAGCTTGTTATGAAAAAGCGGAACGATTGGAACCGAAACTCGCGACGATTTGGTACAACCGTGGTCTCGTCTATGAACGAATGAAGGACCATCAAGCGGCGGTGAAGCAACTCACGAAAGCGATGGCCGAAGTACCTGCATCGCATCGATATGCAATGGCTCTCAGCAGGAATCTTCGAGCAATAGGAAAAACCTCCGACGCCGATCAATTGCTCAAGTCAGTACTCGACCAAACTCCGCAAATGCCGGAAGACTGGGTATTTCGAGGGCTTGCAAGGTTAACACAGTCTCCGGAAGACGCTTTACTAGATTTCGAAAAAGCCCAGACTTTTGAGAGTATGTATTTCACGGCAGGCCAAAACAGAGCCCATGTGCTTAGTGAGTACCTAAATCGTCGTGAGGAGGCTATTGGAGTACTCACGGAATTGTTGCAGCGTGATCCGGACTATGCCCCGGCTTTAACGGGTCGCGCAGTACTTTATGCTCGCGAAAATCAACGAGGCATGGCACTTGCCGATTTGGAACAATGCCATCGCCTCAATCCTTCGCCACAGATTCATTATCAAATCAGTTGCGTTTACTCTCTGTTAGCGACCGGAAACGATGCCAAATCGATGCAAGACCAAGCTCTCGCGCATTTGGCTCGCGCACTGGCACCTGGTTATGGAGGGAATCTGTTAGCGACCGACCGCGACCTAGCTAACTTAAGAGGCAATGCAACATTTACTACTATCTTGAACGGAGTCAGCACAATTCAGCAGGTGACACAGTAAGTCGCCCATAAAATGCATGCAAGTTAAGGCACAATATGAATACAATGACTCTCTCAATCGCTCGTTTCATCTGCGTAGTTTCACTCGTGATGGTGTTGTCAACTTCCTCGCAGCAATCGGTCTGTGCACAACTCTCGGCTCTGCCGCCGCAGGTTTGGCCACAGAATCCAGTCACCGTCAGCTTTGCTCCTGATAGTGTTGGCATCGGAATATTTCGAAATGAAATTCACCAACACCTCAAAGCGACTATGGATGAAAAGCAATACCGCATAGAGATTCTGAAAGCTTGTCAGGAATGGTCGCGAAATAGCGGTATCAACTTTGCTCTCGTTGGCGATTCTCCGAGAGATTTCGGTACACCCGGACTGTCTCAAAGTGATCCGAGGTTTGGCGATATTCGCTTCGGAGCTTTTCCCCAGACAAATGTTCTTGGAAACGCAATACCTTACCATCCCACTGCTGGTACATGGGCAGGCGATATTCTGCTAGACACCAACACGATCTACGAGATTCAGAGTCCGGAAACGACTCAGATTGTAGCTGAACGAGCAGACCTTTTTTCAGTCGCATTACATGAACTTGGCAACACTATCGGTCTAGTTGATGACAACTTTGATCCAGAAAGCGTCATGTACTATCGCTATGCGGGAAGACGCCAGTCTTTGTCGCCGTTCGATGTCCAGAATGTGCAGTTCCTTTATGGCCCACGTGCGAATGATCCTTACGAAGACCGCCAAGGAAATGAGAGTATCGCCACTGCTTCCATCATCAACTGGTCAGCAGATTTTGTCATCAACTCCAGTCAAACAGTCAGAGGTCGAATCAATGCGTCGCAAGATGTAGATGTGTACCGAATTCGAGGCAATACTCTTAGCGACAAACTCTGGGTGACAGTGAACTGCAGAGGACTTAGTCTTCTCTGTCCCAAAGTGACCATTCTCGACGATGAAGGACGGGTTATCGACACCGCAAGTTCTGAATCGCCATTAGACAATAGCGTAACGAAAGAGCTCACTAGTTTTTATCCCGACGAAACTCGCTATCTTGTCGTCGAATGGAATGGAATTCCAGAGTTTGAGTTTGGCGACTACGAACTTGAATTGAACGTGAATCAACCCGCCGTTCCCGCTTCGCTATGGCACGTGGAAGACGACGACGGCCAGTCCTTTTCGGACGTTGATGACGAGTCGTTCGAGGATCGACTATTCGAGCTTGCAGGAGCGGTTGATACGGAGTTGGGAACGAATGACTCACCCTCTACGGCAACCCAACTGATTTCTCCGATCGGAATGGCGCCGGGTTCGCGATACGAAAGCGTTGGTACGGCACTTAAGAATGATGTCGATTGTTTTTCCGTACGTGCTGCTGCAGACGCTACTGGTTCGATGATGGTGCACCTCAGACCGCTTGCCACATCGTACCAGCAATTTTCAGTCACGTTGCTTGATTCGAGCTTCAAGATACTGAGGCCAACCATTACTTATCATTCCGACGGCGATATAGACGTTGAGCTTGCTCGGGTCACGCCCAATGCTCAGTACATTATCGTCGTCGCAATGCTCCAGCCGAATGATACCCCCGTCAACTATCTTCTAGTCACAGATATTGCAACAACAAATTCTAGCCTCGAAACGATTCAACAAGTTCGACTGACAGCGACAGCAGCCGAAGCTATGGGGACAATGACCACTTACAAAACACAGCTTTTCAAATTTGCACTCAATGTGAATTCGACGGACAAAGTAAACCAAGCCGTTCAATTGACGATCTACAGTGATACGGGACGTGCCGAAGCGACCATTATCTGTAAGGCAGGAAACTCGGCACGCAACCTGATTTGGTTGCAAGCCGGCAAACACACTTTTCGTTTCACTGCGTTGGCGAACAGTGGAAGAAGAATTGTGGCCTCAAACACGACCTTGCGAGGCGCGTCGGTTTCGGACGATGAAGGTCCTATCTTGATTGATCCTTCAGGAAATCCAGTGAGCGGCCCCCAGGTGCCGAGTAGCGCCCCGCCTCCAACACCCCTATGGGAGTTCCCAAAGTTTGTTTTGGGTTTGATTCTGCCCCCCGAAAACCCATGGTTCTCGCCACCTCCACCCAATCGAACTCTGTAGTGGGGCCACTTTAGGAAAAAGCGATATGGATTTCACGCGGTCTTATCCACGTTAACACACGTTGTTGTAAACTAACCAAGACTTGCGCTGCGATACGTATGATGGGAGCCCATGATGACGCAGTTGCTCTTGAGCTTTTTACAAAGGTCTGAGACGGCATGAGACCATGTTTCAATTATCCGCTTCTTTTCATACTGTTTCTTGCCACGATATTGAACCTTACTCATCAAACAAAGGGACAACTCAAGACCTGGGATGGCCGCTACTCCATCGATCAAATCGAAGTGACCATGGTCTATTTCGTTCCCAAAGATCGACAACCGATCAGCGATTGGAGGGAGCGGCTTGACTATTACGCGAAACGAATCGAGCAATTTCATGAGCGAGAGTTTCAGGGCCAGTCGAAATTGAGTGTGAAGGTTCGCCCTGAGGTCTTTGAATCGCGATTTACGACGGAGCAATTGCGTGTGGGTGACGCCAATCAAATCTATTTCAAGACGATGGAAGAAGTCGATAAGGGTTTGAAGTTTGGACGTGCTACTGATGATGTTTTTCCGATACTTTTGGTGATGAGCGAAATCAATTGGCGTCCGCTAGACGATTTCTTTCGCGTTCGACCCAAGAATGGCAAATTGGAATTTGAAGGAAACTACAACCAGGGGCGGCATTTTCCGGGTGCCGAGTCAGGTGGGGCTCGAGCCGTTTATTGGGACAACGTCGGCAAGGGCTGGGGATTGGTGAGTGCCGATGGTTGGCGCGTACCTTACTCGGGAAGCGATTGCGTTGTCTATCATGAAGGTGTAGGCCATACCATTGGCTTACCACATACCGACGATGCCAACCCATCGGTGATGAGCCTTGGGCAGTATTATGGTTGGATCCATGAATCGTATGTAGATCCGACGCAAAAACGAAAGCTCGGTTGGAAACCACAAGAATTCGATAAAGACACACTCTTCTCGAAGTTCACGGCCATTCCTGCGCCTGCGGTTCCGAAGCCAAATGAAAAAGTGCAACTCCGGTGTACCTGGCCTGATAGTGTTGCTCTAGCCTCCGTAACTGTTGAAGTGCAAACACGCTTTGGAGCTCCATGGATGGTCGTTAAGCAATATGGAGAAGCCGAACTTTCAGCGCCACCACAACTCATCGAACTGGGTACATTCGATCGCGCGACCCCAGTTAGTTATCGAATACGTGTCACTGCGAAGGATCAGTCGCAAGCAGAGTTGTATGGGTACTTTCAAGTGCGAGCGACCGAAAATAAATTCCCTGTGCCGGAGGACGCGGTTTCGGTTGATCTGCAGGTCGTCACTGAGCCAAAGAAGATCTCCAGCGACGAACCTGCTCCTCCGATGACTCTTCGCTTTGAAAAAGAAGTGGATGTCTTGAAGGAATTACCGAAGGACTTAGTCGCAGTGTTAGGCCAATGGACATGGAAAGATGGAAAACTCGAATCGCCCAAAGCGTACGGTGCACGCTTGGAATTGCCGGTGGAAGCCCCTGAAGAGTACCAAATGGTTTATGTGGTTGAGCCGTTGGATGATGCGAACGGCCTGATATTAGGACAGAGTAACGAGCAGAATCGTTTTTTGGTTTTGCTGAACTATCGAGTCGAAAGTTCACATCTGAGCGCGATAGAAAATATTGGTGGTCAGAACGTTGGCAATGAAACAACAGTCGACCGCGCGCTTTTGGTGCAGAATCGAATTTCGCAAGTTGTCGTTACAGTTCGTAAAGCGGGTGTACGAGTGGAAGTGGATGGCCAGCCAATTATTGATTGGAAAGGGAACGCGAGAGAGTTATCACTGTCTGAGTATTGGGAAACCCCGAATAAGAACCGTTTGTTCATCGGCGCCTACGATTGCCGCTACCGAATTCATCGCATCACTCTTCGAGCATTGAAGTAGGGTGCGTGCAGCGGACTTGCGGCAAACATGTCCCGATTGTTTCGATTCGTTGGCGCGCGATCTTCGACGAGCCAAATATCCGGCTGCGGAACGCACCGTGGAGTTGACTCACCGCAGCTTCGACTCCCCATCGGTTCAATGCGTCACCTCACCACCCTTAATAACTACTCAACAACCACTTTTTCTCACCACTTACCGCCCGTTCAATTTCCCTAGATCGATTCCATAAACTACAATCTGTCAAAGTCTACCCACCTCCCCCAGATTTAACGACTTGGATTACTTCGATGGCCTCCCCCCTTTCTGGCATCTTCACACCCAACATTACGCCGCTGGACAAACAAGGGCGAGTCGATGAAGACATGCTCTGCAGCTATGTCGATTGGTTGATAGAAAAAGGTGTGGATGGGCTTTATCCGAATGGAAGCACAGGGGAATTCACGCGTTTTACTGCGGAAGAGCGACGTAGAATCGTAAAAGTGTTGGCGGATCACGTGAAGGGACGAGTTCCCATTTTGGCGGGTGCGGCAGAAGCCAACGTTCAAGAAACCATCAACGCTTGCAACGCATATGGCGACATGGGCGTTGCCGCTGTAGCGATTGTGGCTCCGTTTTATTACAAGTTGAGCCCCGAAGCGGTCTATCAGTATTTCAAAGAGATCGCCGATGCTGCTCGCGTACCAGTGACGCTGTACAACATTCCGTTGTTTGCTTCGCCGATTGATGTGCAGACGGTGACACGTTTGGCACTTGATTGTCCGCGAATCGTGGGCATCAAAGATAGTTCGGGCGACTTGCCGAACATGATGCGTATGATGGCTGCCATTCGCCCTCATCGCCCTGACTTCTGTTTCTTGACGGGTTGGGAAGCTGCGTTGGCTCCGATGTTGATTGCCGGTTGCGATGGTGGGACGAACGCGACGAGCGGTATTGTTCCAGAATTGACTGGTGCGATTTATCGAGCCGTGCGTGATGGACAGTGGCAACATGCCATTCAACTGCAGTATCAATTGATCCCATTATTTGATGCGATGATTAGCTGTGCGGAATTCCCTGAGGGCTTCCGACGCGGGGTCAAAGTACGAGGTTGGGATATGGGTCGCAGTCGCCAACCGTTGTCCCCTTCGCAAATGCAAGCTGCAGAAGCGGCTCAGCAGATTATTGCGAAACAATTGTCGGGCATGCCACAAGTCGATTTGCATGGCATGGCATTATCTCGCGACAAGATAGCAACTCTCTCGCAAGACGCTGCCTTGATCGATCGCATTGTGCAACAGATCATGAGCGAATTGAAGAAATAGTTGGTCCGGACCTGTCTAACTTTTTTCCTATGGTAGCGTGAACGCAAGAGCCCTTCATGCACGCTACCATAGACGGTTTCGGACAAGCTATTTTTCTTTTTCGGTCAGTGAAGTTCGTTGATAGGGAACCCATTCATTCCATTCTGGTCCCCAGTCTTCGAACTTGATGAGGTGCAAACCGTTTTTGACTCGAAGCACGCGCCCCTTCTCCCATACGCCGGCGGACATCGCCCACAACTGCGTGCCGACTTCGTGCGTCTCTCTTTTCTGTTTGCGAATTCGATCCTTGGTCACCCATTCTTCTTCACTCTTGGGCCAACCATAGTAGTGAATAAAGAACTGGTTATCCCTCACCTTTTTGACGAAGCCTGAATACCATTTCCCTTCGTCCAACACTTCAAGCCGAGTCCCGAGTCGTTTTTCCGTGGACTTCTCGCACAATGCTAACACATCTGTGCGTTGAAAATTACCCGTGAATTGAAACTGAGGCATTTGATCATGCGCGAACGACATGTCTAGTTCTATGTTTGAAGCAACTTCGCCTAATGTTATCAGGCCATCACCATCATCATCGATCCATTTCTCCCCTTTTAGTCCATCTATGATTGTCTCGGTGAATGTCCAAGCATCGGTTGCAACAGAATTTACGTGCGCCGAACAAAAAGCTGCGTAAGAATGCTTGGAGTTATTGAGTTGCTTCAGCGATTCGGCTAGACCTCCTGAACAACAATGATCGGCAGCGATGATGACACGTTTCCCTTTGAATAACCGCTCAATAGTGACAAGGATCGCGCCGATGCGCACACCTAACTTTTTGTCCGTAGCGTCATAGGTAGCGAGATAGGTTTGAGTATGGTTATCGGTGTTGTATCCATGACCACAATAGTAGACGACCAACAAATCATCTTGGCTCGGTTTTGATATGAAGCCTTCGAATTCCTGGACCACTCGACTTGTTGTTGCGTCTTTATCTTGGAGATACAGAATTTGGTCGCGTGGCACACCCAACTCTTGGAAGGCTTCAACAAGCTTTATATCTTGCCGGTTCTCTTGAGGGAAATCAAGGAATTTCTCGTCTTCCCATTCAACTAATCCAGCCACAAAAACCCATGTCTTCTGTGGTTTCCAAAATGAAGTTTGTTGAGCAAATACAGATGTCGACGAAAAAAAACAAAACCACACGAAGGCCAAACACATTGGTCGAGCGAACATGATAACAAGCCTTACCGAAGCGAATGGCGAACTCAAACTGTCGATCGTTATTGATCGAAACAAAAAACTCTGCGCCAGATTTTTATTTGTGTTGTGGAATCAAACACTATACGGAAAAAGCCCCATAAATGGAATGTCTTGAGCTGGAATCGGTGAAGCTCTAGGACATATCAAATGGGTGGCACAGATCCAAAATTAAAATGCGATAGCAGTTGGGGGGGAAATCAGAATGGCTTGCCAGGAAGAGCAACGCTGTTTGCGATTATCATTGATCAAGGTAGTGTTTCCGTTGATTGCTGGTTAGCTTTTCGATGGCATAACGCAGCATCGTGCGTGGCATTTTGGATGCTTGTTGGTCTAGGAACGCGAGGAGCGTGGCCAGATCTTGTTCGCCAACCTCTCGGAGCATCCACCCGACCGCTTTGTGAATGAGGTCATGTCTGGAAGAGAGAAACTTGTTGGCTAATTTTAGGAGGGGCTTGAATTCACCTTCGCGGATAAGAGCCTTGTTAGCAATGATAGCAAGACGTTGCTCCCAAATGTTGGAGGACTTTGCGAGGGAATTCAATAACGATCGGTCTTTGAGCGTGAGTAGATATTCGCCGAGAATTTGATACGCGCAGCTGTCGACGAGGTCCCAATTGTTGATATGGGCAGTGCGAGAAAGCAGATAGTCGACCCAATGTTTTGGATTGGCGGAAGGGTCCTTTTTCGATCGCTTGAGGCTACGTGAAAACTGATCGACTAAGATGAAGATTGCCGTTAGGCGATACTCGTGGATAGGGTCGGTCAGCAGTTGATCGATTTCGGAGAGCGGCAGTTCCCGATACAGCTTGGCAACTTTGCGTTGATCTGGGACAGTCACACCGCAGAACTGATCGGATTCCGCATACTGACCTTCGCCCGTTTTGAAGAACCGCTTGGACTTCTCTGCTCGTTGTTTGCTAGCAGAAGCCTGGAGTTCCTTTTTGACTTGAGCTGCGGTGATTTGCATAGATGCCTCAGATGCTAAAGCGATTCTTTTCCCGTCGCTACCATTGCTGCATATTTTTCGAACTTTCGCACAGCGTATTCGCTCGCATCCAATTTGTAAGCCGAGTTTGCTGAATCATCAGGGTGTCTGGCACCATTTGGCCCACTGTATTGCTAGCAAAACTCCAAGCCCAACAAAATAGGGTGCCTGGCACCAAGTTGCCTTCAGGCAGGACCGGAAAACCCCCACAAATAACTAGACATGAAGCTTGAATGAACCAAACCCCCCTTCCAATGAGTGATTTTGACCGCAATCAACAGGGTGCCTGGCACCATATGGAAGGGCGGAGAAAATGCTAGCGGCAGTTGGGTTGCACTAGAGATGACTATCGACATGCGCGGGATTCAATTGGAACAGAAACACAACGAACGACCTCATCCAAGGAACCGACTCGCGGTTAGCGCTACTAAACTACTGCCGCTTAAGCATTTATTTGCTTCTAATGCGCAGAACTTTGATTTCTCAATGCCGCTTAACCCACCAAACGACACTCCACAACTAAGTCCACCCCAAAGAAAACACCTATCGGCGTGACAACCACAAGATCGCCTATACAATGCTAGCAAAGCCCCAAGCCCAAAATAGGGTGCCTGGCACCAAGTTGCCTTCAGGCAGGACCCGAAAAACCCCCACAAATAGCTAATAACGAAGCTTGAGCGATGCCAAAGCCCCTTCCAATGAGTGGTTTTGGCCGCAAACAACATGGTGCCTGGCACCATATGGGAAGGCTTCGAGGGGAAATGCTAGCAATGGTGGAAAGCCCAAAACAAGGTGCCTGGCACCATGTGGGAGGACTGGGGGAAATGCTAGCGACGTTCGAAGCCACGGTAGGGAATTGCCATCGCCTCACGCTCCATCCACTCAGGATGATAGTTCGGCGGAATCGGCGCCACTTGCTGGCCTTGCGCAAACTGAACCAAATCAATCACACTCAACCCCGCAGGATCAGGCATCGTCCAGCGCTGCGGATCATTCCCCATCAATTCATTGACCAAATAGAACCCAACATCAATATCAAAATTGATCTCCGGCTCGCCCGCAGGCAAAAGCCGGATCTGCACATGATGCGGCAACGCATAGTTCACGCCAGGATAATTTTCGTGCTCCGTTTGCTTCGCCTGTGCCACCAAATTTCCTTGAGCATCATACAAAATGATTTCTCGCACCAAGCCACTTCGATCCAACACCAAAATCCGCCGCGTGGTTCCTAAAGCCGTCCCAATCTGAGAACGCACTTCCAATAATCCATCCGCACGCTGAATCGGACCTTCGTGAATATCCGCGGGATTCATCTCCGGTAACCCCAACGCCTCGATGATCCAATCAGGTGAAACCGGCAAAACTTTGCGGGCTGTCAACTGTTCAAATTGCTGATGCTGAGCGTAAAACAATGTCGGCTGAGGACGCATCGTCTGCAACCAAAACACTTGCTCATTACTCCCCATATCCAACTCGTTCCCCATCAATCGCGACACACGAGCCTGCAATCGCAACCGACGCGGACGTTCGATCGATAAATTTGCACTCAATGCGGGCGTTCCAGGGGCATCTAACTTCAATGTGATCGTCGATGACTGCAATTGCTGTATGCGACGCGAACCATTGACTTGCTCCATCACTTGCTCAATGGTGGGCATCTCCTTCCAAACGACTTCAGGCTGAAACTCCTTGATCGTTCGATGCTTCGCACAAGTGGCACCACTCGCACTCACCAACATCACGGTTATCACGAGACACAACCCATATCGACTCATCTTAGGTCGCCTCGCAATAAAGCAATTCATGAAGTTCTTTTTGGAGACGCTCGGCCTCCCGTTTTGTGGGCCACTTGCGTGGTACACGATACTCTCGCCCATCCGTCGGATCATGCAGCACCCAAGTATCGTCAGTCGCTTTAGCGTCTTCAAAGCTGTCCGGTTCCACCAATAAATGACGCCGAACAAGAAGCACTGCCAACAAGAAAGCTAGCGAGCCACGCCCAGGTTGATCACATAAATGAGAAAGAGTCTCTAGCAACACCGCATCCGGAGCCGGCTTCAAGACGACTGTGGTCGCCTGCGGTATCTGAGACTTCCACCAGCCTACTGCGCCTTCAGGAGGATTGGTCCAATTCGCTTCAGCAATATCAACACGCCGCACATCGTCATCATTGGAAACAATGACGGAGAAATAATGCTCTCCCGGTTCGAGAGGACGTTCCCCAACGGAACAACGTCTTGTACAGCGATTAATGGCGTATTCCACCCCATCCGTGGCGATGAAGTCGCCTCTCCTTGGCGTTAATGGAAAACAATCTTCCGTTGCCGATTCGGCATTTTTGCGAGCATCCTGCCCAATCACGAGCCTAGGAAATTCCCACTTTCAAGGCAATATCAATGTGCGTCCCCAGCCCTGGAAGTGCATTTAAACAGCATTTCCCTCGGTGAAACGGACAAAAACACAACGACTTCCGCGCCCTGACAAGACCGAGAGAATTTATCGATTTTGTGGATTCCCCGCGCCGATAAATCCATAACGCCGATTAGTCAAACCCTAACGGTGAGGTAAGCCGGACACCGCTGATGAATCATTCCAACTCTAAACCTGCAGCTACTGAAATCACAAGCGAACTTGACTTGGTGTGCGAACCTGAATCGCGAACCACAGATAGATCGCCCTCTTCATCGACGGCACGCCCATTTCTCGGCGTCCACTTTCATTGCTGCCAAGTTTACGCCCGAATATTCATAGCGGCTGATGGCACAGCTTACCGCGGCAGTTGTCCGCGTTGCGGAAAACCTGTCTCGTTTCGTATCGGTGAAGGTGGAACCTCACACCGATTCTTTGATGTTTACTAGTGCAATCCTACGGCCGGTGGTTTGACAAGACGTCAGCCATACCTAAATGATCGCTCATAATTCGTCGCCCGATAGTAGTGCGGCTTCGCGTTTCAATACATTGAAAGGCAATCTGCGGTGCAGTGTCGGTGATGGTGGCTGCTGGGGGGCGATGGTCGGCTTTGGCGAACACTACATTCCCGCCTTTGCCTTAGCGGCAGGTTTAGGGGAAGTTACCGCAGGCTGGATCGCCAGCCTCCCTATTCTCGCAGGTGGCATCCTACAAACCTTTTCGTTGCGTGCGATTTCCTTAGTTGGTTCTTATCAACGCTGGATCGCGTTATCTTGCACGCTTCAAGCACTCGCATTCTTCCCATTAGTTGTTGCGGCGTGGACAGGTCAAATTTCCACGGCCTTACTGTTCTTCTTAGCTTCGATTTACTGGGGTGGTGGCCTTGCAGCAGGCCCAGCCTGGAACACTTGGATGGGCCATATCGTTCCCAGATCCCTGCGTTCCACATTCTTTGCACGTCGTTCACGCACCAATCAACTCTGCACACTATGCGGCTTCCTGGCTGGCGGACTGATTCTTCATACCGCCAGATCCAATGATAAACTGCTCTTCGGCTTCGGCATCCTGTTCTTCCTCGCAGGTTGCTTTCGCTTGATCAGCGTTTTGCTGTTGCTCAAACATCAGGGCCAACACGCCGATCAAATGTCCATGCTCAACATCGCTGCCAGATCTGAGCGACCGAACTTGCGAATTGTCGACTCGCGCGGCTCAACCGACGCGCATCGCTGCCAAAGCGAAATGAGTCTCTCGCGAGGGTATCGCTTAGTACTTTTCCTGGCGATCGTTCAAGGTATGGTACAGATGTCCGGTCCCTACTTCACTCCCTTTATGCTCAAGCAGCTATCGTTCTCCTACGCTGCCTTTGTGTCCATACTTTCAATTTCGTTTATCGCCAAAGCTATCTCTATGCCCATCTGGGGTTACCTCGCGCAGAAGCGTGGAGCCCGTTGGCTATTATGGACAGGTGCCATTAGCATCGTTCCACTCGCAGCCATGTGGAATGTGAGCAACTCGTTTGCATGGTTGCTGTTTGTACAAGCTGCCAGCGGCACTGCCTGGGCAGCCTATGAACTTGGTTTCTTCTTGATGTTCTTCGATACGCTTCCTTCATCTCAGCGAACGCGCGTCCTAACTCACTACAATCTCGCCAACACTAGCGCCTGGTTTTGTGGCTCATTACTAGGTGGGTGGTACTTGTCTTACATGGGTGCCACTCCCTCTACATATCACACACTCTTTTTTGTATCTACACTTGGACGCCTCTGTGCCTTAGGACTCTTGTGGAATATCGATCGCCCCATGGTCCCGAACATCCAAATGGCGTTCCTGCAACTGCGCAGCAACTTGTTGGCATGGCTTGAAACCAAACCACAACAAGCCCCTGCCCTTTCCTTCGTCGCCTGGAAATCATTCTTCCCTTCGCAACACCGTAATCACTTACTCCAAAGTATCTCGCAACCCTCTCACACGCCCCCTCCCATCCAAAGTTCTGACATCGCCAACAACTCGCTCGAATTACCGCGAGAAGAAGTTTTGCAAGCCGCTTAAACAGCACGCAAAGCTTCGCCCGCTTCGACCACCACTCACCCGAGCAGGCGTCCAATAAATAGCAAATTTTTGATGAAGAACAGCGTCAATTGCGAGCGAGACTCAGTTCGCAAAGCGACTTTTGCTACACTGGAGAAGTGACATAAATCACTCCTCCTATCAAGGATTCACAACATGTATCCTCCCGCCTCGTTTCCGTTTTGCAGACTGGTCGTGCGTCCCATTGCGATCGCTCTCGCGACAACCTGTTTGCTTGCTCCCGCTATCGCGCAAGATCCATCGACAGCGTCCTCGAAGCCGAACTCTAAAACACTTCAGCTGCCTGGCGTTCTAGCAAGTGGAGAAGTCCTTCTCCCCAACGGCTGGACCATAGGTGCCGTCGGTACCCAAATTAACGTCGGTGACTTCCCCGTTAACATGATCACCGCTCCAGACAAACGTTATCTAGCGGTGCTTCATTCTGGCTACGGCGAACATGAAATTATCATGCTCGATTTGCAAACCAACAAAATTCGGTCGCGAGTATCGATGCCACAGGTCTTCTATGGTCTGACCTTTTCACACGATGGGTCGAAGTTGCTATGTAGCGGTGCTGAATACGAAGTCATTCATCAATACGATTATGCGGACGGTTTACTCAGCAATCCCAAACAGATCCGCATCGCCGAAGTTGCTCGCACATTTGTCCCCTGTGGCATCACTCCGATCCCAGACTCGACCAGTTATCTTACATGCGGCGTTTTGGGACATAAGATCGCTCGCTTCGATGGTAACAAATCAGATAAGCTTGAAATGCTCGATATGGCAGCTGATAGCTATCCGTATGCGGCAACCATCGACGCCCAGCGTCAACTCGCTTACATCAGTCTCTGGGGTGGTTCTGCCGTTGCGATCATTGACTTGAAGACCTGGAAACAAATCGGCACATTGCCAACGCGTTCCCATCCCTGCGAAATGAAATTGCTGCAGGACAACAAATATTTGTTGGTCGCATGCGCCAATGACAATACGGTTATCGTGTTCGACACACAAACCAACAAACAAGTTGAAGTGATCCAAACCGCCTTGTATTCCAAAGCCAAGAATGGAAGCACGCCTTCGAGCATTGCTGTGTCCGCGGATGAAAAAGTGTTGTTCGCTGCCAACGCAGGCAATAATAACGTGGCCGTATTCAACATCGAGGAACTTGGTAAGTCTAGCTCGTTAGGTTTTATTCCCGCCGGTTGGTATCCCACCTCGGTTCGCCTTAGCGCTGACGGTGAGAACATACTTATTGCCAATGGCAAAGGCCTCACCTCGCGTCCCAATCCGCAAGGTCCTGCACCCGGTAAGGAACTTCCACGCAATCTTCGCCAATACATCGGCGGCATTTTGCAGGGCAGCATTAGCGTAGTACCAACCCCATCCCCCAAGACCATGTCCGATTGGACACGCCAGGCCATGGCACAAAGCCCATTGCAGGCAGACTCCACAGTCAACAACAAAGGACGCGAGAACGACAATCCAATCCCGGCCAAAGTTGGCGACCCCAGTCCCATCAAACATTGCTTCTATATCATCAAAGAGAATCGCACTTACGATCAAGTGTTCGGTGATATGCCACAAGGAAATGGCGACCCCAATCTCTGTCTATTCCCGCGCCATGTTACCCCCAATCACCACGCCCTGGCTGAACAATTTGTATTGCTCGATAACTTCTACGTTGAAAGCGAAGTAAGTGCCGATGGCCATGAATGGACGATGGCAGCTTACGCGACCGACTTCGTGGAAAAGAGTTGGCCCATGTCGTATCGCGGAGGAGGAAAAGACAAATTTGTTTATCCTGCCGAAGGGGCTCTAAAAATCGCAGAACCCTCCAGCGGTTATCTGTGGGATGCATGTAAACGAGCTGGGGTCGATTACTTTAGCTTTGGTGAATTCATCACTAACGGCCCTACCATCGATAGCCCATCGTACACCAAGATCGAAGCCTTGAAAGGACATTTCGATCCCCAATTCCGTGGCTACGATCTCAACTACCCTGATGTAAAGCGAGCGGAACGATTTATCACTCGCTTCAAACAATTCGAATCTGAAAACAATTTACCTGGAATGGTGATCTTGCGATTGGGCAATGACCACACCTCAGGAACTCGTCCTGGCAAACCAACACCACGTGCTATGGTCGCTGATAACGATTTGGCGCTCGGCATGGTAGTTCAAGCGATTTCGAAATCGAAGTACTGGAAAGAATCGGCGATTTTTGTCGTTGAAGATGACGCCCAAAATGGAGCGGATCACGTCGACGCACATCGCACCGTTGGCCTCGCTATTTCCCCCTACATTCGACGCGGAACGGTTGACTCCACTCTCTACTCCACATCCAGTATGCTGCGAACCATGGAATTGATCTTGGGTGTTGAACCAATGACGCAATTCGATGCAGCCGCTCGACCTATGTATGACAGCTTCTCCAGCAAACTCGATGAAACACCTTACACAGTACAGCCTGCACAAATCGATCTCAACGAAGTGAACTCACCCAACGCCTTCGGCGCAACTGAGTCACTAAAAATGGACTTCTCTAAAGAAGATGCTGCCGATGACTTGATCTTAGGTGACATCGTCTGGCGAAGCGTGAAAGGCCCCAACTCTCCAATGCCTGCTCCCGTCCGAGCTGCATTCGTCTTTGGCGGTGCTGGTGAAGAGGAAGAAGAAGAGGAGGAAGAAGACGGCGACGAGGATGATAAGGACGAAGACGACAAAGAAGACGAGGATGACGACAAGGACGACGTCAAGAAATAGTTCGTCTTTTATTTTCGCGCTGCTGGGGCCAGGGATTTCAAATGCAGGATGAGCACAAGTCATCCTGCTAATCCATCGAACGAGCTCCCTATGATCCGCTAGGAATGCTCTGCTTCAACCGCTGAACCGTTTCGCGAACGATATCGGTTGGCAGAGCATACGAGCTAACTCGATTGGCACGAGCAATATTGACACCGACCACTTCGCCTTTAAGGCTCACGAGTGGGCCACCACATTGGTTCGGCGTCAAGACAGTGTCATGCTGAATGACTTTGGCGAAACCGCTTGAGCGGGCACTGATCTGACCGTTCACTTCCATTTCAGTTGGGTCGAGCACCGATGACGTAAGATCCATCAATCTCGCAACCATAGTCAGTTCTTTTTCGCCTCGGCGAACTGACAGTTTAAGTCGTTGACCAGCACGATATTGGGCGATGGTATCGAGAACTTCTCGTCGACTAGCGAGCTCTTTACCATTGACCGCATAGATCACATCATCAACTTCCAACCCAGCTCGTTCAGCTCCTGAACCTGGTACAACCGAGACCACCGCAGCCCCAGTATCTGCGGGTGCGAGTTGCACGCCAAGAATGGCGCGTTCCGGCGCTACGGGGCGGCTAGGCACACTGACGACGCCAATCGCTTGTGGTGTTTCGCGAGCGTCGGTAGTTCCGACCCAGGCTCCTGCGACCAACACGGTATCCACAGCCCACTTTACAACCGGCAAATCTTCGCGATCTACCTGAATCAAAGCGAGATCTAGATTCGCATCGGTCGCTTTAACACGTCCACGAACAATTTTGTTGTCCCATGTACGACAATCAAAATCACCTTCTGGTAACTCGCTGGCCTTAGAGATAACGAAGCCACCTTTATCGACCACAGCGCCTAACGCCACTTGTCGCCCGTCATTCAAGATGCGGACTGTCGATTTCCAGCTATCACCGATAGCTGTTCGAAAAGCGCGAACCATTAACGCGTTGTTGCGCTGTTTATTGCTTAATGTCGATGGAAGCTGAATCGTACCTGCACCAGCTCGTTCTTGAGGTGCTGGCTCCCACACTGTTAGAAAGGAAGTGTTAGTATTCCACGAGATCGGTTCGTTCACTTCCAGCGGCTGAGACAATTTTGAAATTGCGAATCCCAGCACCGCAATGACAGTACATGCAGCGATTGTGACTTCAACGATTCGAGCCCATCTGCGCTGCATCATCTTGTGACTTTTGTTAAGCGACAAATCTAATTCTTCAAGCCAATGACTAAGGTTCGCGCCAGGATCTTATTTTCTCGTGACACTTCGATTCGAACATGATCACCTGGCAAACAACCATGAACTGCTTCACGCAGTTCGCGGAAGGAGCTAATCGCTGTTCCATCAAAACGAACGACCACGTCGCCTACCTGGAGACCAGCGCGTTCAGCAGGACCACCTGCATTCACTTTAGTTACGATCGCGCGCCCATCTTGTTCGTCGCCTGTGATTCCAATGATCGGTTCATAGCCAGGCAATACACCCCACTTTTCACCAGAAACCAATCGCTCGAAATTTTTGGTAAACTCATCCACTGGGACATGCATGTTCTCAGTGACTTCGGCACCGATGCGACTGTGAATACCGATCAATCGGCCACTCAAATCAAACAATGGCCCGCCACTATCACCGCCAATCAAAGAGCAGTCGGTAACAATGGTTCCTGGCAACATTGCCAACACACGACCTACACGCACAACAGAACCGCGTTTCTCTTGCCAACCACCAGGATGCCCAACAGCCACGCACCAAGAGCCTTCCGACAATCGGCTCGATTCACCAATCGATGCATGCGGCCAACCTTCAGCAGGTTCATCAGTGATTTTTAATAAGCCAGCGTCTACATTGCGATTCATCCCCAATGTTTTGGCTCGATAACGTCGACCATTGGACATCACCACGGTTGCGTCGAGGTTCGGTTTGCCAGCCACATGCGCGGCAGTTAAGACGTATCCATCTTCGCTGATGATCACACCGCTACCTTGTGAATTTCCTTGTTGAACATTCACAGTAACTTGTTTTACTTTCTCAGCGACTTTCGCTTGCTGCGATTCAAGCGCCAAGAGTTCTTCGACAGTTTGCGGCTCTGCACCTTTGGCAATTCGCTCCAAACCTAATTCAAGTCCAACGGTCGTTAAACCAGCAGACGAGATAATGGGCTTCGCTACGCGAACCTCACTCGATGCGCCAACCACTGGATTTGATTTTGAGTTTTCAATCGCAAGTGCAGGCTGCACTTCTGTAGCACCAGACGACTTAGGACGTCGCCCTTGTTCTTGGCCCTGCAGATGAGCGGGTGAACTCAGCAGAAAAATCAGCGAAAAGAAAAGTAGTGCGCCGGGAATGCTTTGTCGATACAATCGAAATAATGAGATGCATCGAATCGAATATGCATTGCTAGATGCATACGCGAAGACACCTTTGCGAAGGGTCAAATACGCCTGGGACATTCCGCAGCCCTTGTCGGTCGTTCCTACTGTTCTCGACAAACCGTTCGTTTCGTCCGAACCCAATAGTCCGATTATTCGCAAAAGTGCGACGGATTGAAACCCTCCGACCAGAATTTTCACCCCTAGAACAGGGAGATTGCAGGTCCGATTGGGTCGGGCTTGACGATTGCGTAGGCTATTCGAGAAGACAGTAACAGTGATAAGTGTGTTCGACCTAGACCGTTATGACGGCCAGATCGATAGAAAAGATAACGATGAGTATTTTTATTGTAGGTTGCGGTTACTTGGGTGAGCGTGTTGCCGCAAAAATATCTTCTAGTGGAGTCGAAACACACGCTTTGACCCGCCAAGAAGAGCGGGCCCAAGAGTTCCAACGGCGAGGCTGGCAGGCGCACCGCGGCGATTGGCTGCAATCCTCTTCGTTATCAAACCTCCCCAGAGTGGACACTTTGCTCGTTGCGGTAACACATCGAGCGGTTGAGGGAGTCCCTCCCCCACAAACCCATATTCTTGGGTTAACAAATCTATTTGCCGCATTGCCCAAGCCGTGGCCACGCATAGTGTATATCAGTACCACCGGTGTTTATGCACAAGATGATGGAGATTGGGTGAACGAGGACAGCCCATGCCAACCAACGCGGCCCGGTGGAATCGCCGCACTTTCTGCCGAAGATTGGTTGATCAAACAGTTTGGAAATGACGTCACCATTTTGCGAATGGCGGGACTTTATGGCCCTGATCGCATCCCCAATGCCGAGCGAATGCGCCAGAAAGCAGCACTAAACCCGCAAGACCACACTTATCTCAATCTCATCCATATCGAAGATGCCGCAGGCTATTGCGTTGAAGCCTTGCAAAGAAATCATCCGCAAACACGCTATTTGGTCGCGGATGGCACCCCTATACGTCGTTCAGATTACTACCAATTCCTACTCGATTTTCTGAAAATTGATTCGCAATCATTGGCGGTCGCCGATTCACCCTCTCCCCTGCCTCGCCGCAGTGAATCCAATAAGCGGATCGATGTTTCACGGTTACATCACGACTTTTCCTACCGCTGTCGCTACGCCGATTTTCGCGAAGGCATTAAGGCATCTTGTGCAGAGCCTTGAGTAATCTCCCCCTTATCACGTAGAATTTCCCCCGCACGTCACTTTTCCGGATATTCTTTTCGCATTCAAGCGGTTTACTGCTGGTATTGCCCAAAAGTACATCGAAGTTGTGTGTTTGGAATTCGCGCAGTTCTAGTTGCGTGCGATGGTCTTGCACGATTCTGGACTTGCGATGATTTGTTGTTGAACTGTTTTGCTTTTTCGTTGTGTTGGTATTGCAAGGGGCACTGAAGTAGCCCGACTCAAGCCAGCAGTCCTGAAGAGCATGCTGCGGAAAACGCTTGTGAGCGTCTTCCAAACGATGCTCGACAGGTCTGAGTAGCCAGCGTTTTATTAGAAAGTAGCCACCATGCTGACCCGCAAAGAACTTTTCCCCAATGTGATTGAATTGAATTTCCAAGCCGGTCACATTATCGGATGCAATATCTATCTAGTCTTCGATCAAGACGAATGGGTTTTAATCGACATCGGTTATCAGGAAAGCGTTGAAGAGATCATCGATCTTATCCGTGAACTCGATTTCCCACTCTCAAAGTGCAAAACGATTATCGCTACACATGCCGACGTCGATCATGGACAAGGTTTAGCACTCGCCAAGCAAATGCTCAAGACAACCGTGACAGCTCATCCTGCTGCCGCGAAATTGCTCGAAGTAGGTGACCGCTTGAAAACGTTTGCGGAAATTGAAGCTCAGGGTATCCATCTTGATATGCCTCCAGTTGCCGTTGAAAACCATGTGAATGATGGCGATATTATCAAGGTCGGTAAGCTAGAACTGCAGGTATGGTGCACTCCTGGACATACTGATAGCCAACTCGCTTTTCGCATGGGAGATCTGTTGTTTAGCGGTGACAACATTTACCGCGATGGTGGTGTGGGCGCGATCGATGCCCATCATGGCAGCGATATTCGAGGTTTCATTAAATCTCTCGAACGTATTCGCGATAGCGATGTTACCTGGCTGCTCCCCAGTCACGGTCCTGCGTTCCGTCGCGACCCCGTAATGCTCAATCGCACTATCGATCGAGTAAAGACATATTTGCACATGTCAGACTTTGGTACCTGTGCGGTCGATTGGCCTTTGATGGATCAATGGGAAGAAGAAATTGCTCAAAGTATCTTCCCTAAGTAGCGATTCACGGACAGACCGACCATCCCCGTTCGCTGACCGCTACATTTTAACATCTCTAAGTGCCAGTTCTCCCTATTGATTCTCAACTTCCGGTTGTAAGGGATAATCCTTAAATTTCGATCGCGAGTCCTGCCGATCCAAAGCTACGAGGGCGGAGTGGGAACATTGCCCCACCCCCAAAAACGCAACAGCTCGCATGGAGATCGTCGAATATGTTCCAAAAAATCTTGTTGGGATCGCTTCTGGCGGTCGGCTTGTGTGTGCTGACTAGCTCTCAGGCCAATGCCCAAGATCCATACGCTTACGGTCGAGTTCCTGGTGGACAAACCGGTGGTCGTGATTATCACCGCTTCTACCACTATCCGTTCGTGTACTATCCACAGAACTTCTACGGCAACGAGTACTACCGCAGCAGCAACAGCTTGTACTATCGTTACCCAGCCGAAATGCAAATTCCTGTGTACAACAAGAAATGGCACAACGAATACCCATCTAGCCGCCGCTACCACTGGGGCCACCATTTCATCACCGACGTGTTCTAAATCACTCGGTTCGATCAGAATCATCCCATTTGAATCCCGACTTGAAACCTCTTTCAGGTCGGGATTTTTGTTTTCTATTACCTATCTGGTCTACCGCTGCCTAAAATCGAGATATGGGGCCTCCCGTTCCGATTCGATTTTCCAGCGACTTATCTATGACCAGTCCAACTCCTCGACCCAAATCGCGAGCCTTCAGTAAGTGGCTTGATAATGGCGCGACCCCTGTGGCTGCGGTCGATCAGGATGGCCAACTGCAATTCTTTAACGAGGCATTCAGCCCTTTCCAGGCGGCCGACGACAATCTCCTTCCAGCGTGCCTCATGCCCCCTGCTGAAGCTTGGACTGGATTGGCTTGCCAACGAAGAATTGACCCTCCATTACTCTCGCCTGGAGATTCACCATCTCCGTATGACATCGCGAATTTCCTGCCACTCGTCGATCCACAGCGGACCGTCTTTGGATGCCTCATCACGCTAGACCATTCAACGTCTTTAGCCTCTTCAACTGCAACATCGAATGATTGTCAGGCAAACAAACCTGTTGCTCCGCTCTCTGTAGCTCCGTCCAGTTCGCTACAAAACGAACTTCTTCAATTTCGCAAACGCTGGACGGATACGACGCAATTGGATTGCCTGTGCGGGACCTCGCCACAAATTCGCAAGACCCTTCAGCAAGTTCAATTGGCCATTGCTACGAATACGCCAGTCCTTATTCGTGCTCAAGATACTAACGCAGCTCATGACTTAGCCAAAGCAATTTGGCTGCAACGCTTTAAGCGATCTCAGACATCATCGGCCGGCTATCAGTTCATGCCGCTCTCTGCCCGAACTCTCGACGGAGAGATGTTGCGCAGCGCCCTTGATCTGTCGCTGCCACTAAAACTGCATGGCGAGTTTCTGGAAACGACCGTGTTGATCGAAGACCTTGCGAAGCTTCACGAAAACGCCTTTGCCGTGCTTGAAGACTGGCTGATATCACATCGACCGCCGCAGATTTTCGCGACGGAGATTATTTCGAACACCGCAGACTCCACTCCTCATCGAAGCGCAATTATCGATCAACATCTCCGCGTGTTTATTGTCGACATACCGCCGCTGCGAGAACGCCCTGAGGATATCCCTGCGATTGCGACTCGGATCCTGAATCACTCTGCGCCGATCGGTAAGGGGATCACCTATGCGTTCAGCAACTCTGCCATCGAAACGCTCATCGCTTATCCATGGAATGGAGATCTCACAGAACTGCGAGCCTTGATCCAATCGATTGAATTACCCACTGCAAGATTTCTCATCGAGCCGAATGATTTGCCACTCGCACTTCGAACTTACATCGGTGGCAAAGCTGTTCCAACCGTACCCAACACATCACTCGATCTCGATCAAGTATTGCTGGAGCTTGAAAAGAGTCTACTGGAAAAGACACTGCAAGAGAGTCGTGGCAACCGAGCGTTAACGGCCAGGAAACTTGGCATCAGTCGTGCTCGATTGCTGCGTCGCTTAGCACAACTCCAGATCGTGGCTGCCGATATGGAGAGCGTGAATGAGCCAGAACAGGATGTCGACAACAAAGAATCCATCTTCACGGAAACAGAGCAACCCAAAACGACTGCCGCAGCGGATGATTTCGCGGCCATCGATTTCGTACCTCTCGATGATCCGTCAAAAAAATGACAGCTCGTGTAACCACGCCTCATTAGTTCATCGCACACAACACTCCACATGACACTTCATTGGCTCCATTATGAAACCGAACCTCTTCACTGGCTTGGGCTAGTTCGTTCGATCGTTGAGCCGCGACTCCCCAAACCCATCCAACTTGATATCCGTTGTCACCGCCCCGCTTCGCCTCTGCAAACGCCCTCTGAACCACAGTCTCACATCATCAGCTGGACTTACAGCCCCGATGCCCCCACGCTCAATTGGCATGGCCTTTGGCAATTGCGGCAGGACTTTCCAAACACACTGAGGATTGTTTTGGGCTCTCCGACCCAACCTGCAGAACAAATTCCTTTACTAGAAGCAGGCGCACATTTGCTCATTCCTGACGCATTAAGCTTGTGCCATTGGCTTCCGAAGCTATTGGCTACTGAATATCCGCACAGATCTACCTAGCCTAAGTGTGCGTAACGCCCCCTCCTACGATCTCGCTTGATCGAATAACCTTTGGTAGTTGAACGCTGACTACAGTGATGCAGCCGCAATCCACTATTTCACTGCCAAGCCTTGGATGAACCGATCGAGAACCAAGCTTTGCCGTTGAGGAACAAACATGTCGAACTCGAATATTACACTCGCCGCGATCGAACAAGCGATTGGGCTTCTAAGCGATCCGGAAACAGGGCGTTCATTGTCGAAGTCCGATCAGGTTCGAAATATTGCCTGGACCGATGATTCTTTAACAGCCGAAATCGCACTCGGCACCCACAGCTTGCCTATAGCTGACGAATTTCAGCAGCGAGCGGTTGAAACGATTCAGGCGAAGTTTCCTAACTTCAAAAAGATCGACATCACCATCAGCACCATCGATCGCCCACCACCGACGATTGGACAAGTCGGTTTGCGCGTACGCTCCGTGATCGCTGTAGGTTCAGGCAAAGGTGGTGTTGGCAAAAGTACCATCGCTGCATCCATCGCATTGACGCTGAAGCGAATGGGAGCTCGCGTGGGCTTAATGGATGCGGATATCTACGGGCCAAGTATTCCGCATCTGCTCAATCTCGAAGGTCGTCCCGAAGTGATCGACGGAAAAATCCAGCCACGCATGTTCGGAAGCATGCCGGTGATGTCGATGGGTTTTTTGGTAGAGAAAGATCAAGCTGTGATCTTTCGTGGTCCTATGCTTCATGGAAGCATCACTCAATTCTTGCGTGACACCAACTGGGGTCCACTTGATTACTTGATCATCGATATGCCGCCAGGAACAGGTGATATTGCCCTAACCCTTTCGCAGCTGTTGCCATTAACGGGAGCCGTTGTCGTCTGCACACCACAAGAAGTCGCGTTGCTCGATGCGGTTAAAGCGATATCCATGTTCCAGAAAACTAAAATCCCTTTGCTGGGCGTTGTCGAGAACATGAGTGGCTTTATCTGCCCAGACAATGGAAAGCGATACGACATCTTTGGTCATGGTGGAGCGCGCAGGAAAGCGGAAGAACTAACGGTGCCTTTCTTGGGCGAGGTTCCGATCAACATTGCGATGCGTCAAGAATCGGACGAAGGTCGACTGGATCAAGTATTGCAGGACCCGATTTGCGGTGTACCGATCGAAAAGATTGTCCGCTCGCTCGTTCGCGATTTAGCCCAACGGAATATGGTCGCTCCGCCGAAAGTTTCGCTCCCAGTCCTCGGCTAAAGTCCACCGCTGGGGTCTGTTTACCGCATAGCCGGAGCGCAGCGGAGGCTATGTGGACGGGAGAAAGACGCCGTTCCCCGTGAACACTCATTAAAAAAGATGTGCTGGCTGCTCAAGGCCTTGGCCTACATCCATGCCAATAGTGGGCTGGGGGCGTTGGCGGGTATTCTGGCCGGGCTATCTGCCATGTCAAACCTGACAAACCAGCTAAAACAGACAATCTCCAATTCTCAATTTGAGATTGGAACTATTGGATAGAGCGGTATCAAAAAAAACCGCTGTCGACCACGCTTTTGGCATGATCGACAGCGGTTCGCTTGGGCGATCCATTACAAGCGACTTACGCCGCTGCAACTGGCCTCCACCAAGGAATTAGACAGCAGCCTTCTTGGTTGCTTTCTTAGCAGGAGCTTTCTTGGCAGCCTTCTTAGCTACCTTCTTCGCTGCCTTCTTCACACCTTTGGCTGCCTTCTTGGCAGGAGCCTTCTTAACTGCCTTCTTAGCACCAGCTTTTTTCTTGGCCACTGTTTTCTCCTCCGAAAACTTATTTGATTCCTCGAGTCACTACCCTGTGAGCCGGTTGCCACCACCGACATCTGATAGTGACTCACATATCACTGTCGCATCTACCTCACCTTCAACCGTCGTCGATTTCTTTTTAGAGAACTCATTGACGACTGAGTGAAAGATAGCTAACGACTTCCTATGTCGTGTATTTGTACGCAACTGGCGATTGAATGCAACATCTTTTCGACATTTTTTCAACAACGGTACAACTTTTTTTTCGACTTCTAACAACCCATTTTTCAATAGAACCAGACATTGCGCAGCGCATCAACATGCAGCGCAGGTTGTTTCATCGAGCGTTGAAATGTGAACCAAGTTTGTTCGTGCGCGCGAATGAAAAACAATTTCAACATCCAACGCCAACGCGCGATTGCGCTGCGCGACGAATTATCACGCGCATCATTTTCACCAATAAAAAATGGGCTTTTTTTATCATTCATCCATGGCAGCGATTGTTGCCACAACGCATCGTAACAACCATACGTGACATGAATTGGATCATATCCATACCATGTTGAAGATGGTTCAACATACATTGTTTGATAGCGCTGCGCGATCAAACGAACAGTCTCTTCAAGACGTTCAATGCGCTCGACAACGGTCAAAAAATCGAGATCACTTTTTGGAAAAAAAATTGTTCGAAGAAGCAAAAATTTTTTCCTATCGACACGTTTTAGAACCTCGAAAGGGAGTCCAACGATCGTGATCGACGTGTTGTTGCGATGCAAAACGGCGACACAATGCTCTAACCACTCACCGATTTCAACGGGCGTTCTACCATAGAGCAAGTCATTTCCAACGTCAGTAAATAACGCCCACCGACATTCGGCAACACGTTGAAGATGTTGAGACCACTGCGCTTGAATGATGCCCGGTAATCCACGTCCCAAAACATGACTTGTGGCCCCATAACTGCGTCCATGACCTGCCGTTACGATAAGATCCCAGCGTGTTCCGAGAGTATTACATGTGGTTTGTAATAAACTGGGTAAACCTCTCCGCACATTACTAGCGCCGAAGATGAACGCTAACGAGGTTGGCGACGATTTTTCATCCATCTTCGTGCCGTTGTTTACC
>JAFLCP010000199.1 GCA_017303505.1 Planctomycetota bacterium | reverse complement strand
CGACAAATCGCATTCTTTGCGCGAGCATCCTTGCCCGTTCATGTCGCGGCTCCTTGTTAGGGGGTGGTTGGTGGTACAGCCTAACTCTAGCAGGAGCCGCGATTTAAGAAAATATTGAACGGTATTGGGGTTAAACGAGGTTACTAGTAAGATGAGAATGCGATGAGGACAAAACGCGTGATATTCCAGGCTAAAACGGTCAAGCACGAAATACTACCAAGAACGGCCCCTGCATGACGCCCTCCACGGACACACCGGAGAGTGCCATGCATACCAATACCAATCGCAATAACGGCGAATAGAAGAAACGGCCAATAACTGGTCGCTAGTTCCTCATGCAGTGCAAAGGACTTTTGAAGTTCAATCTCTCCTGTATCGAAATAGGGAGTCCATTGAATCTGCACCATGCCAAAAGCGACAAGAAAGATCAGAAAGGGCTCTCGATAGTAGCGGAGATTGTCTGCAGATTTTCGAAGATGGAGCAGGATGGCTGTACCAACCAAAATCGACACAAGAAGCGACCCACTCAAGACAATAGATTCCGATATCGGCCATTCACGCAGGAATGACATGCCCAACATTACAGTATTGATCGTTACAAAAAATAGAATCGCAGCGTTGAGAAACAACCCCCACAGAAACTCGAGCCACGTCGACTTGGGAGTTTCAATCGGCTGAGGTGGAAGATAAGGCTGCAGTGGTGACATCGTTCGTTGAATTTGCTTTTGTTTACGAAAACTGTTCTTACAAATCCACCAATGGACTCGTTGAATCGCCAAAAGAATCCGTTTCGATTCCGAGCCGATTCATAAGAGATAAATAGAGACTGCAAAGCTTTCGATCGCTCTCAGGTCGATCTGAGTAGTCCAGCGCACGACCGGTTGCCAGCTTGCCATCCAACTTGCCAAGCGTCAACAAAGGTACCTTCGTCGAATCATGTTTGCTACCCGACCACATATTGTTCACAAACAGAAGACACGAATGGTCCAGAACTGTTCCGTCCCCTTCTTGCATCTCGTTGAGCTTGTTCGCCAAATACGCGAGCTGTTCGACATAATAAGTGGTGACACGCTCCCATTCATCGGACCGATCATCGTGGGAAGCTAAATGGTGCGGTTTCTTGACGTCCAAAAACGGATAGAACAACCCCGATATATCTCGACATAACAGCAACGAAGAAATACGTGTGCGGTGTGATTGAAAGCCAAGTGCAATGATGTCGCACATCAACTGCATATGTTGGCGTATATCTTCCGGCAAACCGTTATCAGGGCGTTTCATCCAAGCTAAAGGTTTCCCCTGGTCAGCTCCTCGCTCTTGGGCTTTCTGCATCGCGGTGCGTTGCCGCTCCATTCGCTTTTCAACTTCGCGAATACTGGTCAAATATTCGTCGAGTTTCGCTCGATCAGAACCGGACGCTTGACGTTGTAAATCAAGCACCGACTCTTGCACTCGATCTAACACGCTTCGATGACGCTGACTGCCACGATTCTCAAAGAGTGAGTCGAATGCCAACGATGGGTAAACTTCCATCGGTACCGGCGAGGTCGCATTTTGCCAGGAAATGTGCGAACTATAGGCCATCGAAAAATTGGTTTCGTGATAGCCCGTGGTAGGTTGCTCACAACCCAGTACCATGCTAGGGACGATGTCGTCTTGTCCAATTGCGTTGGCCATCGCTTGATCCACACTGATGCCACCTCGCAACTCAGCCCCTTTTTTCAAGGCGGCGCCCGAAAGAATATTGCCTGTTTGACCTGGATGTATTCCAACACCGGTGGCGTTCTTGTTGAATAGGCCATGAATCACGTTAAGTTGCGGACGCAGCGCTTCAAGCGGCTTAAGACAACGGCTCAACTCTAGGGATTCACCAGATCCTTTGGCCCACCAATGTTCTGGATGGACCCCACAAGCCATGAAGAGGGCAGCGAATCGCAATGGAAAGGGTTGAGCTGAGGGAGCTGAATGGTCAACACCCCATACATTGATCGACTCGAGCCATGGTAGGCCAATCAAAACTCCAGCCCCACGCAACCAAGCTCTACGATTCCAACGAGGTGGAGTATTAGGAGTTTCACTTCGCGACATTGTTGTCCTCCAGCTCGGGATCTTGTCCCATTTTCCACTGAAATTGCGGGCTTCTTAGCAATACCAAAAAAGCAGCTTGAATGCGATCATCATTTTCGCGTAGAGCTTTCAGCATATCATCCACCAGAAGTCGATCGGGCAAAATGAGCGAACGGCCAAGACTATAGGCGACGAGTTTCTGGCAGAAATTACGGCGAAAATCATCCGCTCGCTGTTGGCTTATATAGTTTTGTAAACCAACGATACCATCTGCTTCACTGCCATCGGGTAAAGTTGCGACAGAAGAGATCGTATGGCCTGCCAAATCGACTTCACGCGGCTTGCCAATTGGATCAAACCCTTCCAGCAACAAGCCAAAGGAATCGAAGCGCGCGTGGCAACTGGCACAACTTGGGTTCTCGCGATGTTTCTCCAAAGCTTGCCGAAGCGTCAGTGCACCCAGATCATGTTCGGAATCGGGCAACTCAGGTACGTTGGGTGGCGGCGCGGGTATCTTCTCGCCCAGAATTTTTCGCACGAGCCAATATCCACGTTTCACGGGACTTGTTCTCAGGCCAGGTGAGTTCTGAGTTAAGAAGACGCCCATCGGGATCAAGCCGCCGCGCTGAACCTCGCGACTACCTGTAATGCGCTGCCATCCACCCGCTTGGTGATCAAATTGGTGTTGAAGTTGGTAATACTCAGCCAAGCGTTCGTTGACCACGACATGATCGGAATCAATTAGTTCGATGAGTCGACCGTTGCGTCGCACGAGATCGACAAAATATTGAATGGGTTCGTTGAACATCGCTTGACGTAGTTCGTCATCAAACTCTTGGAACTGCCCGCGATCTACCGCATTGTGATTTTCAAAGCGTCGGAACTCGAGCCAATTGCCCAAGAACTCCTTGGCCATCCGTTCAAATTTTGGGTCGTTAATCAACCGCTGGAAATGTTGGGGGATCTTATCGTCGGCAAACAGTTCATCATTTTTCGCGGCTTCGGACAGCAATCTATCTGGCCCACCGACCCAGAGAAAGAAACTCCAACGAACTGGGAGCGAGGTTCGGCTGTAAGGCTGCATATCGGGGCAAAGCGTGAGCAAGTCGATACGCATTTGACTTCTTGGAACGCTGAGCATAAACCCCAAAGTGTCTTCGAGGCTTTGGCGATGGTTGGGAAGATGCTCCATAGTGACCTTATAGTAATCCCGATAAGTCGCCAACATCTCTTCATCGGTAGGGTAACGCTCGATTTGATCTGAGAGATTGATGATCGCTTCCAGTTGCTTCGGTTCAGCCTCTTTCGTATCGCGTTCAAGTTTGCGCAATCGGTGATCCATTTCGTCGAAGTAATCTTCTACGGCTTGGATCACTTGCGGGGAGGCATTCTTTTCGCGTAGTTTGTCGATATAGACTGCCTCAAACTTGCGCATCATCTCGCTGCTGTTGGCGGCTTTGTCTTCTGCGCGAACAAAGTCGAAGCGGTCATCGTTGAGAAACGAGGCCTCAGCACGTTCAAACCATAGGTGCCCGGCATATTGGCGAACAGGGACCTGCCCGATGAAATCCAATTCATCCCAAAGTAGATCTAGTTCTTTTTGTTCTGCTTCTGACAAGATCAATTCGTAGAGTGGTCGATCGTCTCGGAAGTAGCCCATCATGCTGTGAAAACCGGCGCTCAGTAACCGTCCTTTGGCTTCTTTGGCGGCTTCCTTCGGATCGATATGAGCTCGACCTCGTTCGTAGACGTAAAACAGGTCGGGGAAGATACTGCAAAATTTCTCATAATCATTGAGAATTTTTACCTGCTGCGGTTTTTCGAGGGAATCGAATTTTTCTCGCAATTCGAGCGGTAGAACACTCTTTTCTGGATCAGCGTTGAATCCGTCGGTACGGCAACGACGCCGATTTTGAGCGATTTCACGGTTCTTCCATAAAACGAGCGGTTGGGAGCCGCCATTGATTCCGCCTGGGGCTCGCAAGTTCTCGACGGTGGGTATCAAACGCTCGCGTTGGCCAACGATGTATCGGCGAATGTTCTCGCATTGTTCGAGCACATCGGCTTCACTCAAGCTTGGCTCGAGCGTCGCGGACCAACGCATTTGGACTTCACGCAGCGGACCATATTCAAGCGTATTGTCTTGAAGGGCGTCGAGTAGAAGCTGCAGATACTTGGGACTTATGGCAGCTTGTTTGGCAGACTCTTCGATCGTTAGCTTGTTTGCTGTTTCTTGCGACAGTTTCCAAGTACGGGCCACGATCAAATAGGGAACAAGGTCGGTAGGTTGTCGTTTGTAAAAATCGACAATACGTTGGACACAATAGCGATCCCGATCCGTATCGGTAACAACGGGGAAGGGGGCGAAGCGAATCCCATCGGGCGTAAGCAGCAGATGCGAGACGACAAAATCGATGGACTTGGAAAACTTTTGGTAGACACCAGACGTGTAAGTAAGGGACTCACCTGAATTATCAAAGCCTTCGGCGTTAGCTGGATCGATGGGGAAATCAATTGCCGCGTTAATCTCGTGCCCTACTAAATCGTTGATCACATTGTTCCACTCGGCCGCATTCAGTCGACGTGCATCAACCAAACCGGGTTCACCTCGACGTCTCTCGGCTTCGCTTTGGAGAAAATCGCGGGACCAGGACAGCAAGAGGTCTCGCTCGTTTTCTGTGGGTTGTGGCTCGTCGGGTGGCGGCATCTCCTTTTCATGCAAACGACGAACCGCTTCGTCCCAAGACTGCCATTGTTTCGCAATGGAACGGGGGGTATCGAATTGCGTGGTCAAGAATTTGGCTTCTGCTGCGTCACCACTATGGCAATGATCACAGTACTTCTTTAGCAGAGGCTGAACTTCGCGTGTAAAGCGTTCAGTGAGTTCGTCAGCGGATGTTGGTCGAGCAAAGCAACAGAGCAACGTTGCAGTTACAGAAAAAGCAATCCAAGCTGAGGCGATGGAGTAAGATGGCCTGCGTGGCATATCGATCACCTGCGCGCGGATACGTGAGGTCTCAGGGCTGAGAAAGTGGGGAAGGTAAGGGGTGGGGAGGAGTCGTCATTATAGGCCGCTGTGTCGCGGAAAAACAGCCTCTATAGTCGTTGAGCTTGAATAAGCAGAAAACTGGGGCGATGCATCAGCGTTTTGTAGCGAATAGGGTCTGCTTTGCGAAAGTCATCGGTGGGGAGTGGTTCGACGACTTTGGTGATATGAAAGCGTTGCCGAATAAAGGGGCTCATGATTTCTGCAAGCGACCTACGGTAACTAGGCATGACAACTATTTTTCCGAAACCTTTCCAGGTGCATTGCACTTGCTCGATAGAAAAATAGTGGTTGGTTTTGTAGTACTCGGCATCAAAGGCTGGATGGCCGCAGGAGATTTGAATGAGGCCCTTCGGTTTAAGAATGCGATGGCATTCTCTCAGCAGGGAATCCCAATCTTGGATATAGTCAAAACACAAAGCTGCGTTGATGAAGTGAAACTTGGCACTTTCAAAATCGAGATGTTCGGCTGCGAGATCCATGATTCGAAATTCAGCCCGTTGTCCATGTCGAGCGCGGGCAATTTCGATCATTTTGTCACTGACATCGACCGCAATGACTTTAGCTCCACGCTCAAGCAACAAGCCCGTGTATTCCCCTGGGCCGCAACCCGCATCGAGGCACTGAAGCCCTTTGAGGTCGGGCCAATGTTTGAGCATCGCGGGTCGGTCGTAGTAGGCATTATGGGGCTTGCGATCGATCATTGCGGCATAATGATGAGCCAGCTCTTGATAAGCGTCGTAGGCCAGAGGCTTGGAATTCATGTTCTAAGGTTTTTTCTGATCGACGATCCAACGAACGATGCCACGGGGTAAAACTTCCGTGCGAATATCGGCGCCGTAACTGAGAGGATGAACGACTATACCAAAAGGGGAGAGATCCTGTACGGTTTGTTGTTCCCAGCCAAAGCCGATCGGAACCAAAACTTGATCGCCAACAGCAACACGTTGGTCCGCTTTAAGTGGACGCGAAGCAGGATCCTTGTTATTGCCGCGATATTGATTGGTCCAAATCACTTGCTTGCCTATCTGCTCTTCGCTCTCGCTGTAATCGCTGTAGCTGAGAGCCACCTGTTCCCGTTTGACCCACAGCCATTGTTCATTTGGACCGCAAACCAGAAAACCTTTTTCGCTGTCTCGCGACAGCAGTTGAACTGGGAGAGATAGACCATAGCTGGCTAGCTTGGAAGAGAAACTGGGACCGGTTCCATAACGAATCCAGATGGTACCGATGGGATAGCTGCGGCGAGCGAGATGCAAGTCCAATAAAATGGCACCCAGAAAGTCATCTTTCTGAATCATGGCGGTGCGTTGTGCTTTGAGTTTCGATTTGCATTCAGCCACTTTGTTGGCTTGCGTCGCAAAGACTTTTTCTCGAAGCTGTTCCGCTTTAGCAAGATACTTTTCCATCAGTTTCTGAGCCTCTTTGCTCAGCCGCGGATCGACATCAAAGACTAAAGTCCCACGAATACCTTCACCATAATCACTGGTTAGGCTGCTAAGTAAGTCGAGTCGGCCGGATTCTTCAACGGCATCTGCGTCGACAAGTCCTTTGAGTTGCGTGATCAGTTCATTGCGAAGTTCGGCGTCTTCATTGTTGGCCTGAAAGAGAGTTTCTTTACCGGCCGCTTCAAGGTCATTCAACAAGACCATCGCTTCTTCTGCGACGCCTGGAAGTTTGACGGCAAACGACTGGCTTAACCAATCGATTGACATCCGGCTCATTCGCATTTGCTTTTTGACTTCGCTGAATTGTTCTTCAAGCGGAGCGCTGGAAAGCATGAGCTTTTTGAGTTCTTTTGAATTTCTAGCAGCCCAACGGGAATCGAGTCTAGCCATGAGTCCCTCAAAGCGGTCGTTGATTAGAGCGCATTGTTTCATGTAATTCTGTAGAACCGGATCGATGACGTCGTCGACATCGTCCAAATGGCTCATGATCCAGCCTGAGGGATCGCGTGGATGGACATAGCCTGCCAGCTTTTGTCCCTTTTCACGTTTTTGGTCTTCGATGATGTCGAGCGGATTTGCGGGTGGAGGGCGGCGAAAGATTTCATCGATCTTCGAAAGCTGTTGGATGACAAGAGCATTCTTGTTGGCTTTGGCAGCGACGAGGACTTCGTGAAGTTCGACAAAGAGCTGATTCTTCTGACGGAGAAGTTCTTGATCCCAAGCGGCGTTGAACTCAGTGGCAGTTCGCTGCCAAACCACGGAGGCTTCTCGTTCTTCCTCGGGCATCGGTGGGATTTCACCATCGAACTTTGGATTCGGTATGGCGAGAAAGTCGTACATGAATTTCGTGGCACGCTCAACTAAAGCGGGATCGAGGCGAGCACCTCTTGCGAGTTGCTGTTTCATAGTCTTAAGCGTTGCCACTTTGAGTTTTTCGAGCTTGGGGGCATACTCTTTGTCGATAGTCAAAACGCCGTCCAGATATTTGATGACGATATAATGAGCGCCCGTTTTGAGCGGAAGGATATCCGCTGCGATAGTATCTGCTGCAGTGACGAAATCGGGCGCTGCTTTTATGGCAGTCAGTAGTTGCTTCAATTTATCCGCAGAGGGTTGCTCGCCCTCAATGATAAGCAGTTCGATCTGTGCGGACATTTCGGCGACGAGGGTCGCTTGGTGTATCCCCACCTTCTTCTCCATTTCTGCGAGAAGTTTTTTTGATTTCCCTTCATAGTCTCGCAAAAGCGGCTCGAAGGGATTGTTGCCTCCCTGCGCGAAAGCAGAAGCGGCGGAAGTGACAACGAGCAGTAAGGCAATGAGTAAGTTACGCATGGGCTAATCAAATTCGACTTAGTGAGCGAATGTCGGTGTGGTTACAAGCGTATTAGGGATGTCGCCTTTGGTTTAACACGGATTCTACAATCTGGATGCGGTCGTCTAAGCGTCCCGCCAAACGAATGAATGGGACCTGCCGGTCTATCAGGTTGTTGACGATAGCCGTTTGGAATTGGTCTCGGTTGGCTTCTCCTGAACGATCCCAAGTATCGTCATAGGGTATGTCTGTCTCGCAGAGGAAGAAGAGATCATATCGTGTGGCCGCGTTGGCTGCCATTTCTGCTAAACGTTTTTTTGCCTCGCCGTGGTAATAGTGGCTGAAGAGGTGAGTTGTAGAGGCATCGGTATCAATAAAGATTTCGCGGTTAGCTTCTTGGAGAAGCTTGTCCTCGCGTTGGAGATGCCCTTCAGCAATTTCGACTAATTGGTCGAGTGAAAGGCGGCGATTTTCGTGGTGTGTTTCCCAATATTCTCGGCCATATTCGGGCATCCACACGGTCTGGCGGCGGTGGGCTAGCTCCCGAGCTAGGGTGGTTTTGCCTGTGGACGGGGCACCAAGGAAAACAACTTTGGTGATTAAATCGCGATAAACCAGCGGATCGACAAATTGGCGATAGCGATATGATTCCGCTCGCAGTAAGGTGCCGGAGATGGGAAAGCGATCGCGGCTTTCATCTAGGCGGCGGTCTAACGCTTGGAGCGATTGGCTGACATGTTTCCCATAGAATTCGCTGGAGTAAAAAGCGTCTATCTTTCGCCCATCCAAGATCTTACGAATGTACTCTTCATGAAGTCGCTTGATTTCAGGAGTATCGCCGACCACCGTTGGGCCATCCCAAGCTTCGAGGACTTCGATTGTTGGGTAAAGTTGGCGAATCCAATTTGCGCGAGTAACTAGAGAGATCGAGGTAACGTCGGTCGCGTTATAAATAATAGCGACAACTTTTTCATTTTCTGAAAGAGCCGTTTCGATCAGAAACTGATGGCCACGATGGAGTGGAGCAAACTTACCTAAAACTAAACCCGTGGTCATGCTGCGTTTAACTCTGGTTGTAGGTAAGTCTTCCGCCAAGCGAGCCAGCCAAGTGTCGCGAGAACTAGAAAAATCGCGTAGAGAATCGCTGTCAGATTCAGCTCTTTGTACCAATACACATAGACAGCAACAACATCGACGCTGATCCAAAACCACCAGGATTGCAGTTTCTTCTGAGCCATCAGCCATTGAGCGACTAGGCTTGCAACCATGATGAAGGCATCAGCAAAGGGAAAGGCGGCATCGGTCCAGCGAAACATCGCATATCCCCACAGGCTAGTTCCGGCCACAACCACACCGCACCAGATGGCCAAGGGGATTAGATCAAGTTGCGTCACAGGGAGACGATCGCGATTTTTGTCACCGTATAGCCAATGGTACCAACCGTAAAATTGTAGAAAGACATAAATGATATGGAGTACCATGTCGGAATAAAGCTTGGCTTCGTAAAAGATGCCAATGAACAAGACGACTTGGACTAAACCAACGGGCCAGCACCAGATGTTCTGTTTGATCGTGAGTATGACGGACAACAATCCGCAGAGAACCGCAATGATCTCGATGGGTGTCATATCTTCACGACTTATGGGAGTGTTTAGGGAACCAACATCTCAACTTTGGGAAGAATGATCTCTTGAATGAGATCGCGCGAATCAGCATTTTCCAGGTAGGGAAAGCGAGCGTGGGGATTGCCAATGGTGATTTCGAACTTCAGTTCCTTGCCGTGTCGATCGACGGTCAGGAGAAGCAAGTCTCCTTCGTTGCTGGCGTCTAGCCATTGACGCAGAGCTGCGTGATCGAAGTCGGCAGTGTTAAATTTGGTGATGGAATCACCTTCCGCTAGTTTCGCTTGATCTGCCGGTCCAGTGGGTATGATTCCGTTGACAACGCCATCATGGGATAGGGTCATGCCTAAGCAGGCCGATTCATCGCAGTAGGCATATTGTGATTCCAGGCGTGATTGATAGGCATTTGGTGTCGGGCCATATTTGAGACGATAGTTAGAGCGAGCGATGGCTCGCATGTTGAGCGACTTTTGCGTTGCTTTGATTCGTTTTTCGAAGAAGCTTTCCCAGGCGTGATTGTGAACCTGATTCAGTGCGCGATAGACGTCGACTTCGCGATAGGGAATGAACTCGGGTTTTGATTCCTCATCTTTTACTCGGTCGCCGAAAAAAGTTGCGGCGAAGGTATCGAGCGATTTTTGCCCAGCGGTTTCTGACCGAATCAACGCATCCGCTTCCCACCAGTAGAGTGCTCCTTCATCGTAATAATCTTGGTCTCGGCGTCGATATTGCCAATAGGCGGAAAAGTCGCGCAACAGATGGCTCATGGTGGCAGTATCTTCAAGCGATCGCCAGTTTCGTCCACTCTGCAAGGAGAGTTCGTGAATACGTTGAGCTTTGTGGTCGAGAAATTGTTGTTTGGTCACCAAGCCACTTCGGGCGGCTAATACGGTGCCGTAGTATTCGGTGAGTCCCTCATAAACCCATAGGAGGCGGAAGTCCTTATCGCTGTGGAAATCGAGCTGGGCCATAGCTCGTGGTATACGATATTTACCGCACCAGGCATGTACATATTCGTGCGGCAACAACTCCGCTGGCCAATCGGCTCGCAAGCCTTCATCTTCGATTTCATCAATGCTCATGGTGTTTAAGCTTGAATTGCCATGTTCCAAGCCGATATCGGAGAGTGTGTCATCGATGATAATTAAGAAATGATATTCGTCGAATGGTGCGTGGCCAAAGACTTCGGCCGCTTCGCCGACAAGTGCTTTAAGCCCGGACACAAATTCTTCAGGAAGTTCGGTTTGTTCTTCTTCACTCGAAGCAACATGGAGGAAGTGGGGTTTGTAGGGTGAGTCTGCAGCCGTGAGCTCGATCGTGTTAATGAATTCGCCGAGTATCAGAGGAGAGTCAACGAGTTGATGTAAGGGGACTGGTTCATATTCTCTTATCCGGTCCGAGTTGGCTTCGAGCGGCTGCACCTTCAGTGGCAAAGGGCCTTGTGCTTCGATATTGGGAGGTAAAGTGAGGCGGACTTCATAAATCAAATCGTAGCCCGTGCCATATTTTTGTTCTGAGCTTGTTGGATAAACGGCGACCGTGTTAAAGCTGAAGTAACCGACGTTTCCTTCAAATGCGCAATCCGCTCCCTCGGAGTTGGTCGTGGCTTGATTGACGATGTATTGAATTTCGACGTCAATGTGCGATACGCCAGTGGGAATGTCGAGCAAGAACTCATAGGGTTCAGGAGTTCGACGT
>JAFLCP010000198.1 GCA_017303505.1 Planctomycetota bacterium | reverse complement strand
GCCCACCGGGTCTGCGACCGATAAAGAGTAATGAAAAATGGCTCCAAAAGGGGCCAATCTTCTAATTTCAGGGATTCTGCCCCAAATAAGCGCCCATCAGTGGCCCCTTTTGAAGCGCCCAATGACACGAAGAGTGAGGTGGAATCGTCAGCTCGCTGATAGCCCATTGTCGAGAGTCTCAAACGGTTGCGATCGTTTGCTAAGAGCGGTCGCATTATTTATGCGCTGAGAGTGCGACGGCCATTTGGACAAACACTCATTCCACGACGTTCTTTTGCTCGATCGACATGTCCTGTGTGATCGAATCAACGACCAGAGACTCTCTCCAGTTTTTCTAAAATTCGGTCAAACCGCCTAAATCAGGCCGAAATCTCTACACTCATAATTCGGCCCATGGTGCAATGGTAATTCGGCCCGTAACACTTAAGCAGTTCGTTTGTATTGCTGGCATTTGCCAATCGGCAGCGTAAATCCGAATTTCACGGTGCATCGACCAATGAGGGAAGTCCTTGTTGAGCTTAATGGAGCACGGTTCTACCGAAAGAACGATGGAGTGTCGGACCATTCAGACCTTTTCCTTGAATGTTATAAAGTGTTCAGCGCCCTCTCTACCGAAGTTCAAAATGCAATGTCGAAGTTTGGCAAATTACCTAGCAAGTTGAAATTGCCGATTGCTAGATAGATGTAAATCGTCGCGAGGAAACATCACCTGCGAACTGAAACCAGCATGTAAAGGGGTGTTTGGCTCTGAGCTTAGCAATCGCTGTTTTCCCAGGATCTCTTAGACTAGCGGAAATTAATGACGAGGTAACTTTCGTTTGTAAAGTAATGACTTCTGCATCGAACGCTTCTGGGTTACTATCCGAGTCGGGAAGCGAATCAAACAATGAATAAATTAATTCGACGGATAGTTGAACAAGTATTGCTTTGTCATATTTCGGTGTCTTAGTGGAGGCTGAATAGCCAATGATGCGACCAGAGTCGAGCCAAATTTCGAATCCAACTTGGTCGAAATCACAAGGGGGGGCCTGCGCAATTGCGTTCATGAGGTATGCCAAGAATTCGCTTATTGGATCTCGTAGGCGATGCCAATTACTTTCCAACGTTGTCGCAGAATAAACCACTTGGCCTCTATCAGATTCTTGTGACCATTCCATTTTCGACCTCTTTTCGATCGTTAGCTATTAACCTAACTTTTTGGTAGTGCGTTGCAAGCCTTTCATGAGGCGATTCGTGTAACCCTGCAGTATGAGATTCGCTAGCACAGGATTGCTCTTTGCTTTCTTATACATCTCGTCGAGTGCAATTTCTATCGCCTTAGTGTACTTTGGATGAGATCCTGAGTGGATGCGAGTAGAGAGGATAAGTCCGTTCGCAGTACTGTTCATTCCGAAACCTCCTCTCGCGGCTAAGGTTACCATCGGGTGATGTCTAAGTTCCCATGGAATAAGGTGGTGTGCTTGCTCATTTAACTTTACTCCTCCCAACGCTCGCCTGAGGCTCGCCCTTGCTCCAGAGTCGGATTGCGCTAACTGTTGCAACGGCAACAGTTGGTATTTGGCATTATGCACCCACACATCCCAGTTCCACAATGCCCCGCCGACGAAGTAGGTGTGGTGGTCAGCGACTCTGAGGTTGTAGACGGTGGTGATTTCGTTGAGTTGGGAGATCGATTCGATCGGAATCAAAGTCCCTTGGCTGCTAACGAGCAGATCACCCACTTGCAAATCACCGGCAGGGACAAAACGTTCTTGAGCGGGTACGTAAAATGGATGCTCAGCGGTGGTCTTGATTTTTTGGCCACCAATGGCCAATTCCATAACAGCAGCCGTACGGACAAATTTCTCTTCAACTCGCTTCAGCTCCAGCGGCCCTTGTGGATCAAACTGGCTGCGAGCTAATACCCAGTCCCCCTCCTGAATCTCTTCAATCGGACGACTATTGCCCTCCAAGTCGACCACCAATGGCGTACCAGCGGTAAAGCAGGCAATGGCAATGCTGGTTCAATCGACGTTTGTGATTGAAGCGATACGCTAGCAGGTGAAATCTGCGCAGTTGTTGATGAAGACGTGGTGTGTCGACGTTAGATCAGCAATGGAGAATAACCACTATTCTTAATCAAAGTGGCTCAGAATTGCGTATCGCCGAAAGAGCTATTGAATAATTGTTCTTTAACGCGTACATTTGTACGTCCAGCGTTTGCAGGAGCGATGTTGCTTCAGGGGCATCATTTTCTTCCGGCAGACGACATTCTAGCGAACTAGTTGCGCGGGTATCGGCGCGACCAGGGGCGTACGAAGACTGAGGCCGAATCGTCAGCTCGTTAAGCGTTATCCTTTGAAAATCTTGAACGGATGCGACCGTTTGCTAAGAACGGATACATTTCTTATGCATGGAGAGCGCGACGGCAATATGGACAATCACTCTTTCCACGAAGTACTTCTGCACGATCGACTTGCCCTGTGTGATCGAATCAACGAACTTTGACATTCTCCAGTTTCTTCAACAACTCGGCCAAACCTTAGAAATCAGGCCGAAATCTCTACAGTTACAAGTCGGCACAAAAGTGCGATGGTAATTCGGCCCGTAACACCTACTCTGACTCCATAGGCACTCTTGCACTTTCCCAATACCACGCGCATGCCACACCTGTTATTGTTGTTCGGTTCATTAGGATATCTGGGGTCATCAAAAATTTGTGAGTGAAAGCGAGCTCATATACTGAAACACGGAGAACGCGGTCAGTAAACTCACCATCTGTTGCAAAGAAGAGGACGTCGATTGCTTTCGGAAAATCTGGCGTTGCAACATCAAGTACAGTTTTGACAACTATGTTAGTAACGCTTGAAAGAACCCGTAAGCAAATTTGATTCACTAGAAACGCATTAGCAATGGCAATATATTTCTCCGTTGTTGACTGCTGAAATGGCATTAATCTTGCCTCAGGTGGATGCGCAACAAAACCGATTAACTCTTTATTCGCCCTGAGTGCCACCACAACGTTTTGAATGAAATCAAGATCAATCACAAACACACCCTTCGTATCTGACATTTTGCATGGAGCTCAGAATTCACTTTTGGTAAGGCGTGAACCGAGAGCCTCTGGGGAGGATTAGAACTTTGTCCGGTCGAATCTCATCAACCGCTACATATTCCTGCACTCTCGCTGGATTATTCTCTATATGGAAAGCAAAGGACCGACTATTGTCGGGGTGAGGTAAACGAACTGCAAGTGTCTGAGCGTCGGGAAGACTGCCTCTAGCCCCGATACCTACAACATCGAATCGATAGTCTCCCGCTGACATGCGTCGAACTTCCCCTGCTTCGACCCATATCTGCCGAGAAGAAACTCCTGGCTGTAGCGATTTTGTTGAGGCTGTGGATAAATGAATCATCGCTTTATCCGGAATGCCAGCAATATCGAAATAATCACCGAGTACGCGCTCTTGGTTACTAAAGTCGTATTCGAACTGCCGGAGTTGTTGTAGCTGTTGCGATGTTGGAGGCCCCTCGATTCCGTTCGCCGCTTTCCAACGCCGATAAACTTGGAGTTGTTCCTGTTTCGTTAATCCTTCGCCGAACGGACCACACGCATTATGTGCCCAAACACTCCATCCCCACTCGTCGCAGCCGACGAAGTAGGTATGGTAGTCCGCGACTCTGAGGTTGTAAACGGTTGCGATTTGCAACGTGGAGTGGATCGCATCGATGCGCAGCAAGCGTCCATCGTGTGAGATGAGTTGATCGCCAACTTGTAGTTCTCGGGCTGGAACAAACGCTTCGCGAGCAGGAACATAGAAGGGATGCAGCGCTGCGCGAGAAAAGGAGAGGATAGAGCAGGAGAACAGGAGAGCAATTCGGCGAAAGGTGTGGACATGTTTCGCTTCAACTCGCTTCAGTTCCCGGGGGTCCATTGGGCTCAAACTCATTGCGATCTAACACCATCTCGCCCACTTGGATCTCTTCGATCGGCCTGCTATTACCCTCTAAGTCGGCCACCAATGGCGTACCAGCGGTGAAGCAGGCTTGGGCGTAGCGATTTAGGAAGAAGCCGCGAGTGAAGCCACCAAGTGCACCGTGTATTGCACAGTGTATTGCACAGTGCATGGCACCGTGCAATGCATCCCCCCAGCGACATGGGAGACCGCCCCGGCTGCCGCTCCTGTGACTGCACTTTGGCCTGCCCGAATGGCGAGTTGCTTAGTGGGAACTTTCGTGATCAATCCGCATTCGTGCCGGTGGGCCCATTGGCCGATGTGCGATCATCACGCTGGTGCAAGCGCCCGGCGATCATATTTGAAAGTGCATGTTTCTCATTGTTGATCTTGTTTGCGACAACCGGATGCTAGCCGTAAGTGTTCCGGCTATAATGTGCACATGAGCGACTTACCAACTCCACATAATAACTTTTTTCATTTTGCATTATCGCAATTGCCCAATGCGCGAAGTCTCATCGAAACGCAACTCGATGAGGCGGCGTTGGCTGTATTGGACTTGGAGAATTTGAAGCTACAAGCGGGTAGTTTTGTTGATGCCGATCTGCGTGAGAAGTTTTCGGATTTGCTTTTCTCTGCGCCGCTAGCAAAGAACCGAGACGCAAATGGTGCCAAAGAGACGCTGATCTACTTTTTGTTTGAGCACAAAAGTCAATCCGATGCGTTAACAGCCTTTCAGTTGCCTTCGTATTTAGTCCGGATTTGGGAGAAGCGTCTACGGGACGGGCTGGAGCTTTGCCCCATCGTCCCCTTGGTGGTGTATCATGGAGAGAGTGGTTGGTCTGCCGCCCGCAGTATGCAAGAATTGGTGATGGGGCCAAAAGAACTGGCCGAATATCAAGTCGATTTTCGATTTCAACTGATGGACTTGAGCGCGCTGAAGGACCATGAAATCGGCGGGAATCTGATTTTGAAAAGCACACTTCGGCTGCTAAAATACAGTCGTAGCCGCCATTTGATCGAAATTTTGGGTGAGATATTGCGACTTATTGTCCGATTGCTTCCTGGTCATCAAGGGGAAGAATGGGTTAAAGTGATCGGAGTCTATGTGATGTCTGTCAACAAGAATATAAGTGAATCTGAATACAAGCAAACCCTAAAGAGCGTCTTCCCAACCCAATTTGAGCCTGGATCGTTGGCCGACCGCTTGCTCACACAGGGGTGAGAAGAGGGACGTGAAGTGGGGTTAGAAGAAGGACGAGAAGAGGGACGAGTAGAGGGATTGGAGCGCGGAAAAATGGCTGGCAAGATTCAATTGATGCAAGAGTTTCTCGGTGAAGAGGTCGCGACTGATCATAAATTGCGGAATCTCGACGAAATCTCTCTGACGAATCTATTGGCGGAGTTGCAGCAGCGACTGCGTGATCGGTAATCCGTCGTCTCTGCAGGTGGCTCCAGCGTTGCGTGAACAGATAGGTCGCTCTTATTTGTTTGTCGATGTTTCTGTGTGTGACAAGTACGAGCGTACGTGATGAGCCACAAATGCGAAGTTGGCTCAACTCATTGCGGCTCGGCCAGCACGAATCAATGAGTGGCCAAACTCTCGCCACCTAGTCCTCCTCGTTGTTAACTCGAATCAAAACTGTTTGATTTTGGTTATGCGATCGGCTTGGTAGCTGCTCAGGCGCGGGAACCGCCCGCACAGGGCGGGCGGCGGATGATACGATGGACCGCTTGGGTCTCGTCAAGGTTCTTGTTTCTCGAACGGAACGCCGATCCAAAAGCGCGATCTCTGTGCGATGTGAAGCGAATATGCGACTTTGGAAAGGTTCGTTTGGCCCATGGGCCGAAGGCTAGGCGTACTTCCGTTTGACTTGCATGCGCGTTGGACGAATACCCTTTCTCATTAGCGTTGAGCTGCCAATAAAATTCGCCTCCTGCCCTGAGCAGGAGGTTCCCGCGCCTGACCAGCTACCGGCGCTGACTCGTCGCAATACTTCAGTCCGGTCTCCACTGGCTTCACGCAAGTGGGACAACGACTTACGGGCTACCAGCGGTCGCAGGGCAACGTACGCTTAACGGGTAGGGCGATACCTTAGCGACTCCAATACGCTTCTTGGCGAGTTCTTAGTGCGATGGTGAGTCACATGCGTCACGGCACGCGTTGGTCTAACAAGACCGAGGATCAAACGGAAGTACGCCTAGCCTTCGGCGCACGGGCTAAACGCCCCTCTCGTCCGGAAGTTTATCCAGGATTGCTGCGACCATTGATCCCAATCAAAAAGATCACCTACTCTTAATCATCGCAAATTGTCGCAAACAGAATGACTAGTTACGCGGATGAACCTTCCGGGAAAGAGTCTCCACTATTCTGGCTCGAGAGTGACGTAGTTTCGAGCCAGAAGGATTTCAATTCGGCTGGGAGAGTGTTCGCTCTTACTTAGCGGCCGCATCTACTTGAATGGGGCTCATCAAATAGCCGATCAGATCGCGTACTTCCTCCGGCGACAGATTTTGCAAAAGCCCATCGGGCATCGCCGATTTGCCTGTAACCTTTGTTTCCTCCACTTCATCACTGGGGATGGTGAGCAACTCTGTTGCTGTTTGCAGTGTTAGTTTTTGATCGTCGCGGCTGACTACCAAACCATTTAGCACGCGACCATCAGTTGTACGCACAATGATCATGCGAAATTCTTTGCCAACAACGGAACTAGGATTGAGAATATTCTCCAACAGATAGTCAAGGTTGTTTCTTTGAGCACCGGTCAACTCCGGCCCCACTTTTGCCCCAGCCCCAAACAGGACGTGGCAATTCGCACACGTTTTGTCGAAGAGCATACGTCCTTTAGGTAGATCAGCCTGAGAAACCATCTCCGGTGTCAACTGTTTCTTCCAGTGCTCAATCGCTTGTCTCATTGCCTCATCCGTCTCGCCAAGCTCCCCCCACACTTCGCGAAGTTTCTTCGACAATTCGGCGTCCCCAAAATTCTCGATTTGTCGCGCATGTGAGGCCGAAATTTCTTTTGAAGTGATCGGCCCTTTACCCGAGCCAACATTATCCAACAAAATGGCAGCGGTCGACTTGCGCGATAGCAAGACCTGCAGAACCTCCGCGCGATCTTCAGGTTGAAAAGCTCGATATTTTCGCACCAGCAAATTTGCCACAGCGGGATCGTCCGACCGAATCAAACCTTTAAGAGCAATCGCATTGAGAACGCGAGTATCAAGCAAGCTTTCGCATAGTGCTCTGGTATCTACTGGATTCGACTCAATAATCGATTCAAGAGCGCTACCGCGCGTTGTCAAGTCGGCCGATTTATCCATAGCGATGGCTCGCAATTCATCAAGCGCCCTGCCGGAGCCGAATACGGTTGATAGTTGCCGCACCTTGATATCCTCCTTGGCAACTGCAGACAACATCGTGAAAGCTTCCCAACCTTGTGGCATTTCAAGTTTTCGCGCGCCCCGAAGCGAATCGTATAAGCCATTGACGATGGCAACCTGACAGTCTTCGGGCAATTTTCCCGCTTCCGCTAGTAAGCGTTCTAGCGATTTCCGGTTCGACTTAATTTCTTTGCCGAAAAATCTTGCGATCATTTTGGTGAGTGTTGGCCAGCGCGATTGGATACCAAGTTGCAGCAATTGATCTGGAATCTTCTGGCCAACAGGAATGAGTCCGTACCAAGCCAACAGCGCTAAGTCATGTTCGTCCTTGAATCTTTCACGTCTAATAATGGGTCCAGCAATCCGGGCTCTCTCGCTGGCGGGTAGACGCTGTAGTGTCGACAGAAGAACACGTAGGACGAGACCCGATTCATCGTCGTGGGCCATCTTTTCCAAGATTGCTAGAGTATCTGGTGCATTTGGGTAAACGGCTTTTGGATCAGGGCCGGTGATTCGGTCAAGTGGCCAATGATCGGTTATCAGGCGTATCGCCCACGCTCGAACATGCTCGTTGTTGGAATTGTGGTCACTCCTAAAGTCTTCGTGCTCAAAAGAGTGCTTCGCATAATTTTCCCAAAGAACCGTAACTTCGCCGTCGCCAGCTAGGCAACGCGGAGTCACAAACGCTTTGTCAACCAAACTTGTATCTGCCTGTTCTACTTCTCCATCAACATACTCAATCTTAAAAATTCGACCGCTTGTTCTATGCACGCCCGTATGTTCGTGACATTCACCAGTGTCGCTCCAGTCGATGACATACACATTCCCATCCGGCCCTACCGATATCTCAGTTCCTCGAAAGAATGGATCTTTGGAAATCATGAAGTCCGGCTCATGTTTACCGACATAACCTGAAAGCGTTTGTTCTAAGCGTTCTACGTTTACGCGAAGCCCGTGCATGTTGAGCGTCATCAAACGATTTTTGTATTTCTCGGGCCACAGCTTATCCTGGTAGATCATCATCCCTACATGGGCATGACCTCCACCTAGTGAGTTCGCTTTGCCGTCGCGACTATCAGACCAAGTTCCTTGGGTGTCGAAATGATAATGATCCGCGATCATATCCATGCGTTCGAAGACATTTGGATTAACGCTCTCGCCAAACGATTCTTTGAAGTGTGAACCCGGCATCATGTGCCACAGATGCCCAATTACGGTATTGATAAAGAACAGTTCACCATTCTTATCCCAATCATGTCCCCAGGGATTAACGGTCCCATGGCACAGCACTTCGAACGTTTTCTTTTCCGGATGAAATCGCCAAATACCACCTTCAATTGGGACCCGATCCTCAGCAGCTGTTCCGGGGATCCCAATTTTACCAGGACAAGAATGCCCACAACGTCCGTAAAGCCAGCCGTCTGGTCCCCATTTCAATCCATTGGCAAAATTGTGGTAATTGTCTTGCGCAACATGGAAACCATCTAAGACCACTTCGGCTGCACCGTCAGGCTGATCATTCCCATCTCGATCCGGCAAAAAAAGCAACTGGGGTGGGCACATCAACCAAACACCCCCTCGCCCAACCTCGACACTGGTCAGCATTTGAACTTGATCTGTAAAAACTTTGCGAGACTCGGCTTTCCCATCTCCATCTTTATCTTCGAAGATCAGAACGCGATCGCGAAGCGACAAATCAAAACGCTGCGTTCGTTCGGCATAGGTAAAATTCTCTGCGATCCATAACCTCCCCTTCGTGTCCCAAGTCATTGCGATCGGGTTTTGCACTTCAGGTTCCGCAGCAAACAGCTTCGCCACAAATCCCTCAGGGAGTTGCATCGAACTGGCTGCTTCAGCCGCCTCCATAGGTTTCGCATTACCTGGGTCGGTATTGCGCAGAGGAGGAAATTCATCCGGCGTCGCTTTAATGCCGAGCCCCAAGAAGTTCGCAATGGCTAAAACAGCGATGCTCATTCGTCGCGCTTTGATGGATCGCATGGGAACTTCCTTTGGCACTTTTCCAGGTGAAGCTTGTTGTCCAGTGACATTCAACTTCGTCGCATGATACGATAACTTACGTACCGATTCAAATTGTGGAGTATGTCGATGAAATACCAAATCCATTTTCGCGGGTTTGTATGCAACTTAGTCGTCCTGTGTGTGTTTTTTTCGAACCTATTCTGCATTAATGCAGTGAACGCCTTTCAGAACAACGAAGAATTTTGGCAGGTCTTGCCAACCGGCGTTACCGCATCGTTAAGGGGCCTCGAACTCTGCGACGACGGCGAAACGATTTGGGCCTGTGGAGCAAATTCGACCGTTATCCGCTCCCATGATTTGGGGCAATCTTGGACTGATGTTTCGCCGAGTGGTTTTGACAAATTAGAGTTTCGTTCAATCCATGCATGGAACGGCAATCAAGCCATAATCGCCAGTGCAGGCACACCGGCTGTCGTTCTACGAACCGACGATGGGGGCCAGACATGGAAAGAGGTTCTGCGTCGCACTGAAGAGAAGGCGTTCTTCGACGCACTAAAGTTCTTCGACTCGAAACGTGGCATTCTTTTTAGCGATCCAGTGAACGACAAGTGGCTCATTCTCACGACGGAAGACGGAGGGCAAACATGGAACGAAAACCGCGCTAACTCGCTACCCAAATTACAAGCAGGTGAAGCGGCGTTTGCTGCCAGTAACTCGGCTTTATGTGTCGACGCTTCAGGACAAGCTTGGATTGGGACGGGCGGCGTTAAGAACGACCAAGCCCGCGTTTACCTTTCCACCAACTTTGGACAAACTTGGCAAGATAGCTTCATCCCGATTCCTTCCAGCGAAGCTGCCGGAATATTCTCCATCGTGAATTCCATGTCAGGTCGCTTAGTGGCTGTCGGAGGTGACTACCGTGGTGATGCTAAGTCCCTTCACACCGCTGCCTACTCCGACGATCAAGGAAGAACCTGGAAACTTGCTAAGGTTGAACCGAATGCATTTCGAAGCTCTGTCGTCGTCCTACCCGATCCATCCACCAAGTCCGAAACATGGTTCGCAACGGGGCCAGGTGGAACCGATTCTTCCAAAGACGGCGCGGTTTGGAAAAGCGTGTCGAAAGTGGGTTTCCATGTATTGGACACCCACTCCAATGGAACGCTGATCGCCGTGGGTAGCGAGGGTAGATTTGGGATCGCCAGATTAAAATAGACGATTCTCGGTAGTGTTGCAGAGCTCTTTTTTCACACCTGTCTCTAGCCTCACCGCCTAGCCCGAAGCAGCCTAGCATTGCGGACATCCGCCAATTAGTACAGTAGTCGGCCTCACTTAAGCCTAACCCTATCCGCACAATCGGATTCTTCGGCACAAACCTAATGTGTCAACTGCCAACCGACTCGTGCTATTCTGCGCATGTCGTCATTCTAGCGGTTCACAAGCTAGCTTTCTCATAAGGTCGTTTGCGTCGCGAACGCACCAATTCGATCGCAATGGACATCCTATTCCATGTACCCATCGAGGTACCAAGGAAAGTCTAAATAGGATTCCACACACTTATTTGAGTCAGCGTCCACGAAAGATGAGTAAACCATCGTATAAGCCGAGCGACATTAGCTTTAGCAACATCGCCGACATGTACATCTCGGAACTACGTCGCGGTGTCGAACTTCCCATCGAAGTCTTGGCTCAGACCTTCCCTCATTTAGCCGACCAAATCCGCGCAGATCTTCCCGCCTTGGCTTTGATCGAAAAGTCGATGGAAAAAAAGAAGAAACCGCCGACGGTGAAGACATCTCAACTCATCGGTGGGTGTCGAATCATTCGGGAGTTGGGCCGTGGAGCCATGGGTACGGTTTATGAAGCAGAGCAATTGGATGTTGGCCGATCTGTCGCCCTAAAAGTCATTCCACTTGAAGGGAACCAAAGCGCGATAGAACGCTTTGAGATCGAAGCGAAAGCGATGGGACGGG
>JAFLCP010000197.1 GCA_017303505.1 Planctomycetota bacterium | reverse complement strand
ATCAAGGCTGATTACCTCAACGCTAACGCCAAGCAATTGCAAGCCGTATATCAATACCAACAAACTGTGATCAATGCTCACATTGAAGTCATCAATAATCTTTCCAAAGTGGAGAACCTGTCGCAGAGTATCGAGATCAAGCGAATGCAACTGCAATCGTTGGAGGCTTCGGTCGACAACGCGACGAAGCTCTTTCAAAGTGCGCGTGGGGAATATATCGATGTTCTGCTTTCGCAACGCGACTTAATGGAAGCCAAACTCTCTCTGATCGAGGTAAAACAAGAGCAAGTAGGAGCGGTGATCAAGGCGTATCAAGCCCTTGGGGGTGGTGGCTCCGCAGGTGATTTCTTAGCGGACGAAGCTGAGATTATCGACTTAGAGGAAGCGGAAGAACCTGTAAGCGACGCTGTGCCAGAGGGTGAAGCAAAATTGGATGATGTGGAAGAGACTGCAGAGAAGACTGGCAATGACTAAACTGCCTCGGGAAAAAAAGTTCTTGCCGCGTCTGTCGTTCACTTTTTGCTGGTTGGGGTCTGTGGATTAGCCGCATGCTCGCAAAATAACTTCCAATCTGCGGATGACGCAGATTGCGGTGTATACGCACTAAAATTTGAACTTGGTTGTTGTGTTATTGTCGAAGCGATGACTAAGGCCGTAAGGTCGGCACCCAATGCAGATTGGTGATTGCCATCAAAATCGTGTAGTTCTAAGTTCGGCGATTGACGTAGTACTTCTTCCCACACTAATCCGACTGGGATCAGTATCGCATTGGATGCTTGGGCCATGTCACGATAGATGCGGTCTGTTCGTGCGGTACTATCCACACTCCCCTTGAGTCCCCATTCCGCATAAAAAAAGACCGGTAGCCCCAAAGCTCGGGCCTGTTTGGCTAGGTCGACTCCTTCAGCGGTTGAATGCGTATATCTTCCACTGCTGCTTATCTTCTGGGCTTGTAAGACTACAGCATTCCAAGGATGTTCTTTCAATAGTTGAGCCATGTTTGGATCACGCAACGCATCGTCAAGGAAACCAACCGACACGGTACGCGCAGCGACTCGCTTACCGGGATTTGCGAATTCAATTAACTTGACGATTCGCTGAGGAAGCTCTTGCGAATGAGTATGACTGTTCCCCACGAGCAACAGGCGAATATCGGCTTGCGATAGCGAGCCTTGATCTGCATTGACCGCGTTGGGCGAATCTGCGTGTGCTGATTCGATCACGCCGTATCGCGCTGATACCGATTGTGGCGGATAAAGCCGATCTCGAATAAGCCAGAGTCCCCCCAAAAAAATCAACAAGAGGACCAAAGCCAAAGTTCTTTTCGGCACAGTGGAACGTGTCATGTATGGGCTTACTGAAGGGGATAAGAGGGAGGCGGGAACGCCGCCAAATCTTGTGCCAAACTCAAATTTCTTGCTGCAATTTAATGGTTTTTCGCGGGAAATCCAGCTAATCTCACCGTTTTTCATCTTCGGGGAACCGTTTCAGCTCTGTAAGCGTCCACACTGCGGTTCCGACATAAACGCCGAGTCCCGAGAAAATTCTGAGGAGTTCATGATGAAAACCCTGTCGCTTCCGCATCTTTTTGGGCGGACGTTGGTGGTGTTGAGCTTCTTGCTAGTATCCGACGCAGTGACGAGCGAAAACCTGCACGCACAAGAACCAAAAACGGCGAAATCAGGTTTTACACCCAAAGTCGAGGAAGCCATCAAGACATTTCAAACCGCTTATCTATCGCTGCTCGCAGAAGCCAAGCATAAGAGCCAATTAGAACAGGCTGAAAAGCTATTGGCCGAAACAAACGACAATACCCATTGGACGAATTACAGTGCTGCCACCAAGTTGCTGCGCGACCATCGAGAAAAAGCTGCGGTGCCGTTGTTGTTGCAATATATGCTCGTCCACACCCAACGTAGCTCACGCCATGTCATGATCCCGGAGTATATCAGAACGATTGAGATACTCAGCGGTAGAAAGTTTGCGGTGGAAAATCTTCAGGCGCCCGACTTAGCCGAGAGTATGACGCCACAGATCTTGCAGTGGTGGATCGAAAACGAGAAGACTCTCGCCGTTGAACCAGATGCGATGGCTGAAGTAGAGTTGGCCGTTTATGTGGATAATCTGCTGAGTGAAGCCCGATCTCTCGGTGAGTTTACGAGAAGTCGTCCGGAACGTGAGACGTATGGGGTGACCTCACAAACCGTCATCTATAATTTGCTGAGAAAATCCGAGACACTGCAGCGCCTCGACGGTAAGGTTGCGCCAAAGATTCTCCCGCTGGTAATTGCGGCCAGCGATGATCAACCCGTCTTTCCTTATGAAGCGGCATGGATCTTGAGCGAATTAGCCAGGGTGGGCGAAGAGAAGAACATCCGTCAAATCGCGATGAACGAAACGCAAGATCCAGCGATTCGTTTAGCGTGTTGGCTTGCGCTCTATCGGGCAGGTTCTACCTACCCGACGAGTGAAATATTGCAACTGTTCGAGAAAGAAACAGATTTCGAACGCAGATTGATTCTTCTGGTTTCGATGCGGTGGGGAGGTAAGGATTGTTTGTCGACGTTACTCACAGCGATGGAGGATAGTAACTTCGAAGTTGCTACCGCCGCAGCATGTGCTACGGTGGTGTTTCAAGCCCAAGAGGCGCTTCCGAAGATTGAGAAGTTGCTGATGGTTGACCGTGAAAGTCCGTTGTATCTTTACAATGCGTTAGCCGAGTTCAAGACCCATGAAGCTCGATTAATTCTAAAAAGACTACTTGCGGTCGCTTTGGATGGAGGTGCCAACCGGCAACATTTGAGTCGTTTGCTCGATGCGTTTCAGAGTGCCTGGGGGTTCGTTTCTTATAACAGGCCAAGCACGGACGACGATTTGATCGTAAAAGCCCGCATGGGGATGGAGTTCGCTGAGGAGGCGATCAGAAAGCGGGAACGCGAGCGCACACAAACTCGAGCGAATTTAGAGAGCGTTGAGACTCAAGTCAAGTTAGCGGAGAAGATCTTAGAGTTGCGGCAAACCGAGTATCGCCGACTATCGGCTTTACTGGGGGATGAAGTGGTTACGGCAGAAGTGGTTCAAGAAGCAAAACGGGAATTAGATCAATCGCGAACTGAAGTTGAAACCAAAAAACAACAATGGGTCGATGCTCAAGCGCGAGTGGAACTGCTTAAAAAGAATTAGGAATTACGAATTGAAGACGTCGCGGTGCTGGGGATTTTCGCGGTGGAATTCGTAGCTCGTACTTCGTGGTCGTAATGGTGGTCGTAATGGTGTTCGATTCTCCGTGACTCGTTGGTTTTGTCGCTGCTCAATTTGTAGGGTTTGGGAGTTAGGTATTGAAGCCAGCGCGCCGCAGAGATCTGTCGTTCGCTGAGAGGATGCTTGTCATTGCATGACCAAGAGTGTTAGATTGGCCCCTAATCCACCGTGTCATACATAGTCCATTTCTGATCTCAGGCAGTATCCGATGACCTCAAAACGACTTAGCTGGATTGCAGCCTTCAAGCAGCTTCCGGAACTAAAAGTCATCGAAATGAAGAAACCGCACAATGCCTTTGAGCGACTGCAAGCAGAGCTGCCGCAGGTGCAATGTATCGAATCAAGAAAATGGTGATCAGGAATCGGCTAACTTTCTCTCGCTGCAAAACGGAGGATTCTTGTTGCAGCATTGCGATTCCATATTCAGGTCATTCCTTCAGCGCTGCTTCTACCACATCTTCAATCACCTTATCCCCCGTGGCACCTTGCCAGTTCAGTTCCCCTTGCCACCAGTGTCGTATGTAGCCCCGTTTATCGATAACATAAACAGACGGCCACATGGTATTGGACCAGTTGTTCCAATTCTTCATCTCCGTGTCGATGATGATGGGGAAATCTAGCTTTCGTTCGAGGGCCGCTTTCTTTACGGCCGCTGGATCGCGTTCCGTCTTCGTCTCCGGGGATTGGATGCCTATGACAACCACATCCTCTCCTCGATACTTTTCATGCCAACGACGATAGATCTCAAAATTCGCATGGCAGTTGTGGCATTGGAATGCGTAAAAGTGAACCAGCACAACTTTCCCTTTTAAGCTCGCCAGGTTGAGCGGCGAGGAGTTAATCCACTCGGTACCAGTCGCGAATTCGGGCGCCATAGGATAGATGCGTTTTAGGGCTTGTGTATTGAAAATCGGTCCGACAAGCTCAACAAAGCTCTTGCGTTGTTCAACAGTGAGTAATGCCGCCGGCCCTTTTTGCTCCGCTTCGAGGGCTCTTTTCAGTGTTTCTTCCAAGGTCGCAGTATCTTCACCTTTCAAGCGGGTGGACTGAAATTTCTTCTGGGCAGAATCCGTAGCCACCGCCAAGTCCAATAGCTGGCTGGTTTGGCTTGCGGTTAGTCGCAACTTCTTGGAAACATCAGATCGCAAGAACATTCTGGCGGCTTGCGCTTGCAGCTCTAACTGCTCCAGTCTATTAACTTGTTTCGGTTCCCAGTTTTGCTTAGCCCACGCCCAAAACTCTTTTTCAAGCCGAACTAACTCTTGATGGTTTTTCTCTGCCGGTAGATTACGGGCCCGAAACCATACTCCATCATTTTCACGAAAGTAGCTCTCAAGTGCATCGATCTCCTTGTCGCTGAGTTTCAGTTCAGTTTGAACTTCCGGTGTATGGATGAGCGGCAATAGCTGATGCGGAACCAAGGACTCATTCGACGGAGCCGGATCTGTGCGATCTTGTGCGGATGAGTTCGTTACCGTCGCCAACAAGCACACTGCGATCACCAAAGAAAATTCGTAAAACTTCATTACACACCGTCGATCTCGAAGAGTTAATGATAAGGGATGTGGTTCTTAGTTGTTTTTCTGGCTTTCAGCGAGCCGCTTTTGGAAGTCATTGTAACTCAAGCGGTCTGAGTTGTTTTTCCCAACATAGCGAAACAATTCTTTTCCATTCGAATCCAGGACAACCACTGCTGGATAGTGAACCGACTGACCGTGGAATTTGTAGCCGTCGGGTATTTTGAATGTTTTCGCCAGCTGAGCATCTGGATCTCGATAAATGATGGGTGCTTCTCGTAAGCCCTGCGAATCGAGGTGGGACGCCCAGGCTTTGATTTCATCTGCGGTATCAGGTTTGACGAATAGGTGCACAACATCTTGAGTACCTTCCGCGCTCTTGGCATAGTTCCTTGTGTATTTCAAACAATAAGGACATTCTGTCTTGAGCAGGAAATGAATCGCAACGGTTTTGCCTTTGAGCTCTGATAGCTTGATCGAGCTGTTGTGTGTCGGAGAATCAAGCGTGAAGTCTTGTGGCGGCTCGGAAAAGAGTTGTGGACTCAGAAGCATAAGGGAAAGCGAGAACATCAAGAGGCTAGCGAGTCGATTCATTGTAAGTACTCTAGGTTTTTGGAGTAGAACGCATTGGCAAGGGATATACGGACTTCAGATAGGTCATTGCGAGTTGGTTTCGAGCTCTTCCAGAGCAACCAGCAGAGCTTCGTACTCGTAACGACAGCAGCGGCATTGTTCGATATGTGCTTTCACTGCCAACATCGCAGAGCCTAGTTGTTTTCCAGAACGCATCGCTTCGGCATACTCGCTCATGAGATCAAAGCAACCGTCGCACTCTAAGGTGTCTTTATCGGTAACTGAGCGAATCAATGACTTTAGTTCGGTTGTTTGTTCTATGGTTAGTTTCATTTAATGGATTCCCCAGAGGCAAGGAACGATGCGATGTCATCCGGACCATATCCATGAGATTCAAGCCCAATTTTCAATTTCATTCGTGCATCATGTAATAATTTGTAGATTGCATTTCGATTTAAGCCCATGGCGTGGGCAATTCCATCGGTTGAATAGTCGGACAGAAAAGACCGTACCACAATTCTCTGTTTTTCTGTCAGTTCGCAGTCAATGAGCTTCTGTAGTAATTGGCCAAACTCACGATTGGTGAAATCATTGCCCTCGCTCAAGATAGTTGCCGTGGGAAGCTCCATGCGTCCATGATCATCTGTGCGAAAAGAGTCGAGAGACTGATCCGCATGGTACTTCCTGCGAAGATCGCCGATACCCACACGAATTGCGATCGTCATCGACCAGGTAACGAATTTGCTCTTGCCACTGAATTGCTCGATTGAGGCCAATATCTTGAGTAACGCTTCCTGGGCGATGTCATCTGCATTGAAGGGTTGTCGATATCGTCCTGTTAGTGATTTCGACAGTCCACGAACCAGCATTGCTCGCAATTGCGAAATTGCTGCATCCCGTAATGTGCTCCCACTCCGAATCGCTTCGTAAAGCTCGGAATCGCTTAACATCATTCGTCTACTCGCTTCATCTGTACAGATGTCGCCAAATCTTGCAATTTAGTTTTTTTCCGAGATCTCAAAAATCTTGTTCTGTTAGGTTAGACGATCCTAACGTGCTGCATCTTACGAAAAATTTTGGGATGCGGGGCAAAAATGGGGTGGAAAGGAGCGCTGTCTGGTGAATCGCCTGCTCTATGGTTAATTCGCAGCAATTTGCGATTCTAAGGCGTAAGAGAACTATCTGTTGAGCCGTCAAAGAAGTGAGAGCACCTACGGTTAGCGTGCCTCTCGTCGCGGTTTGCTTGGACAGCCTTAATGGCAGGACGCGACTTTCAATCCTGTAGTTTTCGCAATGTTTCTAGGTGGTGTGCAAATGAAGAAGTCAAATGGTTCCGCGATGTCAATTGTTCGAGGGTGTTTCATTGTCGCAGGGGTAACGTTCGTCGTCGGATGCACTCAGGAATCTGCACCCCCGAAAGCGAGTCCAACAGCTAAACCAGCACAAGAAATGATGATGAATGGTGAAGGCGAGATGAAGGGAGACGGCATGATGAAGGACGGTGCCATGATGAAAGATGATGCCATGATGAAGGATGGCGAAAAGATGAAGGCTGACGAGAAAACGTCAGGCGAAAAGAAAATGTAGGCGTTGTGATCGACCTTGAAAATCCAGTGGTTGGGTGAGACTGCAGTCGCGTAGACGACCAAAAGGGATGTGAGTTCATGTCGAAAGAATTCTCCGGAAAGGAACTCAAAGAGGAGGTAACTCCTTACAAGCAGTACATGAGCCGGCGGAGAATTCTTCAGGCCCTCGGGTTAGCTGGCTCGTTTGCGGCGACAGCCACCGCATATCGATATCTCAATCCAGTGCGAAAAATGGAATTAGATACTGAGTCTGTAGGAGAGCTATCGACCACCTTAGACGAGCAGCAACGACGGTCCGCAGGTTTTCTCATTGACGAAACGAAAACTCCAGAAGAAAGCGTTATCTCGTACAACAACTTCTACGAGTTTACGACGGACAAAAATGAAGTGGCGGAGGTTGCGAAAGATTTTGATACTTCGGGTTGGGTTTTGGAAGTTGGCGGACTTGTAGAAAACCCAATCAAGCTTTCTGTCGCTGAATTGAAAAGCCTCGCGTCAATCGAAGAACGCATATACCGGATGCGTTGCGTAGAAGCTTGGTCCATGGTGATTCCATGGGCGGGTATTCAATTGTCGCATGTCTTGAACGCAGTTCGACCAAAACCTGAAGCGAAATATGTGGCATTCGAAACACTTTTCGATCCCATACGCATGCCAGGGCAGAAGACCGACGTTTTGGAATGGCCGTATGTTGAAGGTTTACGACTCGATGAGGCGTTGCATCCTCTTACCATTCTGGCGGTGGGATTATATGGAAAAGATTTGCCGCCCCAAGATGGGGCGCCGATTCGTTTGGTAGTCCCTTGGAAATATGGATTTAAGGGGATCAAATCGATTGTCAAAATCACTTTGACAGATTCTGAGCCACCCACAAGCTGGAATCGTTTTTCACCCGACGAATACGGGTTTTTGGCGAATGTGAATCCTAACGTGCCTCATCCACGATGGAGTCAAGCAACAGAGCAGCGAATCGGTGAAACGGGTCGCAGAGCGACGTTGATGTTCAATGGCTATTCGGAGCATGTCGCGCATTTGTACGCAGGGTTGGATCTGTCGGTGCACTATTAACTAACTTATTGGGAACCGTCTCGTGAATGCTGCGTACTTTCGGGCTTTAGTTGTTCTAAACGGGGCGCTGACTTTACTGTTGGTGATATGGGATTCTGTTCGAGGGCAACTCGGAGCCAACCCGGTCAATACGGCGATTCATATCACGGGCATTCTATCGCTGGTCTTTCTATTTCTCTCACTTGTCGTTACACCACTCCGCTGGTTAACCCGTTGGAATTGGTTGATCGCGGGTCGGCGGGCAATGGGGTTGCTTGGATTCGGCTATGCCATCTTGCATCTTGTTATCTATGTAGCTTGGGATCGGATGGGGAGTCTTGCCAGTACATTTAGCGAAATCGCCGAACGTCGTTTTTTGACGGTCGGCTTTATTGCGATCTTGTTGATGTTGCCACTTGCCCTTACCAGTACCGATGGCATGATTCGTTGGTTAGGGCCAATTCGGTGGAAACAATTGCACAGACTCTCCTACGTGGTTGTTATCCTGGGCGTCTTGCATTTTTACATGCTCGTTAAGAGTGATGTACGGCAACCGCTCATTTTTGCCGGTGTCCTGACACCACTGCTCGGAGTTCGTGTTGGGCATGTTTTATTGGAGCGTTGGAAGAAAGATCAACGAAAATCGCTCCGAAAGGGACAAACGAAACGGTCGAGTAAGATCTATTCTGGTCCGCTGGAGGTGGTGGAGATTAAGCAAGAAACTTCCAGTGTCAAAACGTTCCGTTTCAAGCACCCTGAGAGCAAGGAAATACCCTTTGTTCATAAACCAGGCCAGTATCTGACGCTGCAAGTGAACGAGAACGGACAGACCTTCCGACGCTGTTACACTATCGCCTCCACGCCTACACAGCGTGAATATGTTGAAGTTACTATCAAGCGACATGATGCAGGCTTAGGTTCGCGCTATATGCATGATCATGTGACTGTAGGAACGCTGCTGCAGGTGATCGCCCCGACAGGTAAGTTCTGGTTCGATGGTAAGGACTGCGACTCTGTTTGTTTGATTGCGGGAGGTGTCGGTATCACGCCTCCGATGTCGATGTTGAGGTATCTGGTTGTTACAAAGTGGACAGGGAGAATCTTTTTTCTGAATGCCGTACGTACGTTGCAGGATATCATCTACCGCGATGAACTTCAGGCGTTGGCCCAAGCGCATAACAACCTGAGGATAGTTCACTTTATTAGTCAGCCAGAATCGGTTAGCAACTCGTCAAGTATTGACGAACCCAGCGAAAGAAGGACCGACGCGGACTATCAGTTTGGGCGATTAGATGCGGCGACGATTCGAAATCTCGTCCCGGATATATTGAACACTCCCGTGTTTATGTGTGGACCTGAGCCGATGATGGAAGCGATTCGGGAAGGACTATTGTCGATCGGCATGCCCAAAGAACAAATTCACACCGAAGAATTTGTTTCACCTAAAGTCACGTCAGGAAATGGTGTTGTATCTGCTGATGGAATGGTCGATTCAGAACTGCAATACGGTGAAGTTGAGGTACTGTTTCGTAAGACCAACATCACTTGTTCGGGAGGATCTGACAAAACAATCCTCGAAATAGCAGAAGACAACGAAATTGAGATGGCGTGGGAATGCCGCGCTGGAATTTGTGGTCAGTGCAAGGTACGCTGCAGCAGTGGTCGGGTGAAGATGGACTCGCACGATGCATTGTCGGCCGCCGAAGCGAAAGAGGGGTGGATACTGGCCTGTCAGGCACGAGCTGCTTCACTCAGAATCGAAGTCGATGCCTAAGTCTAGCCGTTACCTTTGAACATTCTCATAACGATCGGATGAAGACATGGCGACTGTCGGAGAGTCAACCCAAGTGACCGCAGATTCGGCTCTACAGCAACACGAATTGCAGTGCATGGAAGTATGGAACGGTAGTAAGCATGTCGAAAACAACGTGCAGGCACCTGGTTTTTCAGCCTGGATTTACAGTAAGCCGTATCAAGAGAGCAAGAACGGCGGAGATGTTTACTTCCTAACGCTTTGCATGGGCGGGGTATTGTCACGATTGTTATTGGGGGATGTGGCTGGTCATGGAGCGGATGCGTCCGCTACTTCACTAAAACTGCGACAGTCGATTCGCAAGTTTATCAACTACAAGAATCAACAACGCCTAGTTGCTGAGATTAACTCTCATTTTGCTAGTCTCGAGCAAGATGGGCGATTTGCGACTGCCGTCATTGCAACCTATCAGAGCAACAAACGGAAATTGACACTTACCAATGCGGGGCATCCTCGTCCACTTTACTTCTCAGCCCGAGAACAACGCTGGTCGTATTTGGAGGAAGTCATCGCGGGTGGAGCCGAGATGTCAAATCTTCCGTTCGGCATTCAAAGCGGTATTGGTTACCAGAATTACTCGCTCAACGTTGAAGCGGGCGACATGCTGCTATTGTACACCGATGCCTTCGTCGAGGCATCGTCTCAGCAGGATCAGCTTCTTGGTGAAGCTGGGTTGTTATCGCTGGTCAAACAAACCGGCGACAAAGAGGCCCTTGACTTGATTGGCCGCTCGATTATTCGCAGCGTGATGAACTACTCGCAACGTGACAACTTTGATGATGACGCCACGTTGTTTCTCGTACGCTTTAGCGAGCATCGCTCCGTGACAGTGAAATCGAAGTTAAGTGGATATCGAGAATGGATCCGTGGGCTGGTAAGTAGATAATCAGGAATCCAAAATTTTAGTTGCAGTGGCGTCGATTGCGATGATTGTTTAGCCCGTATGCCGAAGTCTAGGCGTACTTCCGTTTGATTCCCGATCTGAGTGGATTCTCGTAGCACGGCAGTCCTCTGCCGTGATCCGCGCCGTTCGATTCGTCCGCACGTAAGTCGTCTCCGTTCGCCAGCGTCGACCACACATCGCAGCGAGTTGGTTGTTTGGCTCGTGTGCCGAAGGCTAGTTGGACGTCCGTTTGATTTGCAGAGGCATTGAGCTCATTCGTTTTCAGTCTTCAATGACTTCACGCCAGTGGAATTTCGACTCGCACTCTATAGAGTTTTCAACCGCTGCTTAGGCTTCTCACATTAGTGGGGACTGCCGCTACCCGACCACTCTTCATTGAGAATAGCTCCTGCGATGGCGAGTCAATTCTGCTTTGTCACGCATTGACCCAACGTGATTGGGAATCAAACGGAAGTACGCCTAGTTGGACAGCGCCAACTCTCGTACCTTGATTTGTCGTAACTCATTTGGCATCAAGTGTTTATTGCCCTTGACGCAGGATACGAAAAAAGGCGACCCTCCGTGTTCAACA
>JAFLCP010000196.1 GCA_017303505.1 Planctomycetota bacterium | reverse complement strand
CCCACAGGGCATTCCTCGCATTTGGGATGGTCGAGACTTATTGGAATGCTTAACCGACGAAGATTTTACATCGCTTCCTTGTGGTACGAGGCGGATCCTCGATGCAGTGCGTTCCCAGGCGGAGCCATGGGGACGAGGGCATACGTACAATTGTACGTGCTTTGCTCTCGGTAAACGCAACCTTTTCTTTTGCACGACCAACCAGACCGAAACCGTGTACCGTTAGCAAGGTAAAACCGACGCTAACGCGTTGCGGCTAATGGGAACCGGTAATACTCCTGCAAGACGCTACCCACGTACAAATGTACGTCTCGACCTGGCGGTAGAAAATGTCCGCTCTCCGCTTGGGCTTGTCCCAGCGGAAGCGAGACTTACTGGCTACAACGCTTTCAAACGAAACAGGTGCACGCCGTCACCATCGGCATTTCGCCGATGGGATGGTGACTTTTGGGCCACCGCTGCGACTGATGGCCGAGCGCGACCGTGATTAGTGATAGGCCACTATTGCACGTCGCCGCCAGGAGCCGCGAGGCGGGAGCCTCTAACGCAGTGCGTCCCCAGGCAGAGCCATGGGAACGAGGGCCATACGTACAATTGTACGTGGTTCACTCTCGCCAGACGCAACATCTTCTTTTGCACGACCAACCAGATCGGAACCGTGTAGCGTTGGAGAAGTAAAACCGATGCTAACGCATTTCGGCTGATACGCTTTATCAACAGCGGTCGTTGCGGCCCCTTCGTCTAAGCTGGCCAGGGCAACTTGATATGCTTTCCAAGCGGTTGCGGAATCAACCGCCGAAATTTTCTCGATCGCTGCCGATGTGCTTTGGATGTTTGAACCTGAAGTGTCTAGGTCGGTGTTCAAATCGTTCGAGGTGTTTGTACTTGACGTGGCGTGCTGATTCTCACGTTGTGTTACGGCGACTGCCAATTGTGTCTCCGGTGCGGCGATCGATTGAATGTATTGCACATCCGCATCGGCTTGATCATTATCGCGCAACGTTCGATCAAGCCAGGCTGCAATCTGCCGGCCAGCGTCGACTAAAGCAGTGGTCGTAATCATGGCGGTACGAGCAGGAGCATATTGCGAAGCTCATGAACCACTAGCGTTCGAAGATGTCACATCGCCGCAATTCCACAACAGAACACTGCTGCCTGATTGCACGCTGCGATGATGCCCAATTCAAAACCGCATAAGGCATTGGCATCGAAAACTTCCGGATCTTGTGCGACCAAAGGTGTCCGGGATTGCTGGCATAGTTTGCCTCATCATGACTTTCATCGCCGTTTTCCATTCTGGGGGGAAATCTATGCCGAGTGACTTGAAACCAGGGAGGGACAGAAATCGCGAGGATGTGAACCTTGTTGTTGAGATCTTAGAAAATGGCAAGCCGCCGCCGCTGCGCGAGAGAGGAGAGCAGGAGAGCAGGAGAGCAGGAGAGCAGAACCGCGCCGGCAGTTCAAGATTCGGATCAGTGCCAATCCCGTGGTCCCGGAGGAAGAGCTGTTCGAGTGCCAAACCACGGGCGAGATGGTGGATTTTTCGCGATGATGAAAAAGGGGGGCACCAGTGGGGGCACCAGGTGAGATTCATCAATCTTTTTAAGTGTTTCTGATGGGTGTTCGAATCCTATCGGGCCTTCATCACCCGTTCGAATCAACGGCTCTTATTGTTGGGTATCGCTCCATTTGAAGACTCAACCTACTTCCAGATGATGTTAGTCGTAAGTTGGATCGCGCTGTTTTTGTTGGGCGTTCCATCGCTGATCCATTTTTATCTGAAGCGTTTGAACTTTATCACCACGATTGCTCAAATCGTGGTGTTGACCGTGATGTGTTACACGATCCCTTTCGCCATTTGGGGAGGCGTGCAATTGTACTTTTCATCGAAGTTGGATTCGAAGGCATCTGCTCCTTAATAAGGTAAATGCTAGCAAGGGTTGGTGGTTGAATTTTGCCGATTCGGATTGATTCCCCAGTCGACTTAAATTACATAGATAGCGTTGCCTCAGAGCCGGCGAAATGCGCAGGAGAGGTAGTCAGGATTCATGTGGGAAAGGGATTTCCAAGTGCCGCATTCAGCAGCTTGTTCCATCGAGTTTTTGGCCGCCAAGATACAGGGATCGATTGAAGGATCTTGTGCAGGGCTGGTGTTAACTGGCGCAGCACCTCTGCAGGATGCTCAGCAGGGTGAAGTTTCGTTGGTGGACAACGAAAAGTACTTGGCAAAGCTCCAAGCCAGTCCGGCGGCTGCTTTTATCGTGCCTCGTAATTTTCCTGCGGTCGAATCAAAAGTTTTGATTCGCGTTGATAATCCCCACGCGGCTTTCATTCAGGCCATTCACTCTTTTCGTCCCCAGCGCACTTCGCTGGCAGGTGGGATTCATCCGCAAGCGTATGTCGATGCTACGGCGAAAATCGGTGAGAATGGTTGGATTGGCCCTGGTGCGACCATTGGGCCAGACGTTCAAATCGGCGCTAGAACGCGTATCCATCCCGGCGTTCATATTCATGCGGGGACGCAAATTGGCTCGGATTGCGAAATCTTGTCTGGAGTTGTGTTGTACGAAAATACCATTCTTGAAGATCGAGTATTGATTCACGCCGGCTCCGTTTTAGGAGCGTATGGGTTCGGCTACAAATTGGTACAGGGGCGCCATTGCAGAACGGCTCAACTCGGTTGGGTGCATGTTGAGTCGGATGTGGAGATTGGGGCTGGAGTCACCATCGATCGCGGAACGTATGGAGCAACCCGGATCGGCGAAGGAACCAAGATCGATAACCAAGTGCAAATCGCACATAATGTTCGGATCGGCAAACACAATTTGATTTGTGCCCAAGTGGGAATCGCCGGAAGTTGCTCAACCGGGAACTATGTGGTTTTGGCTGGCCAAGTTGGCATGAAAGATCACATTCATTTAGCGGATGGTGTCGTGGTTGGGGCACAAGCAGGTTTGATGAGTGATGCTGCTCCTGGGCAAGTTTTATTGGGAAGTCCTGCGATCAATCAAAAAGAGCAAATGCAGATCTTTGCCTTGCAGATGCGTTTACCCGAAATGCGAAAGCAACTCAAGCAACTTCAAGCGACTCTTGATCAGCTTCAAGCATCACAGCGCGATAGCCAAGCAATGTCGTCGGGTGATGCAGCCTAATCGCTGGTCAATATCTTGAAGCAGAGTTTGATTTGCTAACGCCAATTAGAAAAATCGTTTTGTTTGAAATGTGGGGATTATGAGCGCAGCGGTACCAGTTACATCCACAACATGTTCCGATGCCAGCGGTGTGGTTCTGCCACGTACCGTTGCGTTGAATACGAGCATGTCATCGTCGAAGTTTTCGCCGGTGGGGATGGTGGCTGGGTGGGGGCGTTATCCGATGGTGGTGGCTCAGCGACTTCGAGATGAAGGTGTGCCACTATATATCGCAGCAGTTCGCGATCATGCTGATCCTGAGCTTGAGAAATGGTGCGATCGAATGGAGTGGTTTGGAGTCGCCAAGTTGGGTGGCCACATCCGCTTTTTTTCTCGCCATCGCGTGCAACGCGTCGCATTAGCGGGAAAGCTATTCAAAGATAAATTGCTCTACGGTAAAGGAGGCTGGTGGAGACATTTGCCTGATTGGCAATGCATCAAAACCATGTATCCTCATTTTGTAACGCGCACGCGTGATACACGCGACGACTCATTGTTAACGGATGTGTGCAACGCCTATCTTCGACGAGGAATTGAAATCGTGCCAGGTACCGATTTTGCCCCACATCTGTTAGTAGAAGAAGGCGTGTTAAGTAAACGCCATCCGACGTTTGCCGAACAAAAAGATATTCAGTTCGGTTGGGGTATCGCCAAGCAAATGGGAGCCTTGGATATTGGACAAGGCGTTATGGTCTTGGATCAGACGGTGCTGGCGGTCGAAGCGGTGGAGGGTACCGATGCCCTGATTACTCGAACGGGTACCATTTGCCCGCGAGGTGGGTTCACCTTGGTGAAGGTCGCTAAGCCGCAGCAAGATCCCCGTTTCGATTTGCCGACAATCGGTTTACGAACACTGAAGCTATTGCACCAAGCTGGCGGTCGATGTTTGGCGATTGAAGCAGGCAAGACCATATTGGTTGAACGCGACGAAGTATTGAGTTTTGCCGCCGAAAAACGGATTGCCATTGTCGCGATTAAATCGCCCGCAGCCGAATAGTTTTCCGCCACGAAACGCAACAAACTTCACGCAACCCAACTCTGGTGTTGATCCTCAAAAGCGTGTCAACTGCATGTGTTTTGGGTTCAAGCGTATTGGAGCCCAAAGGAATGGTTTGCGAATAATCTGACCAAAATGATTCCCCCCAAGGTTAGTGTGGTCAAATTTACTTGACCCAGACACTTCGATCTGTAGAATGGCTGCTTAATTGGAATTGCTGTCAACCTGTGATTGGATCAAGGCAAAAGGCTCCATCGAAGGTTTGACTTGTCCGTTTTGAATCCTTGCAAGAAATGAAGCTCTGGTTGGTTCGATGCATCTAAAGATGAACCAAGATGGAGTCCTTGTACTGGCCCCCGCGAAGATCAACCTACATCTTGAGATTCTCCAAAAGCGATCTGACGGGTACCACGAAATAGAAACCATCATGCATTCGGTTAGCTTGTATGACACCATACAAGTTTACGGACGAGATGATGGAAACGTGACACTCGAACTGCACACTCCTGCAGAACGAGCGAACGAAGGGAACTTGATGGATTTGGTATCCCACCAAATCGATCCTGCTCAAATTGATCCAGCCTGGTTGATTCCCGCTGACTCTTCCAACTTAGTCGTTCGAGGTCTATTAAGGTTACGCGAGCTGCTCGGTATTTCCTCGGGTGCTCATGTTCGCTTGACCAAGACGATTCCTGCAGCCGCAGGACTTGGAGGTGGAAGCAGTGATACGGCAGCCGCGCTGACCGCAGCAAGCTTGATCTGGTTGGGACGATTTGACCGATCAGCGGTTGAAACCGTTGCGAGTCAAATTGGAAGCGATTTGTCGTTTTTCTTGGGTTCGGCCACTTCGGAAGAGTCAGGTTTGGCGCTTTGTCGTGGTCGGGGTGAACAGGTAACTTCGTTGCCGTTGAACGGTGTAATGCACGGAGTAATCGCTCATCCGCCAGCAGGTTGTTCGACCGCAGATGTTTATCGCAAATGTCGCGTTCCCGAATCACCTCGTTCCCCAGAAAAACTGGTAGGTGCCTTGGCTGCGGGGAAGTTTGACGAACTTCCTCACCTAGTGTGTAATCGACTTGAAGAAGCGGCAAGTCAGGTAACACCTTGGGTAAGTCGGTTGCGTAATTGGATGGAGGAATCCTCCGCATGGGTTCATCAACTCAGTGGAAGCGGCTCTGCTCGCTTTGCAATCTGTCGCGATGAAGCCGAAGCGATCCAATTAGCGCAAAGCTTACAAGCCTGCGGACTTTCTAGGGTTCATGTGTGGCAATCATGCATGACTCCTGCGATCGAAGCGCAAACGCGTCTGGGAACTGCATCACAATGATTGGCGTATGCATCGCGCGAAGGAGTGGTAACAGTGGAGATTACCGAGGTTCGCATTAAGCTGATGGAAGATTCTGAGGATCGCCTTCGAGCTTTTTGTTCTATCACGATTGACCATAGTTTTGTTGTCCGTGATCTGAAAATTATTGAAGGGGCGTCTGGCCCATTTGTGGCGATGCCGAGTCGAAAATTGACAGCTCGCTGTCATCGATGTGGGCACAAGAACTATCTGCGGACAACCTTTTGCAACCATTGTGGAATTCGGTTGCGACAAGGACAGGAAGTTCGTGACGAAGAGGGGAATTCGAGCAAACTGTATGCGGATATCGCTCATCCGATCAATCAGGGCTGCCGAGATCTCATTCAGAAGGCCGTCCTCGATGAATACAAGCTCGAATTAGAACGAGCCAAGCAGCCAGGCTATCGATCCAGATATGACGAAGCCTATACGGAAATTCCGGATGTTCGAGTTCCTGAGTCTACAGCTCCACAGCACAGCCCTAGTGTGAAAACAGAATCCAGTGCTAAGATAGAGCCCACAAAAATCGAGCCAAACGGGGCCATGGTATCGCCGCCTCACTCCTCGGGGCCTCGGCGTCCACATTTGCTGGATCAATCCGGGGGAGGTGGTGCTTCGTTTGCTACCGAAAGTCGTCCACCCTCGGATTCCGGGTCCAGCAATCATAGTCCGGAATAAGTTGAGGCGGGAACCAGCTTTTCTCAGCTTGAATTGAGGCTGGTTCCTGTTTGCTCCTGTTTCCGGAAAACTCATGAGTTCCCCACTGGTTCCTCTACCCATCGATGAAGTGCTTTATGACATCGTCGATGTAGCTCAACGTGCTTCATCGCTCGTCATCCAAGCACCACCTGGGGCCGGGAAAACAACCCGCATCCCCCCTGCCCTTTCCAAAGTGCTTCCCCCAAGCGGCCAGATCATCATGGTTCAGCCGAGGCGCTTGGCAGCGCGAACCTCGGCAGCCCGTATCGCTTTTGAAAACGACTGGCGACTTGGACAAGAAGTCGGTTATCAAGTTCGTTTCGAACGCAAAGCCACCCAAGACACTCGCATTTTGGTCGTTACCGAAGGAGTTTTGCTGAAGCGACTTCAAGCAGATCCATGTTTGAGTGATGTCGTAGCAGTTATTCTCGATGAATTTCACGAGCGTCGACTCGATACCGACTTATTGTTGGGGATGTTACGACGTGTTCAAGAATCAGTTCGCCCCGATTTGCGCATTGTGGTGATGTCGGCAACTTTGGATGCTGAACCGGTCGCGAGTTTTTTGCACCCAGCCCATATCATTACTTCGCAAGGGCGAGCTTTTCCTGTTGAAGTACGTCACGCTAAGTTCAGTGAAAAATCACAATGGCTCGATACGTTGGCTTCGACGACTTTGGAGGCTGTTCAGAAGCACGCAGGTGACACCTTGGTCTTTTTGCCAGGGGTTGGCGAAATTCATCGCCTGCAACAGATCTTATCCAATCGCTTACCGCGCGGTGACTTTGATCTCCTGCCGCTCTATGCTGACCTCCCCGTCGAGCAGCAAGATTTAGCTCTCCGCAAGTCGCAGCGCCGCAAAATCGTACTATCGACCAACGTTGCAGAAACCTCGATCACCATCGACGGAATTGTGACTGTAATCGACTGTGGTCTCGCTCGGGTCCTGAGGCACGATCCGGATGTAGGTCTCGACAAGTTGCAACTCGAAGCAATTTCTCAGGCATCTGCGGCACAACGAGCAGGCCGCGCGGGACGTACTGCACCTGGCGTGTGTTATCGCATATGGGATGAGCCGACACACCGAACACGACCTGCATTTACTCAGCCTGAAGTGCAGCGAATTGATTTGGCCACCGCCGTGTTGCAACTTTTGTGCTGGGGCGAACGTGATATTTTAGCTTTTCCATGGTTCGAAAAGCCTCGAGAAGATGCGGTACTGCAAGCGTTGCACACGTTACGTTTGCTCGGGGCCATCGAAGAAGACGAAATCACAGCGTTGGGTAAGCAAATGGCCGCTTTGCCTCTTCATCCACGCTTAGCACGCTTGCTGATTGAATCCGATAAACTTGGTGGGCTGAGGCAAGCAGCGATTGCGGCCGCGATTTTGTCTGAACGCGATCCGATCCAGAGACGTTTGGCCCGGAACGCATCCACGGGAAGAGGTGCTCCACCCACTCGACAAACGATTCGGTCACAATGCGATCTCCTCGATCGAGTTGAAGCCATTCAAGAGTATCAACGTACTGGACGCGATGATTTTGAGATTGGTCCACTTCATCACGGAGCTGCGCAACAAGTGCTGCGGGCTGCGGATCAGTTGGAGCGAAGTTGCCGCTATGAAAACACCGAACATGATCCCGATATTCACGTGGGGCGAAAGTATCTAGGGCCTGCACTCATAGCGGCATTCCCCGATCGTGTGGCCAAGCGACGTGATGCTGGTAAGGCCCGCGGTTTGATGGTAGGCGGTAGAGGTGTTCGTGTCAGCGATGAATCCAATGTCCAAGATGCCGAACTCTTTTTGTGTTTACAAGTGAGTGGCGAGTATCAGGGCGACGCTCTGGCCAGAATTGTTTCCGCTGTCGACTCGGAGTGGTTGGTGGGCCCATCGTTACACGACAAAGATGAATTGCTCTATCATCCCAGTCAAAAACAAGTGGTTGCTCGTCGACGAAGGTATTGGAATGATTTGCTGATCCAGGAAACTCCGATCTCGGCGGAAGATACAGCAGCTGTTGCCGAGTTGTTGTATCAACATGCGTCGGCTGAATTTGAGCTTTTATTCCCTCAGGACGACGAAGTTGTGGGAGGTTGGTTGGCACGTGTCCGTTGTTTACATCAGTGGATGCCCGAACTTCAATTACCCGCGTTCGACCGCGAGAGTATTCTGGATGTCCTAAAATCGTTATGCCATGGACGACGGAGTATCAGCGATTTGAAATCGGCTCCCTGGCGGGAGGCACTAGAGGGGGCACTAACGGGAGAACAGCTTCATGCTCTGCAAAAGCACGCACCGGAGCGAATGCAACTTCCCAAAGGGCATCGCGCCAAGATCGTCTATGAAGTCGGCAAGCCACCCGTATTGGCGGCGCGGATTCAAGACTTTTTCGGTTGGACGGATACGCCTCGGATCGCCAATGGAAAAGTGCGATTGCAATTGCATCTATTAGCGCCGAATCAACGCTGCCAACAAATCACTGAAGATCTAGCGAGTTTTTGGAAGAATACTTACGAGACCGTCCGGAAGGAACTGAAACGCCGGTATCCAAAGCACTCTTGGCCCGAAAATCCACTCGTTATCGATTCGTCAGACGGTACTGGTGGAAGTTCTAAACCGCGCAAATAACTCGATAGTCAAAACGGAAACAACCGTGACCACTGCTCCAACAACCAACCAAGTCCATGGCAGGTGGGCTTGCTCTTCCACCCCAATTCCCCAATTCTTCAAGGAATCGGCGTAGTAAGCGGTCATAAGCAGCAAGCCGTTGTGGACGGCATGCAAGATAATTCCTGGCCAAAGCGATTGAGTTCGAAAAGCCAACCAACCCAAAAACAAGCCCATCAAAGTTGTAGGCAGAAATCGTTCAACGGCCAACACGCTGCCTGTTACCACATGAAAGAGTCCAAACAAAACGGCAGACACGATAATCGCTCCAGGTCGACTCATTTGCTTGAGCGAACTGAAGACAAAACCACGGAAGAAAAACTCTTCAAACAGTGCGGGTGTCAGTGCAAAGGAAACCAATACGAGCACTGGGGAAACAGAACGGAATTGTACAATTAAAGCTTGAGCCGCTTTGATCTGTTCTTCACGCAAGGTTTGAATTCCAAGCCATTGGCTCGCCAAGAAAAGTTCGTGAGCGGCCATCCACAGGCTGGTTGCCAAAGCAAGTGCGGCGAGTGCAAAGATCGGAGAAAGTGAAGCTCGAGGCAATTTCAGGCGGAATGTCTCGATGGTGTTCACACGAGAGAACCGACAGTAAAGCCAAGGCAATATGCCAAATAAGATGGCCGTGATGATGATATTCAAAACTAAGCGAAAGCTGATGGATGCATCGCGGAATTGGCCTACCAGGTTCGACAGAATAAAGTAGCCCGGGAAAAGCACTGCAAGAAAAAGAGCCATCTGATCAAACCGCGGATACTTACTTTGTTCAGCGGGACGCATAAAGAGTTCACGCCATGATTCGCGACTCCCGTGAACAACGGCATCGTTGCCGAACAGCCTTGCCGCAATACCAATCGCGGCACTCGCGTAAACCATGGTGGATACGATGGCAGCCAGTGCGAGAGATAAATCCGCTTTGGCAAGCAACAGGTCACGAGCTAACAAAACGATATTGACCAACGGTATGCAAGCCAAGAGTGGTGTAAACTCGATACCGGGTACCAAACTGAGAACACCAGGGGCCAAGGCGAGCAACATCACCGGAATCAAATAGGCTTGGGCTTCTTTGAAACTCTTGGCAAAGCTGGTGAGCGTGAGCATCACCGCTGAGAAAAACATGGCAAATAGGACGAGCAAACAGAAGATCTGGATGAGTGTAGAGATCGATAAGGCTTGCTCGCCAAGCAGTAGTTTGCCGAGTCCTGTTACATAGAGCGTAGTAAACATCGAGCCTAGGTTGGCGATTGCCGTTAACAAAGCTACCGTGACGACCGCAACATATTTCGCAAACAGCAATGCCCAGCGGGGGGCAGGCGAGGCAATCAAGATTTCCATCGTACCCCGTTCTCGCTCGCCAGCTGTTAAATCGATGGCGGGATACACGGCGCCAGTGATGGTCATCAAGATAAGTACCAATGGAATCATCGTGACCAACGATGAAAGACCACTTTTGGGCAGCTTTACCGGCGATGCAGTCAGGCGAAGAGGCCAAGCCGGTGAACTGGTTGGGATCGAAAGTGTTTCAGCGACAAATTGATCGTCCACAAGTCGACTGATCTGTTGGAAATAAAGCAAGGCTTGCTCGCTTCGCAAGTCATTGGCAACATAATGAACGTGATAATGGACTTGTGGCCAAGCCACACGGCCAGGTATCGGAGGCGTGGTCGATTGAACCTCAATAAACATGTCGAGTGTTCCATCTGCCATGGATGCTCGCCAATCTCCCTCCACACTAAAGACACGAAACTCGGGAAGGGTTGAGGTTAATTTGTCAGCGGTGGCCGAATCCTGTGAATCAAGGGAAGAAGTAGATGCTTCGCCATTAGGTTCGTTTTCGGCTGGAACCGCTCCATTAGGTCCTTCGAGCGGTGGATCGTTGTTAAACCGCTCGATCGTCGTTGATGATGATTTTCTTTGTTGCTGAACGGCTTGCGCTAAACCAATGGTTTCCAATAGCGATCGTGCGGCTTGGTCATCAGGTACGCCGACCGTATAAGTTAGCTTTTCTTGTTTAACCGTAGAAGTGAGCAAGAATCGCTGCATCGTCATGCTTAACAGCGGATAGACCAACAAAGGCATCAGCACCAACGTGATGACGGTTCGGCGATCACGTAGCGTTTCACGCAGTTCCTTGATGCACAGCCTTTGCAAGCGACGACTCGACATCATACCGGCCATGGAATAGTCTCCATCGAACCTCGATAGCCGAGCAAATCGAGAAACATATCGGTAAGGTGTTGGTGTCCAGTTGCTTCACGCAATTGTTGGAGAGTTCCTTCGTGTACAAGTTCACCGCGATGGAGCAAACCGAAGCGATCGCAGAATCGTTCGGCTTCATCTAACCGATGCGTTGATACCAATACAGCTTTGCCTTGTTGCCGTAAGATCCCAATGAATTCAAAGATCACTTTGCTTCCGAGCACATCCAGACCTCGAGTTGGTTCATCCAGCAACATAGCAGGTGGATCAT
>JAFLCP010000195.1:9050-11600 GCA_017303505.1 Planctomycetota bacterium | reverse complement strand
CCTTGCCGGCGACGGTTTCGGGCAGGAAGAAGCTCATGTAGACATCCGACAGGTCGAGCACGGTGGTTGGAAACATCATCTTGCTTCGTCACTGGAAAATCGGGATGAATCATCATCAGAAAATATCCTTCTTCAGATGAGTTCGGGCGATAGGAAAGAAGGCTCGCGGAGACGTCCCCTTTGCGTTCTTCGATGAGCAAACGGAAGTCGGTCTTGGGAACATGATTGGTAAGCTCCATACTTACCAATGCGTCGTTGCCTGGGTTGCGTTGAATGTTGACCGTGTGAGTTGGGCTGTAGATGTTGCCGAGGAGTTTCTCGCTCGCGGCTCGCACGGAGATTTTGATTTTGTCGATCGGTTCGCTGGTAAAACCTGCAGCACCTAGTGGCAACTTGAGATCGATTTGTCCATCGCGATATGTGACCACTTGGCTATATTGAATGGTAACGACACGAGTGGCACCGGGGGGAATGGGGAAGACATTGGTCTTGAGCATGCCTGTGCCGATCCATTGCACTAAAGCAGGGTCTTGCGATCGACGTACATAGTCTTGATAAATGCGACGAGCTTCATCGGCATTGAGTAGTTTGCCGGGAATCTCTTTACCGTCGACTAAAAAGGTCATGCCTTGAACGGCTGCGTCATAGGGGAGCGGAAATACAGCGCTCGCTTCACTCACCACGGATCCGGGATTTTCGAATCCTTGATTGACGGTAACTTGAGCGACTCCATTGCGAATGGTCGCTTGGATTTCTAGCGACGCAATCCGGTAGATTTGATGTACAGAGGGCCGTGGTGGTACATCGTGTGGCGGCGGATATGGGGGATAGGGACGAGGTAAGCGCAGACCACTATCTTTCCCCGATTCGATCAACAAAACCCCCTGACCTAGACTATGACCCGCTGAAACCGAAAGCACCAGCATCACGACGACGAGCGACAATAACGCTTGCCTGAAGTTGAAAAGCAATTTCATCTGAGCCACCTTGGGTTAGGGAAAAATCCCCTTCTTCGGCGAGTTTCACCGAGAGAAGGAGAATTGCGTTTTTGAATGTTTGGGGTAGACGCAGCGGTGTGTATCTCAGTTCCCAAAAATTCTACCAAAGTAGGGAGCGGCTCGAAACAAATTTCCAATTTGGGCCCAATAATCGTCCTCGAAACGAGCTATTTACTAGCTTGTTTCCCTATTTTTTCAGCCGCAGTTCGGCGGTGATCGGAAAGTGATCAGATGGTGTTCGGCCATTTCGCGCTGTTCGATCAATGCTGGCATTAAGAACTTGCCAATGCTGTGTGCAGGCGATCCAATCGATTCGTGGGCCTTGCGTGGCACCGGCTTTGAAGCCCGAAAACGTCCCTTCGTTTTCCCCTTTTTCTGAATGGGCCATGCGGAAAGTATCGATCCAGGTAGTGGCTGAGTCTGCCGTGTCCGACACCGCAGAAAAAAGTGCGATATATGGTTCGCTTTTTTCAGCAGTATTGAAGTCGCCCGTTAAAATAGCGGGATGGCCCTTCGCAAGTTCCTCCGCTTTGGCCACGATCAGTTTGGCAGATTCGAGACGCGCTTGCTCGCCGCGATGATCGAAGTGCGTGTTGAGAAACAAGATTGCCGGAGCGTCCGGGGTTTCCTTATCCTTCAGAAAAACATACGAAACCATGCGCGGTAGTGAGCTGTCCCAGCTTTGGCTGCCGGCGACTCCTGGTGTTTCGCTCAACCAAAAGTGACCGGCGGAAATTTTTTCGAACCGCGCGGTCTTATAGAAAAGTGCGGTCATCTCTCCTTGTTGTTTGCCATCTTCACGGCCCACACCTAATGCGGCATAGCCAGGAATATTCTCTGCAATAAAGTCTTTTTGGAAGCCGAGAGTTTCCTGTGTTCCCAATAAATCCGGATCGTACGCCTTGATGGTATCCAGCAAAAATTCTTTGCGTTTGCTCCAGTGATTCTCGCCATCATTGGCTGTTCCATAGCGAATGTTAAAGCTCATCACGCGAATCGCTTTTGTGTCCTTCTCTTGCGCTGACACAACGGCTATGGGCAACGAGATGGTGAGTAGAAATAAAAGGCTGGACGCGCCAGAGAGAAAACGGTTCATAGTAGAGTCCTTGAGAGAGGAATGTATCCAATGAAGATACTCTACGATCCCGAAGATAGAAAGAAGAGCAGGAGAGTTCTAGGCAGGATAGACTTTCGGGCTTGAAGAGTCGTTTAGCCCGTGTGCCAAAGGCTAGGCGTACTACCGTTGGATTCGCCGTCGCATTGGACTGGTATGGTTTCAGTCCCCTTGGCATTTCGTTACGTACAATTGTACGTGTGATATGGCTGCTTCATCATCAGGGGGCTCTTTACTAGCTTGGCCATAGCTTGCGAAGAAACGGCTGAAGCCATTTCTTCATTCAGCCCTTCCCTATTTCGGTGTTTTCTTTTTCGCGGCCTTCGCGCATTTCGCGGTTCCCTTTCCCCACGCAGCGCACCCGTTTAGCCCACGTACCGAAGGCGAGTCCTGCAATCGCCAATACAATCTCTTAAGGAATTACGGTCGTTTCAACTG
>JAFLCP010000195.1:0-9040 GCA_017303505.1 Planctomycetota bacterium | reverse complement strand
GTCTGGAACGCGTGAAGGCTTCTATCTTCATCGTCATTGGTTGGCGTGGGATGACTCGCAATGAGAGCGTTAAAGTCTCGCCCCCTCGCAGTGAATTGATCGGTTCCAAACGCACGACACCTTCAGCGGTGCGTTCGGTGATTCGCAGTTGTTGCAAATTGGAACCTATCGAAACGAAATCGACACCGGCAGGTAAACGAAGTTGAATATCGACGGCATTGTCTTCTTGATTGGTGTTGTTTCTGACAATCAAGCGATAGGAAGATTCCGCATTGGCTTTTACCGGATCGCCGGACTCGATCAATTGTAAGGAGAGTGAGCCATCGGTCGGTGGCATTACGGTGCCAGGAGTTGGACCATTGGGATTAGTTGCAGGTGGTGATGCATCGATTGCACTTTGGGTGACATCGACAGCACCATCGTAAGTCTGACTGAGACCTTCTAATGAGGTGACGGTAAAACGAACACGTGAGGTGCGTCCCCCCTGCCCCGCCACGAACCGACCGGCGAAGACACGTTGTTGCCCCGACTCCCAACGATCAAGCATCCATGTCATGCGTTGTGACGACGCTGTTGCTTGTTGATCATAACCATCGCCACCGATACTCTTGGGCTGCAAGCTCATGTCGGGATCGCAAAAGACGCGAATGCCCGTCAATGGAGGTCCATTGTTGGTGAGCTGCAAGCTGAAGACGATATCTTCGCCTTGAACGACCGAGGATTCGACGTTGCGGAAAACGCCACCTTGCAATTGTTCGCCACTGGCTGGTCTTGCAATGCCGACGATGCTGGTCTCGGCTGAGGCAAACGCGTTTTGCGGTGCGCTCACGGAGACTTTAGCCCGAAGCGTGCCGGGTTTTTGTACTAAGAAGTTAATGCCAATCGGTTTCACTTCACCGCCCGCAAGAACGGGAATCGTTTGCAGAACCGAATTCTCGCGGCGATTGACTTCAACCAAGCCAGGATCGGCTTCAACAAGTACTCGCACATCGGTCAACGGCCGATTGGAAATGTTTCGAACGTCAATTTCCATCAAGATAGTTTGGCCTACTTCGATTTCTTGACGGTTTTCCGTCGGGCGAATCGCGACGTCAAGTGCAGGCCGGAATACATTGGTGCTCACCGTTTGTACTTGATAGAGATTGGGCTCAGCGCGAGTTTCGAATTGCACTCGATAGGCGCTTTCGCTTTCTGCCTGACAACGAGCGCTGATGAGAACTTCTTGACCTGGTTGCAACACACCGATATCCCACGAAGCTCCACTCGGCGTGAAGTTGGCCGGTTGAATCGATGCGTCCACAAAACGCATGCCCGAGGGGACGGTGAGTCGAGCTTGTGCAGCCGTGGCAGGAAGTTGACCCGAGTTGACGATGCGGAAATTATAGAGCAACGTTTGACCGATGCCTGCTTCTGGTGGTCCATCAGCAAACAGCGATAAGCGAGGCGCTACCCAACTGACTGCGGTCTGACCGCGACCGAGCACCATTTCGGGTGTGTTCATTTGACTGTCGGCGGGAGTAACAACTTCGATGCTGACAATGGCTGTTCCAATCGCGCCGTTGTTTTGAACGAGCTCGGCTGTCGCATTTCCGTCACCGTTGGTGCGGACTTCAACGGTATCGCTTCCGTTAGAGAACAGCGCGACTTGCGGTTGCAACGATCGATAAACGACTTTCCAGTTTGGAGCAGGAACACCTTCCGAAACCGAAACAAGTGTCGTGAGCAAAGCCGATTCACGATCCGCGCGATTCTGCGGACTAGGAAATTGCCATTGCCCTTGAACCCAATGAACTTTCGCTGTTACTCGTCGACGATCCCAGACTTTCGAATCGGGAGCGAGAGCGGTGATATAGCTGGTGCCGGGAGTCGGCGAAGTGAGGCTGATCCAGGTTTGTCCACGCCGAACGATTAAGTCATCGCTTTTGGAAGCGGAACCGCGCGTGATCATCGCTTCATGGGCACTTGTTTTGCCGCGAGCAAAATTGACTGCCAACTTCTCGGTCTTGTTGGTGCCGTGAAATGTATCATGAAGGTCGTAGGAAATCAGTTTGCCTTTCGCTTCATCACCCACTTCAATGAAATGCCCTACGCTATCGGGTGACAACATCCATTCCATCGGTTCGCGTGTGACCAAATAACCATCTTCACCACAGAGACCCGCCAATAAAACAACTTCACCTCCAACGGGTGCAACAACTCGCAATGGAGTCATCATGATTTGCCCGCGATCCCCTTGGTCCTTGAATGCATTGCAATGAGGGTCATAGCAACTGCTTGTCGATGGGCCGCCGCAACCGGGCCCAAAGCCTTGGACGCAAGGTGGAGGAGTGGCTGGCGTTTCGAATGCAGGGGATGGAAAAAGGGTACAGCTCTCGGGTGAGGTTAACGTGGTTGAGTTCGGTTGCGGAAGAAAAAGCTGCTGGCCGGTTGGGTCGATGGCTGGCAGGCCAAAAGAAGAGCAGCCAGTTTGTATCAATGTCAACACACTGATTAGCAGCGACAGGAAAACGTGGGCACGAAGCGATCGAACCACTCCACCGCGTTTAGCAATGAAGGTGACGCTATCGGGCGACCAATGCCCCATAGACTCCGTAAGGGAGGTCCGTCTCGGGGCGACGATTCCTTTTCGTCTGGGCAACATTCCGGGCTGCCTATGGCTGAAAGTGAGCTTCCATCGTCAAGTGAGGTTTGGCGACAGAACCTGCCATGAGTGTCTTGGTAAAAGGCACTCGGTGGTCCGTCACGAAACACAATCCAACACCAAGACCGTACCACTCGAATAAGCAAGCGTGCGGATTTGGGTTGTGAGATGCCCACTTTTCCGGTGAATGAGCGCGAGATTTTGACGCTTGTAACAATAATGCGGCGAATTCGTTTAACCCGTAGCTGGAGCGCGGCGGAGGCTAGGCGGACGGGAGAGGGACGTCAATCTTCTGAGTGCGCTCTCAAACGGGTGTGTAGGATAAGTAGGTTCCTCACCCAATTTTCCTACACATCTAGTGCAGAGTTCGCTTAACCCACAGCTGGGACGCGGCGGAGGCTAGGAGGACGAGGGAGGGACGCCAATCTCCTGAGTGCTCTCACAAAAAGGTGTGTCGCACAAACGTTGCCTTTGCCGCGCTCTGACCATTGAGTAACGGTGCTGAAGCATGAAGGGCATGCTCTTTTAGGGTGAGGCTCGTTAGGGTGTAGTATTTGCGGTTCGTGTTTGGTTCAGTTTTGGCCAAATTTTGGTCCATTTAGGTGAACAAATCGGAGTGGCGAGTCGTAAACACGCGTTGTTACTCCCCGTTGTTGGGATAACCAAACTGGATATACTTTCCCCTTTCGTGGTGGCGGTCCGTTCAGGCTTTTGGGATGGGCGGGGGTTACTTTGAACTCTCGTCGTATGAATTCCTTGCCCGCCAACCGCCCCGGCACAACTCTTGTTGGCTGAAACATTGAGGCTTGGTTTTTATGGCGAATGAAATGAAGAGCAAGCAGAACCCAGGTTCCGCAGGTAAGCGGCCGATGATTGAAGCGGCCGGCTTGAGTAAGTTCTATGGACCCTTTGCGGCAGCTCGCAACATCTCCTTCACTGTAAACGAAGGTGAGTTGGTGGCGTTTCTCGGCCCGAACGGGGCTGGCAAAAGTACAACGATGAAGATGTTGACCGGCTATTTGGCACCGAGTGAAGGTGTTGCCAAGATTGCTGGACATGACATGTTCTCGGATCGCATCGCGGGTTCGCGACATTTGGGCTATCTGCCTGAAAACGGTCCTCTCTACCCTGATATGACTCCCTATTCGCTCTTGAGTTTTTTCGCAGATGCTCGAGCGATGGATGCCGACTACAAACGCGAGCGAATTCGCAAAGTGATTGAATTGTGCGATCTTTCGACCGTGATGCATAAAGCGATCAGCAAATTGTCGAAGGGTTTTCGCCAACGCGTAGGGATGGCTCAAGCGTTGTTGCATGAGCCTGACGTATTGATTTTGGACGAACCGACTGCTGGATTGGATCCGAATCAGATTCGTGAAGTACGACGCACCATGAAGAAGTTGAGCGAATCGAAGACCATTCTGCTATCCACGCACATTTTGCAGGAAGTGGAAGCGATGGCGAACCGTGTGGTTATGATCGCGGAAGGCCGCAAGGTTTTCGACGGAACGGTTGCCGAGCTGAAGAGCGTTCGAGGGGACCTCACGGAAGGCTTCCACGAATTGACGGGCGCTTCGGGACAATAATGAACGTGCTCGATTTTGTAGCAAGATATTGCTTCGAGATCAGAGCCTGATACGAGATTAAAATACGATTGAGCAACTAGTCTAAGGCGATGGCTAGTGTAGACGTTGGTTCGATGCGTGATCGAGCCGACAGCGCAAGATGCAACAGCGCAATATTGCAGCGGCGCGGAATATTGGGAATCAAGAAAACACTTTTTAGAAGTTCATCAATACCATGTCTGCATTGTACGCAGTGATCTTTCTGATGCTTTACAACCTTGGTTTTTTGGCCATTTTGGCGGCTTTCGTCGCCTATTTGTCTAAGGCCAAGCCAGTAGCTTTTGCTGTCTTGAAGCGAAACTTTTTGGGCTACTTTAGCAGCCCGACCGGTTATGTGTTTTTGTGTTTGTTCGTGTTGCTGACCTCGATGGCTGCGTTTTGGCCACACGAGTTCTTCAGCTCGAACATGGGGACATTGAATCAGCTCAATTATTGGTTCCCTGTGATCATGCTCTTCTTTATCCCTGCCATTACTATGAGCATCTGGGCGGACGAACGCCGTCAGGGTACGGACGAGTTGCTTTTGACGTTGCCAGCCGACGACTTTGACATCGTGATCGGTAAATACATGTCCGCAGCAGCGATTTACACGTCATCGTTGTTGTTCGCTGAAATATCCACCTTCATCGTGCTCTGCTTCTTAACCTTAGGCGATTTGGATACCGGTCTCTTCTGTGTTAATTATTTGGGGTACTGGTTCATCGGATTGATGATGTTGGCGATTGGTATGGTGGCATCCTTCTTGACCAACAACCTAACCGTCGGCTTCATTCTTGGTGCGCTGTTTAATGCACCCCTTGCATTTGCTTCTATGGCGGATGTGATTCTGTCGGAACGCAAATGGTCCACCATGATTTCGTCATGGAGTATCCGAGGGCAGTTCGATTCATTCGGTCGCGGCGTGATCGCAGCTTCTTCGATTGCCTTCTTCTCCTTGGTGGCAGTGTTGGGGCTTTATCTCTGTATGGTGATGATCGGCAAACGGCATTGGAGCGGTGGTCGACAAGGCAACTCGATGTTCGTGCACTACCTCGCCCGCGTTGTCTGTTTGGTGGTGGTCGTCGCTGGAATCAGCTTGTTTTTCCGCAACAAAGATTTCCGCAAAGATGCGACCGAAGGACAAGTCAGCTCTCTTTCACCTGTTTCCATTAAGTTGGTCAGTGAAATGGATCCTAAGCGCCCGATCGTGGTCGACGCCTTTATGTCTGCAACAGTGCCGGAAGCATATGCACGAACCAAATATGACCTGGTCTCGCTCTTGAAGGAATTCGAGTCCGTTGCCAAGGGGGCGGGCATTCCGCTCGAAGTCAACATCTACGACAACCTCGAAGTCTTTAGTGAAGAAGCCAAATTGGCGGATCAACGCTACGGAATCGTTCCACAAACGGTACGTGTGCGCGATCGCGGCGCCTTGGCTGATCAGCAAGTGATATTGGGTGCAGCTTTCCGCAGTGGTTTAGAGAAAGTTGTGATTCCATTTTTCGAAACCGGTATTCCAGTCGAGTATGAATTGGTGCGATCGTTGCGAACCGTGGCCGCTCCGCAACGCAAGCGTTTGGGCGTAGTAAAGAACGATACACAATTCATGGGTGGCTTCTCGATGGCGACCATGAATCAGATTCCACGTCAGGCCATTATCGACGAGTTGGCCAAGCAATATGACGTTAAGGAAGCGGATCTCAACGCTCCGTTGTTGCCAGATCAATTTGATGTTCTTCTGGCTGTCCAACCATCGTTGCTTTCACCGCAAGAGATGACCAATCTTGTCGATGCGGTCAAGATGGGGATTCCGACAGCGATCTTCGAAGATCCTTTCCCCTTCGGATTCCAATTCCCGGCAACGGGTGCACCCAAGATGGCACAGAGTGGGCCGTTTGGTGGTGGCGGCGGTGCGATGCCCAAGGGGGACATCAATGAACTCATGAATGTTCTGGGAATTCAAATGCCGGGTAAGCCAAGTTTGGGAGGATTGTTTAGCCCAGATATTGCTTGGCAGCCTTACAATCCATACACCAAGTTCGAACAGTTGAACAACATGTCGGACCAATGGATCTTTGTGCGCGAAGAAGCGCCAGGGGCAGATGACGCATTGAGTGAAGCGAGCCCAATTACCAAGGGGCTGCGCGAAGTATTGTTCCTGTACGCAGGTACGATTCAACGGGTAAAAGACGCTCCTGTCACTGTGACCGATTTGTTGGCGACCGGAAGTCAAGCGGGCACCATTCCCTATCAGGAACTGGAGACATTGATGCAGTCAGGGACCATCAATGGAGCTCAGTTGCAAGCCTTGCAAGGGCCACCGAGCGGACGTCAGTTGTTGGCAGTGGCCATCGATGGTCCGGCTGTGAAGAGCGAGGAATCGACAGAGAAGAAGCCTGAGGCAGCTAAGGCCGAAGAAGCCAAGAAAGATGCTCCTGAAGGCGAGAAAAAAGACGAGGCTGCAAAGCCAACCGAAGAGAATAAGCCAGCTGAAGAAAAGAAGCCGACGGCTAAACCAATTAAGGCAGTATTCGTAGCGGATACCGATTGCATGAACGGTTTCTTCATCGCTGTCCGTAATCGTCCTGAGCAGTTTGAAGAAATCAACTTCCGCCTACAGAACGTAACATTCGTTTTGAATGTGATCGATGTTTTGGCAGGCGAGGAATCGTATCCAGAAGTGCGTCGGCATGAGCCACAACACAGCACCTTGCGTCTTTTGGAAGAACGCAGTGAAGAAGCTCGTGGCGTAGAAGCAGAGAATCGCCGAACGTTCCAAAAGAGCTTTGATGATGCGATTCAGGAAGCGGAAGCTGAAAATACCAAGAACATTCAACGTTTCGAAGAACGCGTTAAAAACTTGCAGAAGGAAGGCGCGATCGATAAATCGAAGTTTGCCGAATTGCAAGAAGCGATGACGCAGATGGAGATTGAACGTCAGCGACTACAACGACGCTTGGCAGTGAAACGTGAGCAGTTGGAACGAACTCGCGATCAACAGATTCAGCAGAGCAAACGCGATGCGGATCTTCAGATTTTGAATATTCAGAACACCTACAAGATGCTGGCGATCTTCTTGCCACCCATTCCACCGCTTTTGGTTGGTATTGGGGTATTCGTTTCACGCCGCTTGCGTGAACGCGAGGGAATTCCCAAGTCGCGTTTGAAGTAAGGCGTTGAGATTTTTCGTTGCATCCATTCATCGAACAAATATTGGTTAGTTGTTGAGGAGTTAGTCCAGTGAAAGAGCCACAGAAGACAGGTATTTTTGCGGCAATCGCACTAGTTGCCCTTGTGGCAGCCCTGTTGTCTCAGCCGCAACGATCTACGGTTGATACTTCCGGCGCGAAGGCGATGGTCGGTAAGGAATTATTTCCTGAGTTTACCGATCCACTCGCCGCATCGTCGCTTTCTTTAGTCAAATTTGACGAAGGCTTGGGGACCCTCGCAGAGTTTGAAGTTCGCAAAGATACGCAGTCCGGTTTGTGGACGATTCCATCGCATGCTGGGTATCCGGCTGATGCGACCACGCAGATGCGCGATGCGGCTACTTTGTTTGTGGGAATGAAAGTGTTGGGATTGGCTAGTGAGAGCCGCGAAGACCATGTGCTGTATGGTGTGGTTGAACCAGACGTCAATCGCTTGAAGGTGGGCGACCAAGGTGTAGGTATGTTGGTGCGTATTAAGGACTCGAAGGACAAAGACCTAGCGAGCTTGGTTGTTGGTAAAGAAATCGCCAATCAACCAGGGCGTCGTTTCGTGCGAGTTCCTTCGCAAGACGCGACTTTCGACGTGCAAATCAACACCACTCCTTTAACTACCGAATTTGGAAAGTGGATCGAAAAGGATCTGTTGAATTTGTCCTCGTTTGACATTGCCGAGTTAGGTATTCGAGATTATTCGATTGTGAAAACGGAAGATCGTGGACTTTTGCAAAAGCTCTATGATGCGGACTTGGCATTCGACAGCAATACTTCGAAATGGAATGTGAAGAGTTGGGTGGCCTATCAGGGACGCGAAGCTTCTCCACAACAAATTCCACCTGGTCAAGTTCTCAATGATTCGCGGTTGAATGATGTCAAGAACGCCTTAGATCAGTTGGAAATTGTGGATGTGGATCGTAAACCCGTTGGGCTATCAGCAGATTTGAAGGCTGATAAAGATATTCTCTCGGAGAAAAATGCGGACCTACTTTCGTTGAATGAACGAGGGTTTTATCCGATCGAAGTTCCAGGCACTGGGACAGAAATCTTGTCGACCAGCGGTGAATTATTGGTCACTCTGAATGACGGCGTGCAGTATGTTCTCCGGTTCGGAAACTTGATTGGTGATCAGACAGGTGCCGGCGGCAGTGGTCTCAATCGACGTTTAATGCTCACGGCGAAATTGGATGAGGCCCGTTTTCCACCTCCAGAATTACAGCCACTCCCAGAAACTATCGAAGACTTGAAGAAGTTGGAACAAGCGGCACAGCCACCAGCATTTTCGGGCGAAAACCCATTGGCACCTGAGGCAGCAGCCCCAGCGACACCAGCAGCCCCAGCAACGCCAGCAGAGGGAACTCCAGTTCCAGAAGCCCCCGCCCCGGAAACCCCGGCTGCTGATAAGCCAGCGGGTGATGCTCCTGCTGCCGAAGCACCCGCTGCCGATAAGCCAGCTGCTGAAACACCCGCATCTGAAGCACCAGCGGGCGACGCGCCAACTGGTGGCGAGGCTAAACCAGAAGGCGATGGTTCAGGCAACGCAGCCGCTGCAAATTCTGGCAACAACGTAAAGTTGGTGGCTTTCCAACCAC
>JAFLCP010000194.1 GCA_017303505.1 Planctomycetota bacterium | reverse complement strand
AAAAACAAGGTGCCATGCACCTTATGGTAGGCAATTTCAGTTGCTAGCAAAGTTTGGGAGGCGTGCAACAAGGTACCAGGTACCCTGTGGTTTGAGCTGCTTGCAGTGCTAGCAAACTTCGCGTTCCAAAAACAAGGTGCCACGCACCCGATGGTAGGCAATTTCAGTTGCTAGCAAAGTTTTGGAGGCGTGAAACAAGGTACCAGGTACCCTGTGAAGCAAGGTGCCAGGCACGCTGTGGTCTGAGCTGCATGCAGTGCTAGCAAACTCAGTGATTTTTGAAATGGGATGTTGAGTTTGTAACGTACAGGGCTCACAGAGTGGCCTCGTAAATTTAGTCATTTTCAATTGGAGGGGAACGAAAACGAGGAAGATAACTTCCCGTGCTTCGCTCCCATTTTTCGTAGACCTCGCCAAATTTTTCGCGAAGCTCCCGATCTTCTGCTCGACTCCGCATGGCTAGTGTGACTAACAAGAAGGTCCCAAAGAACGCAATGGAAATACTTCCAAGCAAAAGACTTAATCCGAAAACTATAAGAGCTGTGGCGAGATAATAGGGATGCCGTACAAAGCGATACGGACCTGATACGACCAATTCATGATCGGAATAAGTCCCCGAAGTTCCGCTGAAATTTGAGCCCAAAGCCGACAGGCTAATGTACATCAGGCTGCAACCGATCACTCCAAACACAGCACCCATGCAGCAAATAACGACTTCGGAGAGTAACGAAGTGATTGGCAGTTTTCCTGGAAAAATCGTGGCTACCAATGTGACTGCGCCGAGCAAGGCTGCATTTACTTTGATCGCATGACTCAGCCATTCCGGCTCATGCCGGGAACGAGTGAGCTGAGATTTTTGGGGTAAGGTTAACTTGAAACGTAAGGCAATGCCTGCAGCTGCCAAAATGATGAATGCTGCGGACAATTGTACCGCGATGGTTTTCATCACGGCGCGACTCGATGGATTTCCCATGCTCCACTTTGGGTGGTTCCATTTTGCGTCTGACGTTGGTAGGCGAAACGGTCGTGTAAGCGATTGGGACGCCCTTGCCAGAATTCAATTCTTGTAGGCGTTAGACGATAACCGCCCCAATGATCAGGACGCGGTAAAGTCTGGTTGGCGTACTCTTGTTCTTTTTCGGCCGCTTTGGTTTCCAGCCCATGATAGTCATCCACGATTTGCGATTGCGGAGAGACGATCGCGCCGATTTGACTACCTCGCGGCCGCGATTGAAAATAAGCATCTGAAGTGGCTGGGTCTGTTTTTTCCACAGTCCCCTCAATGCGAATCTGACGCTCCGTGTGGGGCCAATAGAGTAATAACGAGGCGCGCGGGTTCCTGGCTAGCTGTTGGCCTTTGGCCGAATTGTAATTGGTGAAAAAGGTGAAACCATTTTCATCCACAGCTTTGAGCAAAACGATTCGGGATGAAACGTTGCCACTTAAGTCCGATGTCGACAATGTCATCGCATTGATTTCGAGCCAATCTGGACGAGGTGCTTCATCCGCTTCCGCAAACCACAGCTTGAATTGAGCCATCGGGTCGTCCAGCAATTGTTCGCGTTCTAGTTTGTGGCGTTCGTAAGTGCGTCGTAAGTTATCCATCGGATCACTCGCTTCTTAGAATGGTTCATCGAGCAGCGGACACCCATAGCATTGCTGTTTGCCAAGTGCGAGATGCGACTCGCCTTTTTGGATGGCAAAATCCATTATCGGTTGCTAACGTTTTTTTACCAGAGTATCCGGTAGCGACGAGGTGTCGCATCGATGGGAGTTGTCACCTGAGTTTTTCAGAGTCTATGCAAAGTAGGATTTTTGCGAGCCACAAATAGGGATGTTGGAAATTTTTTGCGAACTGATAAAACCAAGTGGGACGTAGAGCACTCTATATTTGATTGGGGAGTGTTGAGTCGATTTTCCCTTATTTTTCACTGGTTCAGATCGTTCATTGGGCAAACAAAGAATGAGCCATCGTCTGGTTGAAACCAAGCACGCACTGCAATTGTCGGGATGTTTGTTGGTGGCGAGTACCACTCATCCTGCTCCACAACTCGCACAATCGATTTTTCTTGTAACATGGCATCGGAATGAGGGAAGCATCGGGGTGCTTCTCAATCGGTCTTTGGTAACCGATGCACGCTCGCTGTTGTCGCAAGTGGTGGGTGGTTCTGCTAAGCAAATGGCCCACAGTACAGTTCAATATGGTGGTCCGCTGGCTGGCCCCATTATTGCCCTACATGCTCGTCCTGATCTGGCCGATGCGGAAGTCGCAGCAGGAGTTTATATCGCGGCTCAGCAGGCATATCTCAAGCATTTGGCGAGTTTGCAGCGTGAAGAATGTCGGTGGGTGGTCGGGCATACCGCTTGGCGGAGTGGGGAGCTCGAGCAGCAGATCGAATCAGGTTGGTGGTATCCCATTCCAGCGACCCCTGACTTAGTGTTTTCTGAGGTGGACGAAGCCTGGCAACGGGCTATTCGACGGGTTGGGGACCTTTCCCTAGCCCTCTGGACGGGGTGCCCTCTGATACCCAATAGTGCGATTTGGAATTGAACTTGGGGCCTGATGGGGGCTGGTTCTGCCTAAAAACGGCCGCAGAAACTTCGATTGTGCCTTGTTGGTCCCGCGAAGATGCTTAAAGTGGAGGATGTCCGATTTGATCTTCCCACAATTAGGTTGAAAAAAGAGCCATGCGAGTTGGTGTTATCAAGCACGTTTCCCCCAAAAAAGGATTTGGTTTTATTTATTGCGAGGGGCTTCGCGAGGATGTCTTTTTTCATTTCACAGCTTGGAAGGGAACTACCTTTCGAGCCGATCAATTGCAAGTGGGAGACGAGGTCGAGTTCGATCTCGATGAACTCAATCGCATCTTGGGTGAGGAGTTGAAGGCAGAGAAGGTCATCCCATCTCGCCGCCCACTTTCCAAAAAGATTGAGGACGATACCGATCCTCACATGCTGCCCAAACATCACCCGCGCGCTCGTCGTCGAATGGCGACGTGGCGTGGCAACAAAAAGGTCCAACCGACCAGCGGCGAAAATTCAGACAGCTCACCAACCGAAGGTGATGTTGATCCTAACATACCTGCGGTTGAATGAGTCGGTCCGCTAAGTTCGGCGTTAACCGCATGAGTTATTGCCCGTCACCTCGAGCAGGTGGAGTTCCTTTACGCATCGGCATATCGCCTGAGTTTGGAGCGGTCGGTGGTGCGCCACCGCCAGGAGTTGGTAAGCCGGGCGTCATCGGAATAGGGCTAGGTTGACCAGGACCGCCTCCGCTATCCACTGGCGGCAAACTGGGTGTCGAAGGTGGTGGTGCGCCACCTCCAGGCGACAAAGGAACAGGCTGTGGTGCAGCAGGTTGCCCTGATTGTGGAGGTGGATTCTGCGGCGTCGCAGGTGCAGGTTGAGATGGTGCAGGTTGAGTAGGCGAAGCGGGGACGGGTGTTGTTGGGGCTGGCGTTTCAGCTGGAGCTTCGCCACCCTTGATGGCCGCGTCTAATTCTCGTTCGACTTTCTTTACCAAATCGTTCTGCAAATATTTTTGCAGCAACTCACGGGTTTGCTGGAGCATCTTCTCGATACGAATTTGTGCCACTGGAGTTACGACGGCGTCTTTCTCGAGTGCTTTGTCTTTGATGGCGTCGAGTTCGCTGGCCATGCTATCGTAATCCTTGATCTTGCGCAACTCTTCTAACATATCTTGGGCGAGATCAAGTTTGCCTTCGTCGATTCTTAAGCGGACTCGCGCAGCGCCAATTTGCCGCGCAGCCACCACGTCGACCACTTCACTTTGAAAGCCCCTCATTAATCCTTCCGCTTGAAGGCGTCCCGAATCATCGGGGACTTCTGCCGTTACGACGGGGCTAAGGCCAAGGACAACGGGCAAACGAGCGAGAAGTGTTTCGCCATTTTTCACGTAGTAGATCATCAGTGGAACACGCAGTTTGACAGTCTTCACTTCTTCTTCGGCTTCAGCTGGAGCTGCAGCAGCAGTGTCAGCTGGGGCTGGGGCTGAACTCGCGGGTGCAGCTGCCGCATCAGCGGGCGGAGTGTTTGCTGGTGCTGCAGCGTCTGCCGGTGCAGCGGAATCAGTTGCGGTTTCGGCGGCCGATTTGACGATGGGAATACGCAGCGTTGCGATCGGCTGTTCTTTGGGATTGGGGAGTCGCAAGTTTCCGCGCCAGTCGGTTCGTCCAATCGGTTCCGACTTATCGCCACCTGGTAAGCGTTCAAAAATCTGAGTGGCAGCCAGCGGTTTGTCCTTAGCATTTTGCGTAACGACCTGGAGTTCCGTCCTAGCTCCTTGCGGCTTTACGAGCATCGCAAGGCGTTGCGTTCGTGAATTGCGACGACCTTCCAAACCACCTCGAACACCCGTAAACACAAAGCCATCCACATGTTCGCCTTGAACATTGTGGGCAACGATAAATGTCCAGGGGACTGTTTCCAATAACGATGGTTGTCCATTGCGATCATTGCGGCGAACAACGGCTTGCAGTACATCGCCCACTTGAAGCAAAACGGGATGCGTTTCCGCAGTCACCAAGCCGGCTGCCCTGCCCCGCATTTTAACCGTGGTAGGTGATGATTCTTCAATTCGAGCGACAGGTGTAAAGGAATCGCGAATGAGGCCGGCGATGGGAGCCGCAATGAGTTGAGTGGGGTGAAAAATACCTCGCGAATAAACACTGGATAGGCGGCGGGTTGGGCAATCAAATTCACGAACTTGTAACTGAGCACCGTTCGAAGTCATTTTGAGCCCGGCAAAATAGATCTTGTCATGGCGTTCTAAAAAGGCGTCCGACTGATCGGAGAATTTGACCACGATACTTCGTGTGGTTTGAGTTTGTCTGGCAAAATCATCCTTCATGACGATAGCAGCGAGAGTTTGACCATTACTAACTTCAGTTGCTAGTTCGGCGGTAGTCTTGTCCGTGGGACGCAGCAAACTCTTCAATCGCGTGATAGTATCTTCCTTCAAGCGTTTATTGAGAACTTCGTAACTTTCCTGAGGAACTGCGACGGAAATACCAAGTTCATTAAAGCCATCCAAGTTCTCGACATTCTCTGTTTTGGCATTCTTGCGTGGAACGACCAACGCGAAATCACCAATACTTGTGATCAGCCGGAGGTCGTCGGCGCGAAGCTGCATGTCATTCTTGGAGATCAGGGCGGCGCCAATCTCATCTTTTGAGATAGCTTCGACCAATTGGAATGAGGTTTTTTCATCGGGCTTTAAAAGGTCGCGTAAGCGTGTGAAAGATGTTGCCGAAGCGTCAGGTACCAGCCGTTGCATCACGCTTTCGTAGGTTTTGCGATTCACCATAACGTCGAAACCTTTGTCGACAAATGACTCCAGCGAACGAACTGAATCTGTCGGCCGAGCTTCCTCGGGCGAATCTTTTGGAGCCGTCGCGTCCTTTTGATCCGTCGAGACCTTCGAATCTGGCGAACCCTTTGAATCTGGCTTTTCTTTTTTCTTGCCCACGATCATCACAAAATCCCCCGCGCTTAGCACGTTGGCTTGCAAGTTTTCAAGGTCGTGAACTACAGTGTATCGGAGCCAAGCTGGTGCTTCGCCAATCTTCGTATTCCACGTTGGACCGAATACCAGATCGAGCTGACGATTCAGATCTCGCTCTAATCGCGCACTCGCTTGTGGGGAGAGACCCAAAGCAGGATCTACCGACAACCAAACCTGAACTCGATAGGGAGAGAATTCCCAAATCTCTTGAGCTCGCGTCGTGGCAGCGGAATTACACAGCAGAACAATGACCGATACGGCCAGCAGCAATAAACGATTGGCGTGCACGGAAACTCCCGAATGGAGGTTGGAAAAACTACGGCGCCATGATCCGTATCGTGGTTCAGCTATTTGAGTCGCCATCGCTGAATATCCTGATAGAGGGTAACCGGATTCGGAGTAACGCCTTGGATTGTGTTGCGCACGGCAAAACGGTCTGTTATTTGCCAAAGCGGCAGGATCGGTAAGTGATAATGAACCAAGCTATGTACCTTTTTGGCACGAGCGGCAACATCACTCCATAAAAGAGGTTGTCTCAAGGATTTCAGCGCGTGCACAATATACGGATCTTCGACGGCGGCTGGTCCACCTTCGCCCAATAATCGGTCGGCATCGGCAATTGGTTCCCAAACAGCCGAAGCGACCATCACCAAATCGCAAGTCTTGCCATCGTCGAGTACTTCACCGGGAGGAAGGACGACCAACTCGGCTGGTATACCGACAGCCTGCCATTGTTGAACCATGGCTCCGCCGGCGACGGTCATCAATTCCAAACTGGGTACACCCAAGCGAATTGGCTTAAGTGGCTCTACGGGCTTCTCAGCCTTTTTGGCAGCTTCTTCGAGTTGCTTTTGTGTCAATGTGACCAGCAGTTTTGCCAGTCGGGGCTGGTAGCTGTAGGGCTGGATTGAAAAATCATAAGCATAGCCCAGAGGGTCGCTGCTACTTACGCCAGCAGGAAACGGCCCACTTACCAAACGACCATCGGCCTTATTCGCACCACCGAGGATTTCGTCATACAACAATTTCTCCCGATCCACCGCATAAAGAAGTGCGCGACGGAATTCCAGCTTCTTTAAGTAAGCATGGTCGGTAGGGCGAATTAGCAATGAGTAGACAGTGGGCAGAGCGTAGGTATCGATTCGGATACCTTCTTTGGACGCCAGTGCATTGGCATCAGCGGGGAAAATCTGATCGATCGCATCGATTTCACCACGCAATAAATCGTTTCGAGCATCGATAGGATTTGAATAATAGACTTCGGTGATTTCGACCGGCTGTTTGTCCGTACGTTTCCCGGTATCACGGAAGATATATGCGTTGGTTCGTTCGTCGACTGGCCCCAGTTCGTAGGTTGTTTGGACCTTCAGACGCTCTTCTTCGGAAAGGACTTCAAAAAGTTCAGGGGGAAATGGCCATTGCATAAGTGACTGTGGGAGAACGTGTGGATTTTGAAATCGCACTTCCAATTTACCGGGTGAAGTTACAACAGCATCGCGAAACACGGCTGCCCAAGATGGAAGGTAATCGGGAGCATCTGGATTAGCCCGGCGGGCAACCCACTGAGCTACCCAATATGCGTCCCATTGGCGAACCTCTTTTCCATCGATTCCATTGAGTGTGATTTCCAACGAGCGACGATCAGAGCTTTGCTCAAATTTGCCCAAGGGCATGCCGTAGCTACCACCTTCCGATCCGATTTTTCGCAATTCAAATAGAGAGCGAACGAGCAATGATCCCGCTCTTCGCCCTGACCAGTTAATGAGACTGTTCGGTTCATAGCGAATGGCTTTCTGCATGACACCGATACGAACGGATGGATAAATCCGATCGAGTTCAGCGATCAATTCGTTAATCCCTTCGATCTCGGGCCAAGTCGCCAAAACTTCCATGGCGGCATCTTTCGCAGCCCGATATTTCTTTTGCTCTTTAAGTGCCAAGCATTCATCCATTTTGGCTTTCGCCATGGACGACAACTCATCTTTCCATTTCTTGACGCCACTTAGATCGAGTTGCGGGAACTCCGTTTCGAAGCGTTTAATCCAGCGTTGAGCTCGAGGAAGATCTTTTTTCTCCATCTTGTCGCTGATGATAAAGTCAGCCAAACGAGAGATCGCAGTGCTCACTTTGCTCGCTTCATAATTGGAGTCGCCACGATACAAACTCTCCATGACAACGAGAGCTGCTTCATATTGTTTTTGGCTAAAGAGATACGCTCCATTCTCGAGCAATAGCCTTTTTCGCATAGCATCGAGGTCGGGAGTATTGGGGTAATTTCGATAGAGAAATCCAATGTAACGAAATGCACCGGCATAGTCTTTCGCAGCCACCATTTCGTCAATTTCACGCATGATGATCTGTTCGTACAGTTCGATGCGTTCGATATCATCCCAGGAGATTTCAAACTTCTTGTCGGGCTGTTCTAGCCAAACTACGATCATCTTCTTCCCAGCTTGATCCGTCGGCACTCTGCGATCCGGAAACGGCAGAGGTGCAACTTTGATCTTATCTTCACCAGCTTCTTTCTTGGTGTAGATCACATCGAACGCTTCTTGGTCGATGGTTGGTAGTTCTTGGATGTTGCTATTGGCATTCGGGTTTTCTTTCTCCTGACCCACAACGGTCGGAGCGAAATAGGTAGTCAACAGCAAGACCAAAAGGGACAGCCGAAATAGCATTAGCGTTGCTCCTCAGCTTGGGTGTCTACGCTTGTGCTCAATTTGAGCACAACGCCTTCGTCACCACCGACATAGATCGCGTCACCTTGTACGACCATCGCCCCAGTGATCGGTTCTCCAGCATTAATGCTGCCCGCGAGTGCTCCGCTTGCAGCATCGATAGACCAGACACGACCTTCTTTGGCAGCGATGTAGGCTTTGCCATCTGCAACAACCGGCGCGTTGGCGAGAGCAGTCGAGGGAAGATTGGTCTGCCAAACGCGACTTAAGGATTGATCAAAGCACATAACACCGTCAGCTTCGGTGTGAAGCCAAATTTGATTTTCAACCAAATAGGGGCCCCAGGTTACCCGTCCCTGAACGGGAATTGGCGTGTTCACTTTAAGGCTATCCAACGCAATCGAGACCAGAGAATCGCTGGCTGCACTGGCTGAAACCCCGATCACTTGCGATTCAAACGGAACTAAGCGTTGACGGAGCGGTTGCTCGAGATCTGCCTCACTAACAACGTTCATGGTCTTGCTGACTTCGACTTTATAGATCTTTTGATTGCTGCCAGAGATGATCGCAGTTTTTCCATCAGCCAAGACAGCTGGCTCAACCCAAGTTGCTTGCACACCGGACTCCAAGGGGGGCTGGAATGGGCTGGACAATGCTCGACCTGTAGCAGGTTCTGTATAAACGACTTGCCCATTCTTCAACGGAACCAATAAACCATTCCCTAAGACTGCGGGAGGTCCTGATGGATCGCTACCGGCAAAACTCTGCAAAACAAGGTTGAGTTGTTTGTCGGTGCTCGAAGGATTGTAGAAGGCAATTTGGTTTGACTTGCTTGCGTTAAACAGCGCGAATCTTCCTTGCGGTAGAGCAAGTGGATTGGTGAAGAGCAGCAATCGATCTTGCAAACCTGGGTTTTCCAAGGGGCGAATCGACGGTGCTTGTTCGCTAAATTTATCGGTGGCAAGTTGGTAGAGTGCAGCTTGGGAAGAAATCGCATTAAGTTGTGAGTCGGAACTCCACAAACTGCTAACGGGAACACCGATATCGGTTTTCCAAACTTCCTCGCCATCTGCTCCACGCACAGCTGAAACTCGGATACCTTTGGTGCCCACAACGTTGCGTACATGCACAATGAAGTCACCGAATTGCTGTGGGGCTCCAACGAAGGAATCACCGTCGTCTTTGATCCATTTGCGATCGATTTGACCACGGCTAACCTGGACATCGTAGCGTGAGAAGCGATTGCTGCAGACCCACAATTCATTGCTCTTAGCCCACGAATAGAGTGGACGTGGCGAGGGTTCGGAGGCTGGGTTGGACGCGATTCGGCTAACCTTGTCTTTGGCTGAGGCAGGTTCCACATCGAGAACTGCGATCTCACCCAAGTCGGTGATCACGATAACGCGACGGCCATCGATTTGAGGTGGTACGATAATATTCCCCTTGAGGCGGAATGGGTTTTGAGCCACTTTTAGTTCTAGGCCTTCATCGTTGGCACTAAAAACTCGCACCACAGAATAGTCAGGAGCTGGGTTTTCGAAGACGAAGAGATGCCCCAATAGCAACGTGGGAGGAACCGCGATGGTTCCTACTGCGTGACCCGTGTAGAGCACTTCTTTGCATTCACCCGAGCTGCGGGAAAGAACATACAAATTGGAATGTTCACCGGGCACATAGAGTTGCGGTTTCTTGGCTCCGAGCCCAGGGCTAACTGGAACGGGTTGTGGCAGTTTGGTCGCCCATTTTAGGGCACCATTTGCGCCATCGATCGAGGCGATTTCACCGGTGGGAACAGCGGCAAAGATTTGTTCATTGTCTACCGTCGGCGAGATGATGCCTGATGGGAAGGCAGCCTTCCAAACCGAGCTTCCGTCGGTTCCGCTAACGCGTTGTAAGACACCGGCCGCTGAGCGAGTAATCAAGGTGTCGGTATCTGGTGAATCTGTGAGGCGAATAGGTTGGTTGGAAACATCGCGGCCAACATATTGTCGCCACAGAACATTGCCAGTGGAAGCCTCCAAGCAATAGATGCCACCCAGCGCATTAACGTAAACCAAGTTCCCTTGCAAATCATCTGCCGTTGAGCCTTGCGAGTTGACAAGCATGGCGGCTGGGTGTGCGATCTGTGGATCTTGACTGCTAACATCCAGATTTGCTTTTTGCACAAGTTCCTTCTGGATATTGGCGGCTTGAATAATCAGCGTATTGAGTTCGGGGTTCACTTCCAATTGCGGATACTTTCGTACCAGCTGGGATCGGAAGTTGTAGCTGGCTGCGGTATCGCGCTGTTCGAGTGCCGTTTTGATCTTGGCAATGGTGGCGACTAGGTCTTCTTCACGTCCGATATCACGCAGAATACGTTGACGCTCTTCCTCGATACGGGCGATACGATTCGCTTGTTGAGTTCGCTGACCACTTCCCACAAATTGCGGATTATCCAGGATAACTTGCAGTTCTTTCTGAGACTCCATCAGAGTCTTCTTGCCGGCAATCTCTTTCTCTGCATCGGCTCGTGCGTTGTATTTTTCGGCTATGGTCAACAACACGCCAGTTAGGTCCCCGCGTTCCGATTGTAAGCCTGGCTCTTCGGCAATTGGGGGGAGGACTAGCTTGGCTGACTTTAGGGCTTCAGTAGGATCGTTATTGGTTTCAGCCACTCGACGCAGTTGTGACAATGCGCGGCGAACCTTCGCGTAGGATACACGATCATCGGAGGTGAATCGCTCCGCGAAATCCGCATAAAATTTCTCCGCTGTTTCGTACGATCTTCCTTCGTAAGATTTATTGGCCGCTTCAATCAGCTCGTCCGCTGTGCCGCGGAAGTACCACCACAGCAAGCCGGCGCCCAACAGCAACAAGACAGCGAGAACGGAACCGACACCCAGGATGCGGAAGTCTTCCCAAGGATTTCGTTTTGCTTTCGATGGTAACTTCGGTTTGGGGGAAGGCTGCATCGGGTCTGGAGCTGACATGACCGGGGATGGCGTGTCAGGAAAGATTGATCCAGACGATTTCGGAGGAGCTGCGGGAGGATTCTTTTTCTTGCGAGTAGGTACAACTACTTCGGCAACTTCTTCAACCACCTCGACCACGGGTGTTGAATCCACAACCTCTACGGCTTCGGCTTCTTCAACAACTTCTTCAACTTCATCTTCAATGATCTCAGCCTCACCGACTACCTCATTGGGGACAACCGCTTTGGCTGCACCAGAGGCGGAGCCTTCTAGCGGAGCCAAGTCGAGCTCATTGGCGTTCGATTTGGCGATAGGGGCTTTAAGAGGAGGTGCAGGTGCGCTATCGTCCTTCAGTTCCGAAACCAGCTTCGTGGCTTGGAATTTGGT
>JAFLCP010000193.1 GCA_017303505.1 Planctomycetota bacterium | reverse complement strand
GTTCAATTGGTACATTCCATTCGTCGCCATGGTGTTCGAATGGATCGAGAAACGGTACAGTTGCAATACGATCGCTTCAATCGTTGGATTGTTTCCAAGCCAGATGACGCTGCCCCTGTGGGTTGGATTTTGGATGCGATGGAAGCTCGAGCTGGCATGAGAGAATGGCCTGAGTTGCCGCAGCTGGTTGCCGCTCCCGCCGAAAAAGGATCGTAGCTAACCTTTAACAGGACGAAATGGAATTGATGTCCCGGTACGGTATTCCCGCTCAATCATCCGATCACGGTCCTCCTATTCCAGGTCTTATTGGATCAAGTCCTGCGATGGAGGAGGTGTATCGTCTCACTCGTCGAGTCGCGCGCAGCAACGCGTCGGTTCTCATTCTCGGCGAGACTGGGACTGGTAAAGAGTTGATTGCCAATGCGGTCCATCGTCTATCGGATCGACAAAGTGGACCGTTTGTTAAAGTCAATTGCGGTGCGTTAAGCGAAAGTCTGTTGGAAAGCGAACTCTTCGGGCATGTTCGTGGCTCATTCACCGGCGCGGTCAATAATCGAACTGGACGATTTGAAGCGGCCCACACTGGAACGATCTTTCTGGACGAAATCAACAGCACATCCCTGTTGTTGCAAGTCAAGTTACTGCGTGTATTACAAGAGCGCGAATTCGAACGTGTTGGTGATACTCAAACGGTTACGGTCGACACACGGGTTATTGCTGCGAGTAACCGCGAACTTGCGAATGAAGTCGAAATTGGTAGGTTCCGCGAAGATTTGTACTGGCGTCTAAATGTTGTGCCGATTTTCTTGCCCGCGCTGCGGCAGCGACGTGAAGATATACCGGATCTCGTTCAGTATTTCTTGCGATACTACAGCGAGGCCAATAATCGCTTTGTGGTAAAAGTGGAACGTCAAGCTTTAGAGGCGATGCAGGATTATCATTGGCCAGGCAACGTTCGCGAGTTGCAGAATTATGTGGAACGATCTGTGATTATGGCTGACGGAGATGAGTTGACCCTCGAACTACTGCCAGAAGCTATATCGGGCAAGAAAAGAAATCCTGCGTTCGCCAGCAACCTTTCAGGTAACATTGATTTTGAGTCTCTAGTACGAGAATTGGTTGCGCGGGGAATTCACGGTGAAGAGTCGAATGATCCGAATCAATTGCATAGCCGAGTTGTCGATCGTGTAGAAAAAGAGTTGATCTCCCAAGTGTTGCAACTCTGTAATAACGTTCAAACCAAAGCTGCGGGGCGGCTTGGCATCAATCGCAACACGCTTCACAAAAAGCTCAAGGACTATGGGCTTGACGAAGGCGAAGGGGATGATGCGAACGGTTAGATCTAATCGAGCAAGTGGCTCAATATGAATTTCAGATAGGTCCCCCACATCTTGAAGCGATAAGCGGCGTTCCGCCGTACGATCTTTAAGTACCAGCCTTTCCATTCTTCCGGAATTGTCCGGAGGTGCGACAAGTTTCTAACTGAAATTTGGGCTAAGTTCGCGCGACGAATCGTGACGCTATTGGTTTTCTCCATCGCATCGATTTGACTCGCCAAATAGATTAAACAGACTCGTAGATCTTTATACCAAGCACCCAAGGATAAATTTTCCAACGGCTGCAATGCATCGATGACGCCCGCACTTTCACCCCGGAATAGTTTAGACGTTGCGTCCCAGAGTGTAACAAATGGATCAGGGGTTTCAGTTTTCATGCTGAGAGCTTTTTTCAGCATGGGACGAGCTTTTCGCTCATGGTACGTCATCCAGTTAGCGGCGATTCCATCTACAAGTTGTTGGGGATGATCGAAAGGGACGACCTGCCAGTTTTTCGTCCATTCAGCGACCATCTTCACCTTTGCTTGCTGCATATAGTAGTTGCCGACCGCTGTCCAAGTGAGCGCATCGGTTGAGATCAACTTTCTGAATCTTCTATTGATCTTTTCGGCCAGAGCGTATCGGATTTGGAATGGCTTGGGCATATCTAAGAGCATTTCCCACGCGCCGAGCCACGCCTTGCCTAGTGGTAGTTTTTGCAAAGCGTCACAGACTTGGGAGGGTTGGATGTGCTGAGCCACTGCCTCGCTCCAGATGATGCCGACGATTCGTAAATTCGGCTCTTTTCTCCACAGGGTTTCAGTAATGGATCGCCATTCTTCGCCATTTAGTATTCGCAGACCTCGCCGCAGACTGTACCGGTCTATTTCAGAAAGTGGCAGTGTCTGTTTGCGCAGTTCACTTTCTATATCGGTACCTGGTGCCAAACACTCTTTCCAAAATTTGAGCGTTGAACGTACCTTGGGAGATATCGATTCGGGAAAGCTATGAAAGAGTTGTTCTGCATCGGCGTGTTTGCCAGCTTTGAGATACAAGAGAAACAACTCGAAGGCTGCAAACGAATAGGTGGGATCAAAACGCAGAGCTGTTTGATATTCATCGATGCATTCATTCAAACTTTCAGTCGGTTTCAGTTTATGCAACGCAGATGCATGAAAACCATGGGCGACAGCGTCTGCGGGAAACAGGGCGACAAATTTTTCACACAGTTCAAAATGTTCCTCGATATTGCGATGTTCTTCCGTCCAATCCAACAATGTTCGCCATTGGCCATAGTTGCCAGGGTCGACATTCAATGCCAATGATTGACGCTCGATCGCTTCTTTGATGTTTCCCCTTTGAAATTCAATTTCGCTTTCCAGGAACATTAACTCGGGCGGGATTTCATTTTTGAAAACGCTTGGGCGGCAGGCCGCCAGAGCTTTTTGAGTTTCGCCGCTTAAGTACAGGGCTCGTGCATAAATTTCATTCAATCGACCATCCAGAGGGTCGTGCGAGAGGCCTTCTTGGGCAACGCTATAGGCTTGCAAAGGGCGTTCCCAGCGAAGATGCATCTCGGCTGTTCTCACATAACCCCAGGTCTCGGTCAGTTTGGAACTCAGAAGTGAGCGGGCGACGTCGAACGCCAAGTCCTCGCGCTGCATCTCAAGACACCACTTTCCAAAGTGATCCCAGGCCCAAGTGTAACCGGGATAAAGTGTCACCGCTTTTCGCATCGATTCGATAGCGTCTTCTTTTTGATTTTGATTCCACTGAATCTCGGCGAGGTATCCGTGGAGTACAGCATCGCGAGGATTGGCTGTCAGCGATTTTCTCAGAATTTCAATCGCTTTAGAAACGTCTTCTCGAGCAAGATGCAGATCGGATAATTGACGAGCGATTTCGGACGAGGTGGGGTTGATCTGTAGTGCACGTTCGAGGGCTTCGCGTTGTACATCCGTTTTCTCAAGCTCAAAACAAACGGTGGCGTACTCTAACCAAGACTCAATGGAGAAGGGGAACCGCTCGGTGAATTTTTTACCTAATTCAAAGGCCTCATTTTTCATGCCAACATAAAGATATTGCTTGATCAGCGCAGACCACGATTGCCAAAGCTCTGGGCGAGCCGCGTGCGCTTCACGCATGTCGGCAAGAACCTGTTGGGCATCGCGACGCGAAGTAACCAGCTTATGATAAGACAGAATACCGTCACCCAACGTCGCTTGGGTGCGAAGTTGTTCGAGCAAGAAACCAAAGTCCTGGGCAAACTCTTCTTCAGTGCGGCAGGTCGAAATCAATAGATTCATCGCCCAGTTGTTGTCGATCCAGAGCTTCAGCGACTGAATGGCGGCTTCGCGGGTTCCCTGACGATTTCCCAATTCAAAATTGATTTGTCCGAGCAAACACCAATTGCGATAAAGGTTGGGCTCCAATTCGAGGCAGATTTGAACATGTTTTTGTGCGGTTTCAATGTCGGATCGCTGAATGGCGGCAATGGCGGCCTCACGATGAAGCCAAGCATTATTGGGATCGTTCGTAAGGGCCTTCTCTAGCTCGGATTGGATGGCATCGGGGCGGAATTGTCGCAGCCAAGTTACAAGTCGTTCTTGCAATTGCGTGTTTTGTGGCCATTGGGCCAAGAGGTTTCTCAGACGTCGCTCGCCCTTGTCAGCGCTTTCTAGTTGTAAATCGAGATCGAGCAGAGTGTCTAAAGTTTGACCATCGGAAGGCGAAAGAGTTAGAAGTTCTTCAAACCACTGCCGGGCTTGTACAAGTTCACCCTCGTTCAACGCGAGTGTGGCTCGGGTTCGAATCCAAACGCCCGTATGTACTTTGCCTACCGCAGTTTCAAGACACCTTCGGGCTTCTTCATGTTCACCATAGCGATCGAAATAAATCGCCGCATTGCAGAGAAGATAGCCATCTTCGGGTCTCCATTGAATCACTTCGCGGAGAGTCGTTAGGCACGCAGGAATATCCTTCACAACTTCGTAGGCCCAAACTAATGTGAGCGAAGGCCCCGAGTTTTGCTTGCCCCACTGCACATGTCGTTCCTTAAGCCAAACCAGGGCGGACTGTGTCTCATGGCAACGAATGGCCGTATTGAAAAAGGCTTGTGCGTAGCTTTCTGTCTTTTCTTCGTTACAGGCCGCTATGCGGATTAACTCAACTGAATCGCTATATCGCTGGCGTCTCCAAGTTAATTGGCTGTAAAGCGAAATGGCGTAAGAGTCTCGCGAAGCCCATCTTAGCAGCCACCGCAATTCGCTTTCAGCGCGGTGATACTCGCGAGCATCCTCCAGATATTCCTCTGCGAGCATGGTTTTCAGACGAACGGCTGGTCCGAAGTCCGTCAGCGCATTCTGCAACAACTCTATCCGCTCGGCGCGGCTACCAAACTCGCGGCAATAGTCGAGTCGATTAAGGACTAAACGGAGATCCTTAGGGTATCGCTCTAGCAACTTTTGTGTGATGCGTAAACAATCATGGTTGTTGCCATCATAACGCTTTAGCGAAAACTCACCTTGTAGAGTCAATCTATGATCGGGCGATTGCTGTTGCATCTTTTCCAAGATGGCCATGGCATCGTCCCGTCGATGCTCACTCAACGCCAAGTCGATTTCATATTGCAAATCATAAAGTTCGGCTTCTGGTAAGTTGATTGCATCGAGACGAGCGGCTTGTTCTTGCGGGATCATTATCATCCCCCGCGGGCCACTACTTGCGTAGTATTCCAATAGTTTTCCGGTCGTCGCTTCAACCAAGCTGCGACTGGATGGGTCGCGGATGAGAAGATCTTCACCAATGGAATCATAACCCACTACAGCTTGTAGGTGGCCAGAAGTAGCGGTGAGTGTGGTTAAGGAAAACGGGATACCCGCGTTGATTAAATCATGGGCGGCTTGACCCGTAATGCAAAACTCTCTGGCGACAAAACCATTTTCGGTTGCCCAGCGTCGCTCGTCATGTCCTAATGTGCCGTCGTAACAAATGCGTTCGGCAATTTCTTCATGTTTAATAGGTTTTTGCCAATAGTCCGAAAGAGCCGCCAACGTCGCCGGTGCGCATGTCGAGCGATTTTGTCGAACAAACGACACAGGGATTCGAATCCGACATGTTTTCGGATCGATTTGGGCGCGCAACGTCTCTTCCAGCCTCTCGGCAAACTGTGTGCAATAGTCGATGTTTGCCTTGCGCGCATAAGGAATTGCTTCTTCATATCTCCCCGATAAATACAAAGCACGAGCTCGCATCATGTTGATCCAAGATTCCAACGGTTTGGTTGGAGTGAGAATCGCCAGGGCTTGGTATTGATCTAGGAGTTCCAAGGTCTCGTCGTATTTCTCAAGTTCTTGACACAACAAGATCAACTGTGCGATGAGCAATGGGCTTTCTGTGGATGCCAGTGCATTCTTCAACAGCGCATAGGCTTCTTCATCACGATTGGCTTCCAAAAGCAATTCGGCCAGAGTCTGTATGGCTGGTCTATACGATGCATGAAGTTCCAATGCCTTGCGGCAGTTTACAATGGCCTCATCTCGCTGGTCTCGATGCCGACATAAATCGGCCTGCACCAAATGATTCCAAGCGCTGCGAGGATAGAGTGCTAACGACTGAGAGAGGAATTCTTGCGCGCGGTCGAAGTCTCTTAGAGAAGCAAGTAACGAGCCTTTGTAGGCCAGCCAATCTGCTTGCTGTTCATCGGTGCGAGTTGAGGGTAAATCCACATGGCGAAACTCTAGCCAAGCTCGAAGAGGGCCGCGACGGCTGCGGGCAGCGAGAGCTCCATAGTAGATCGCGGAAGGTTCGTTGGGGTACTCCCGGAATGCAAGTTGGTGAAGCGTAGTACCCCACCCCGCTCTTCCCAACTGATAGGCCAATCGCCCCGCTATGAGTCGTCCACGCACACCTGGCCATTTTCCCAACTTGCCGAGCGGTTCAGCGGCACGAAATGCAGAGACATAGAGACAGCGCTCATAGAACTCTTCGGCTTGCTGCAGTAGGGAGTTGGGATGAGTCATACGTGAAAATTCTAGCGACCTTCGGATGAGATAACCCTCTTTTTACCAAGTTTTTGGGGGGGACCGCAAATTCCTGGTGGCGGGATCTACGAACGGAAGGGGTTTGTTGTTAGGCTAGAAGATTACAGGTTACCCAAACTGTCCGTTTTGAAAGAGGCAATTTGTGACATCGGTCGATCTTACCAGGTCCAGTGTTTCCAAAGCCCGTCCCATCTTAGGGACCCACATGCCCGCGTTTGTGTTCGATACGGGAATGCAAGTAGCTCGGCATGCTGCCCAAATTATCGCGCGTTTGATTCGAGAACGTTCGGAACTTGGCCAGCGAACGGTACTGGGGCTGCCAACAGGTTCGACCCCTGTTGGGACCTATCGCGAATTGATTCGCCTCCATCGCAATGAGGGGTTGGATCTCTCTTCTGTTGTGGTATTTGGCTTGGATGAATATGTCGGTTTGCCGATCGATAGCCCACAAAGCCATCGCGAATGGCTGCACGAACATTTTTTGAAACATGTGAACATTCAACCTGAGAATATCTATTTGTTGGATGGGCAACTGACGGGTGGTGATATTGACCTGCATTGTCGCCGATACGATGAAGCGATTCAGCACACCGGCGGATTTGATCTCGTACTTTTGGGTATCGGACGCAACGGGCACATCGGGTACAACGAACCCTTTTCTGTTCGTAAGAGCCGAACCCGCTTGTGCACGCTCGACCCAATCACTCGTCAGTCTGCCGCCAGTGACTTTTTTGGCGAAGATAATGTTCCCACTCAGGCGCTCACGGTAGGTCTTGGCACTATCCTTGCCGCGCGACGTGTATTGTTGCTGGCCTTGGGTGAGCATAAAGCGTCGATCATGCGTGAAACCTTGGAAGGTACAATTACCGATCGGGTTCCGGCAACCTTTCTTCAAGATCATGGTGATGTCCGCGTTTTGTTGGATGTCGCTGCTGCAGGCAAGTTGACTGGTGTTGATACGCCGTGGTTGCTCGGTAATTTGGATTGGGATGATTCGCTTATCAAACGCGCGGTACTTTGGTTGTGCCAACAAACGGGTAAGGCGCTATTGAAATTGGACGATGACGATTTCCGTCGTCATGATTTACATCAATTGCTGCGTCATCATGGTCCCGCACAACGCATCGCACACCGCGTTTTCCGCTGGATGATGGATACCATCGAATATCATCCTGCCGGACGCGAGCCCAAGGTTGCTCTCTGTTTCAGCCCACACCCAGATGATGACGTGATCAGTATGGGTGGGACTTTAATTCGATTGGTCGAAGATGGACATCGTGTGCACGTGGCCTATATGACCAGTGGCAACATCGCCGTGTTCGATCATGATGCGCGACGCGTCGCCGACATGGTGACCGAATACAACCGACTCTTTGGCATTGATCATGATCGCTCTCAAGACATTGAGCGGGCTGTGCGTTACGAGTTGAAAAACAAGAAGCCAGGCCAACCGGACGCCGAAACCATTCTGAAGATTAAGTCGTTGATTCGTTGGAGTGAAGCGCGAGCTGGTGCGTTGCAGGTCGGCTGCTTAGAGGAAGACTTGCATTTTCTGGACTTGCCGTTTTATCGCACGGGCACCATCGCCAAACGACCTGTTGGTGCTGAGGATATGCAAATCATTTCCGATTTGCTCGAACGCGTAAAGCCGCAACAGGTTTATGTCGCGGGTGATCTTGCCGACCCCCATGGCACACATCGTGTCTGTGCGGAAGCCATTTTTCAAGTCTTATTGAGTTGGAAAGCTCAGGGACGTGAATTGCCCGAGGTTCTCTTGTATCGAGGTGCCTGGCAAGAATACGCTTTGCACGAGATTGAGATTGCTGTGCCGCTTAGCCCGAGTGATTTGATGCTCAAACGCAGGGCGATTTTCATGCATGAAAGTCAGAAGGACGAAGCTCTATTTCCGGGCAGCGACCCACGTGAATTCTGGCAACGCGCTGAGGATCGCAATAAGGGCACCGCTGGCAGTTATAACCAAATCGGTTTGCCTGAGTATTTCGCAATTGAAGCTTTCACACGCTGGAACGGCAATCCCGTTTAGTTACTGGATTACTAGTGCAATATTTTGAAGCGTTGTCATGCCTTCGATGCGTGACAACGCTTTTTGTATGCTGTCACTTTAGATACTTGGTAACGAGCGATTTCAGTTCGCTCTTCGACATGCCACCCGTTTCGCGACCGACGGTTTTGCCATCTTTCAGGAACACAAAACAAGGTATCGAGGTAACGTTGTATTTCATGGTCGTCTCCACCGCTTGATCGACATCGATTTTTGCAAAAACGACATCGGGCATTTCGGTTGATAAAGCTGCGACGGCGGGTTCTGTCGCCTTGCATGGTCCACACCATTCCGCATGAAACTCGATGACGACAGGCTTGCTGCTCTTGGTCACCAGTTCTTCATAATTGGCATCGGTCACTTCAACTCGGTCATCTTTTTCGATGGTCGTTGTTTGGGCTTCACAGCCCACAGTCACGAGGGCAAGGATGCTGCAGAGAGAGCGAAGTATTAGACGACGGGAGACGAATTGGTGAGCGAGGGAAGGCATGGATTGTACGTGCCAATCAAAAATGAAGATGTTAAGCCGAAGCGCCGAAGTCAATGCGTACGGTGTGCGGAACAATGATTTCCAAAAGCTCGATCACCGGCTCGCCATCGAGATAAATCATCGCTGTACGGCCAAACGTGCGAGTGCCAACGGAGCACTGGAACACTTCGGCTAAACGCGAACCAACCCGTATGTCCCACAACGCGGAAAGCTGGACTTCACGCATTACATTGTGTTCAATCAATACACGTCCCAGCGGGGTTGTTTCCGCGAGAATCTCTTCGCAGACATCGTCATCTAGGAAGGTGACATCGAGTCGTACGATTCCATATTGGACAATTTGCCCATCTTCCTTGCGATGAAGTGTAATCTCGCGGGAATAGAAGGGTTGATCAAAGCGACGATCCAAGACCCGAACATCGACGGGGCCATCGAATAGTTTCTCGACGGTCTCCGTCATGTGGCCATCATGAGCCAAGAGATCCGCGTATCGCCACGGCATCTGGTCGGCTTCGCATTCTTGGACTTCACCTAGCTGCTGCGCGTCCTCGAAAAACAATGCGATAAGGTCTTCAAGGACTGGCGGCCCCGGCGATGGCTCAGATGCTGACCCAGATGATTCGTGTGGCAAGACGGATTCTCCCGCAAGCGATGTAAGGCAATCACCGTGTGGTGATCGGTAGTTTTGTTTGGAATGTAACAAGGTTCGCTGGCGCGGCCTCATCACGATGCAAAACCGTATCGATTAGATAATACAAAAGTCGCTGCAATGCTTCTGGGGCAAGATTCTCAGCAACTTCTTCAGCCCGAGCCCGATGTTTTTCGATGAGTCGTTGGCTTTGTTCAAACACGCGAGCTTTGTCATAGAATTGGCGAATCTTGTTAACTCGAACCGCTGGAGCGAGTTCTTTATCGTCGATAGTTGCCAACATTGCCGCTTGGTCTTCCGGCGATAGTGAGGCGAGAGCGAGTGCCCACAGAATGGTTGGGCGTCCGCCTAAAACGTCGCCCGCGGCATGGAGCTTATTATGGCCATCTCCTTCCCAGTCTTGAAGGTCGTTCAAGATCTGGAAGGCGACTCCCAGGTTACGTGAGAATTGTCGAACCGGCTCAACGTACTGTGCCATGTCAAACGACAACTTATCTGCGGCCAAGCGAATGCCAGAGTACAAGGCGGCTTCAAAGGCTGGAGAGGTCTTGAGTGCGTAAACTTTCAACGCATCGAGAGGCTGTAATCGTTTGTCACGAGCATCGCGCCACAACAGTTCTGCCCCCTGCCCTTCTGCCAGGCGCGTATGTGCGCTCGACAGACAATCCAAAATATCAACGGCTGCCGCAGGGCCAATATCGCGAGCATGATGGCTCACCAATCGATAACCTAAACCGATCAAGTAATCACCGACATTGATGGCAGTGGGTAAACCGAAGCGACAATGCATGGTAGGTTGGCCATAACGGAAACCATCATCATCTTCGATATCGTCATGTACCAAGCTGGCTTTGTGGAACATTTCGATACTCATCGCAGTCCGATAGACCGACAATGGAAAGTTCTTGATGGTGTTGGCTCCATCGGCCAAAGTGCTTTCACCACCCATCATCGCATCATACGCAGCTAAGGTGATAAAGGGGCGACTGTACTTACCACCCTTAGAAACGAAATCCATACCAATTGCTTCAGTGGCCGCAATTGGATCAAGTGTTTTGAGCGGATCTTGGTCATCGGTACTGATCGCAGCATTGCCACGTTGACGCGGGACTAATTCGTCCATCAACGGTGCGCGGAACATTTCGGATGAGGCTCGCAACAAATGGACATAGCTACGAGTTTGCTGTGCAGGTTGTTGGTAGGCTGTGGTCAACATTTCCCGCACCCACTCTTCATCCACGCTTGTATTGCGGCAATCGCTAGACAACAGCGGAACTGCCATGCATGGAATGCCGGCCAATAAAATCTTGTCGATGGCCTTTTCGAGCACGTTGAGGCATGCTACGCCCACAATGGCATCGACGTAACCGCTTACGATGATCTTGAGTACAACGGGCGAGCCTTCCGCCACCAATACTTTGTAGCCCATCTCTTCAGCGATGCTGCGATAATCGGCAATGCTACAAGCACCACACTTTTTGCAGTTCATGCCGAATTCGTCGTAATCTGCAGGGCAGCCTTCAGCATGTTTCAAGCAGTGAGGCAACAAGAAGAGTCGACGGCTTGGTGGGACCGCAGCTACTTGGTCTTCCCAAAAGGCCGAGCTCAACACAACCATCGTCCAACCGACATAACCTTCTGGCATTCCCATGTCATCCAGAAGCCGTCGCGCCACTACCTCCATTTGGTCTTTGCTCAATGGAGTTTCTTTGTCCATCTTGGCCGCGATTTCACGGCAACGAGCTTTCAGACGCTCACGCAATTCGCGCGTTTCTGGTACGAGCTTAAGGTGTCCCGTTTTGCGTTTTGGCGATTTGGTGCGTTGAGGTCGAACAGCTGCAGCGGCTAGATCCAGCTCTGTTGTCTCGGTAGTCGGCAATGTGGACAATGGAGTATTCCTGCGTATGAAATCACTTTTCACGTTTGCATCGCATGAGTGAAAAGTTACTTGGCAAATTTGAAACGGTTGAGGCGAAGTTGGCTCATTCTTTCACCGCAATCCGGTTTGCTAAACTGTTAGCCACACCGAGGGCAGCCACTGAGAAAATCGTTGGATAGAGTTTCTCGTAATACCACAGTTTGGCAAAATAAAAACCGATCGGCCAACTG
>JAFLCP010000192.1 GCA_017303505.1 Planctomycetota bacterium | reverse complement strand
GACACGGTTTGGTAACCACGACGCTACAACCCATGCCTTGGTCTCTGGGGATTCAGCGATACGCTGGTGTGTCTTGACAGAGCTACAACACGAAATCGATATGCAGCCTACTATGACATTTCACCAGCAGACATCCGCCTGGATTCTTCCAGCAATCGAGCAATGCAAAAAAGACGCGGAGCCTGAGGTTGTTTCGCTCGCAGAAGAGTTGGCAATTTGTATCAAAGAAAAAACTCAGCCACCACCGCAATAGAACGCACAACAAATAGAAGGCTTAGATACCGCCCAGTGTGGGAGGTTCCCGCGACTGAGCAGCTACCCAACCTAACGCCAATCCCAAATTATACCGACTCGATTCGAGTCATTCTCGCGCAGGGCAGGGCGGCAATAGATTGACAGCTCATTAATTCGTGCTGGCCGAGCCGCAATGAGTTGAGCTGACGTCGACGATGGGCCGACACGTACAAATGTACGTGTTCATGTAAGGAACCATCTTCAAATTCATCTCGGCCAACGAGTATGCAATGATTGTGCGGTGCTGTAATCAACTTGTAGCTGGTAAGTCATCGTCCCACTGGCATGAAGCCAGTGGTGACCGGAGCGTATTATTGCGATGAGGCAGTGCTGGTAGCTGGTCAGGCGCGGGAACCTCCTGCTCAGGGCAGGAGGCGAATTTCATTGGCAGCTCAACACTAATAAGGGAGAGCGTTTCGTCCAAAGCGACGGCTGATCCAAGGGAAGTACGCATCGACCGCGTCATACACCCAAACAGCTACACGTACATTTGTACGTTCACGCGAAATGAACGCTGGCCATGACACCCATCAGACACAGTGCCTGACTGACGATTTCTCACCCAAAAATGGCACAACGCTGCTAATCTAGAGAACTTCTAGCCAATTACGTCTATAGAATAGTCTCTTGGCGTTCGAACCGTACCCACTCATATCCTGTGTCGGTTCGCACAAATTTCTCTCCAGTGATTGAGAATGAAAACGATGCCCCAGTTCATTCAGTCTATCCCTCTCATACTGCTTTTGCTGGCCCTGAGTAATACGGCTGTAGCTGATTCGGCGAGTCGACTCAATCTGCTGCTTATCACAGCCGACGACATGAATGCAGATTCGAGTGGTTGGAACGGCAGCCAACTCGGCGCAACACCGAACCTCGATGCGTTCGCAATGTCCGCTCATCGATTCGTCAATAGCCATGTTACCGTTCCCATCTGTCAGCCAGGGCGGTCAGCATTGATGACGGGGCGCGTACCGCATCGCAACGGAGCACTCGGATTCAATCCGATCCGACGCGATGTACCCACGCTTGTCGAGATACTTCGTGATCATGGATATTACGCCGGTGTGATCGCCAAAGCGGCCCACATGACACCCGCAGAGAAGTTTCCGTGGCACAGTGTTGGTGAACAGCAACTTGGTAAACAACCCTCAGAATTTTCTGAAAAATTTCGCGAGATGCTCGCTGCGGCTGCCAGTGAAAACAAGCCCTTTTTCATCAACGCGAACATCTGTGATCCGCACCGCCCCTTTATCGGTGGCAACACCAATAAGGCCAATAAAAAAGGGGCCAACAATGAACTACTGGAAGGGGTGCGGACGTTTCGACCCGACGAAGTGACGGTTCCAAATTTTCTCGAAGATATCCCGCTAGTACGAGAAGAAATAGCTAAGTACTTCACCAGTGTCAACCGATTCGATATTACCTTTGGTCTGTTGATGAAGGAACTGGCCGCAGCCGGACGCGACGCCGACACCATCGTCGTCTTTATGTCCGATCATGGCATGTCGTTCCCATTCTCGAAAGCTACCGTGTACCTCAACGGCACCTGGTCCCCCGTTTTGATCCGCGCCCCCAAATTGCCCGCCCCTCAAACCCACCTCGAGTTCGTCAGTAGCGTCGATGTCATGCCGTCCCTGTTGGAATTGCTCAGCGTTGAAGCTCCCGCCGGAATGGATGGTCGTTCTTGGGTTCCATTGCTCACTGGCGAAACACAAGAGGATCGAGACTTCGTCATCACGCATGTCAATACAGTCAGCAGCAAAAAGTCGTTCGCACAGCGTTGTATCCGCACAAAAGATCGCGCGTTGATGTTCCACGCTTGGGTTGGCGGTGCGGATAAGTTCCGAGTCGAAGCAATGAGTGGCCTGAGTTTCGCCGCGATGAAGGCTTCGACCGATCCCACGATTCAAACACGCGTAAAGCAGCTCGTCGACGGCGAACCACTAATGCTTTTCGATACAGCCGCTGATCCAGCGGAGCGAATCAACCTTATCCACGATTCGAGGTACGCGAACGATGTGGAAGAGTTGAGTCGCAAACTGCTGGACCACATGCAGCGCACCAATGATCCGGAAACAGAGGCCTTCACCGCAGCGCTCAAGAACAGAACCGCCCCCTAATCACGGGTTCCTTGACGAGGTTTCAGGATTATGTTTGCCATTTAGAAATGAGCTCAGTAAACATGGGTGTGTCTCAATGGTCGCAATAAAGTGGTATGACAGCGGCACTTTGACTTTGGAGGATCGAACCATGATCAGAATTATTTTCACCCTAATACTTCTTGTTCCCTGGGTCGCGCTGCAGGCTGCTGACAGTTTTGCGAAACCCAACGTGCTTATCATTTACACCGACGATCATGGTTGGGCCGATTTGGGCACGCAGGGCGTCAATCGGGAGATCCAAACACCGCATTTAGATCAACTCACACGAGACGGAGTTCGATTCACTCGCGGGTACGTTTCAGCTCCGCAATGTGTTCCTTCACGTGCCGGTCTGATCACGGGCCGATATCAACAGCGGTTCGGAGTCGAAGATAACAACAAGGGCCCACTACCGTTGGAAGAGCTTACCATCGCTGAGCGATTGAAACCTGCCGGTTATGTGAGTGGTTGGGTGGGAAAGTGCCATCTTGATATTGGCAGTGAAAAGGGACAAAACAAAGAGTCGCGTTTGCTTCGGGAGCATATGCCACATCACCAAGGATTCGACGAATATTTTCGAGGTGAGCTTCGGCAGTATTATGCATCCCATGCGCTCGATGGTACTCCATTTGACGATGCTCCCCATTTAGTAAACGACCATCGATTTCGTGTCGTCGTTCAAACGGAGGCGGCACTATCGTTTCTCGATCGACGAGCCACCAAACCAGAACAACCATGGATGCTCTATCTGGCTTGGTATGCACCTCACGTACCACTGGAATCGCCAGAACCTTGGTTTTCGCAAACCCCAACGCATCTTCCCAAAGAACGTCGACAAGCGCTCGCAATGATCGCGGCGATGGACGATGGACTAGGGAGAATTCGAGCGAAACTCAAGACGATGGGGCAGGAACAAAACACCCTGATTTTCTTCGTCGGCGATAACGGTGCTCCGCTTAAAGCGGGAGCATGGAATGGTTCGTTCAATGCGCCGCTCGTTGGCGAAAAGGGAATGTTGACCGATGGAGGCGTACGTGTACCTTTTATTGCAGCTTGGCCAGGCACTATTCCCGCAGGCACCGTTTTTGATCAGCCTGTTGTGAATTTAGACGTTGCTGCGACTGCTAATGCTATTGCGGGACTGCCGACCGATTCGAGCCTCGATGGCGTTAATTTGTTGCCCTACCTAACGGGACAGGACAATACAGCTCCGCACGACGCGATCTTTTGGCGGTGGCGTTCCCAAGCCGCTGTGCTGGAGTTTCCGTGGAAGCTCATCGTGTTGGGAAATCATGAGAAGTTTTTGTTCAATGTCACTCAGCCGGATGGAGAACTTGCGATCCATAGCCGTCTGGCCGAACATCCGCAAATCGTTGCGCGTCTCCAAGCCAAACTCGATACTTGGAGTGCAACACTTCAACCTCCCGGTCCTCCCGAGGCCGACAATGGTCAAGACAATCGTTTTTTTGCAACACATGTTCATCGCAAGGCCGAACCGTTAACCACACAGCCGCGAAACGGAAACACCCAAACTGCTGCCGAAAATGAACTGGTGAATATTGATGGCTGGATCGCTCGCAATGGAGCCATTGTTGCCCAAGATGGAATGTTGACCTTGAGTGTTGACGCCAATGCACCAAAGAATGCACGACCATTTATCGCTAACTCCAATCTGAACTTGGCTGGACCAGTAACTGCAACTTTGCGCATTCGAGCAAGAACGGAGGGACAAGGGCCGGCTAAATTGACTTGGCGTACCAAACAAGATAGCTTCGCCGAACATCAATCTTCCACTTTTAACTGGCCGACTGGGGCTGAGTGGCACGAGGTCCAAATCGAGTTATCCGAAGCATCGCGTATCATCCACATTCGAATCCATCCCCCTCAGGCTGCTACTGGAATTGAAATCGATTCAATCGAATTCAAGGGAAGGGATAGCGTAACGTTGTTTGATTTCAATTCAGTGCCGAAGTAGTTCGATACCTCGGCTATATCCCCAAAAGCGTGTTTTCCACATACGGTCCAATGAAGATCACTCTGCGGAAGTGATCCGTCGCAACACTATCAACTGCTAACCTATTGAAATTGATGTGAACTCGATGCTAACGATCTTGAAGAATTCCACCATCTCATCGACAGATTCCAAGCTGATAAAATTCACACTGGCGCTCCTCACGGCACTTCTGCTCACACCGCTCGCAGTGCTTAACGCAGCGGACTCGCAGCCCAATATCGTCTTCATCATTTCCGACGATCAGGGGGCAGGCGACTATGGCTTCATGGGGCATCCATACATACAAACGCCGCATCTTGACAAGCTAGCCGCGCAGAGCCTCGTCTTTCCTCGCGGCTTTGTGCCGACGAGCGTTTGCTGTCCTAGCCTGGCGACCATTATCACGGGGCTCTATCCGCACCAGCACAAAGTTACGGCCAATGATCCGCCGCTACCGCCTGGCGTAAAGGCCAAAGGGGGCCGCGGTTCCACCCCCGAGTTGACCGCGCAGTGGAATGGCATGCTCGACCAAGTGCCAACTCTGCCGCGCATTTTGGCCAGCCAAGGTTATTTGAGCTTTCAAACCGGCAAGTGGTGGCAGGGCGATTTCACCCGCGGTGGTTTTACTCACGGCATGTCGGAGGGCTCTCGCCACGGCGATGAAGGCCTCACCATCGGACGCGATGGAATGCAACCGATCTACAGCTTCATTGCGGAAGCCCGGAAGCAGCAAAAGCCATTCTTTGTGTGGTATGCGCCACTCATGCCGCACACACCCCATACGCCGCCCGAGCGATTATTTCAGAAGTATGCCTCCAAAACCGATTCGCCGCATCTGGCACGATACTGGGCTATGTGCGAGTGGTTTGATGAATCCTGCGGGGAACTGCTCGACCATCTTGAGAAGGAAAAACTCTCAGAGAACACCATCATCGTCTACGTAACAGACAACGGCTGGATCCAATCGCCCACAAATGCAGGATTCGCACCCAAGAGCAAGACGAGTCCCTTCGACGCTGGGCATCGAACACCCATCCTAGTCCGTTGGCCCGGCCATCTGACGCCCACGAAATCCGCCGCGCTAGCTTCCTCCATCGACCTTGTGCCCACAGTACTCGCCGCGGTTCAAGTGCCAGCTCCAGAAGGCCTGCGAGGCATTAACCTGCTCGACACCACGTCCGTTGAATCGCGTCAACATCTGTTCGGTGAAGACTTCACCATCCGCTCGCAGACACTCGACGATGTGAATGCGAATGTTGTGTGGCGCTGGGTCACGGATGGACGTTGGCGGCTCATTCTCCCCCGTACCTTTGAGGCCGAAGGCTCGCTCAAAACCATCCCGCAGGACAACTACCTCAAACCTTATCTCATCACTGCTCTGAAGGCCGCTCAACCGATGCTCTACGATCTCGAGTCCGACCCGAACGAGGAAATCAACGTCGCCAGCGAACACCCAGAAATCGTCAATGCTCTTCGCATCAAGCTGGATGAACACTGGAAGCCGGAGCCTTCTCCGAAATGAAAGTTGCGCTCAGCTGATAAGCTCGACCTGAGAATTGTCGGCGTCGATGGCTATCAGAGTGGACCGTGAATTGTGGTATCAGTTGTAAGCGGAAACGTGGTTTCTTCAAGTTGCTCAGTGAGATCACGGGGGAACAACCCTAAAGTTCGAGCCCATCCTATTGTTGCCATCATTGCACCGTTGAGAACAAAGCTGCGAATCAGATAAACGAACACGTACATTTGTACGTATTCCTAAAAATAATGATCTCAAAAATGATTGAGCGAGTAAATATGCGATGATGGTGCAATACTGGAATTTTCCTGTAGCTGGTAAGTCATCGTCCCACTGGCATGAAGCCTGTCGTGACGGAGATCGAGTCGCGCGGCCAAGCGAGGTAGCCTGTAAGTCGCGGTTCGACTGGCGTGAAGCCAGTGGAGACCGGAGATCATTGAGACGAAGAATGCTGTAGCTGATAAGGCGCGAGAACCTCCCGCACAGGGCGGTAGGCGAATTTGAACGGATCGTCCAAGGCCATGTACGAGCATTGGGGCAACTCGATTTTAGTCGCTACTAGAATCGACCGCGCAATGAACCCAACATTTCGACGACGCTACCACTGCTCTCAGCTCGTCCATTGTGACAAGTAGAAGCCTGTTGGTTCGAATAACTAGCAAGGCTCCCATAAGTCGATACGACCATACAAGATTTCATCGGCTGGGTAAGTGCGCTGGTAAATTCGTTAAATCCCGCAAACTAACTGCGGTGGTTCCCAAGAAATGACCACTAGACGACCGTTGGAACGGTTCGAAATAAAGTAGGGTTTATCAGGTGTAGGGAGGTACTCTGGCCTAGCTTGAGCTCTACTTTTAAAGAATGCCAACATGGACAAAAACCATCTTTCAATCCCATTCTTTTTTCTCGGCGGATTCTTGGGCGGCGTTTCCGGATTCGTTACTTTTCTATGGTTGCTAAAAGTGCGCTCATCCGCCGTGGAATGCCATTCCTTGTGGGAAATTTTAGGGGTCGCCGTGTTCTCTGTTTTTTCTGCATGTTGTGGCGGGATGCTTGGACTCACGATCGCGAGGATCCGACACGACCTCGCCTCTGGTGGTTCCAGTAGCCCCTACCTGAAAGTTGCCGTTAAGTACGTGGCAGTCGCCTTGTTCGTGCTTGCAGTAAACGGTAACTTCGATACTTGGGACTTAGCCTTAATGTCTTGCTTAAGTGCTATCACTGGTGTAGTACTGTTTAGCCTACTTGGCATTAAAAGTAGAACTGCAACTGCCACCAGCTAATCATTGCCGCGAACGCTAAAGCCATTCGGTTGACCTACGATTTGTGGTAACTTTACTTAGCAGAATTTTGCGGGCAAATATGCCCTGCTAAGCAATCAGTTCCGTCAGGACTCTGCCGTGAACATCGGTGAGACGATAGTCCCGCCCTTGAACTCGGAACGTAAGTCGCTCGTGATCGATTCCAAGCAAATGCAACATCGTGGCATGAAGATCATGGACCTCTACTGGGTTCTCTAAGATGTTGTAGGAAAAATCGTCTGTGACACCGTAACTCATGCCGGGCTTGATGCCTCCGCCAGCCATCCAGATCGAGAAACAACGCGGGTGATGGTCGCGGCCATATTTGTCAGGTTTGAGTTCTCCTTGACAATATATCGTTCTGCCAAATTCGCCTCCCCAAACAACAAGAGTCTCATCGAGCAGTCCGCGCGCGTCGAGGTCTTTGATCAACGCTGCGGAGGCTTGGTCGGTGTCATAACATTGATGCCGAATTTCTTTAGGTAAGTTTCCATGTTGATCCCAGCCCATGTGGAACAACTGGACAAAACGCACACCGCGTTCGACGAGTCGTCGGGCCAGCAAGCACTGCGACGCGTAGGTACCCGGTTTGGTCACTTCAGGACCATAAAGGTCTAAAATACTTTGCGGTTCATCGGAGATGTTCGTCAATTCCGGGACAGAGGCCTGCATTCTAAACGCGAGCTCATACTGTGAAATGCGAGTCGCAATTTCTGGATCACCAACATGGTCTAATCGCATGCGGTTGAGCGATCCAAGGTCGTCCAACATTTCGCGTTTCAGTTCCCGAGAGAAACCAGCTGGATCATTCAAGTAGAGAACCGGGTCACTGGAACCACGGAACTTGACGCCCTGATGCGTCGTGGGAAGGAAGCCGCTCCCCCACAAGCGATCCGCAAGCGGCTGAACTCCTCCTTTGCCACGCGAAGTCATCGCGACAAATGCGGGAAGATCTTCATTGTCTTTGCCCAGTCCATAACTTGCCCAAGCCCCCATGCTTGGCCTACCTGAGATTTGTGACCCGGTCTGAAAAAACGTCATGGCTGGATCGTGATTAATCGCCTGTGTTACCATCGATTTTACAATGCATAACTTGTCAGCAATGGTTGCTGTGTGCGGTAGCAGTTCGCTGAACCACTGGCCGCTATGACCATGTTGTTTGAATTGGAACATCGAGGGGGCAATCGGAAATCGCTTTTGGCCCGACGTCATCGTCGTAATGCGTTGTCCCATTCGCACATTGTCTGGAATATCTTTGTCAAAGTACTCCTTCATTTGCGGCTTGGGATCGAAGAGATCCATCTGCGAAGGGCCACCACTTTGAAACAGAAATATGACCCGCTTGGCTTTGGGTGCGAAATGGGGAATTCCTGGCTGTCCATCACCCGCCGCGAAACTATTTGTTTCTAATAACGAAGTCCCGAACAGCGTGGCTAGCGTCACACCTCCCATGCCGGTAGCACTTCGCGTGAGGAACTGGCGACGCCCCAATTCGAGCGCGGGTAATGCGACGCCATGTCGCGTGAACGGTTGAACGTGAGGTTGAGTCAACATAGCGTATGTTCGAGTCACTCGAGTGTGATCGCCTCATCAAGATTCAGAATGGTGAGGGCAACAACAGTAAGTGCTGCATGTTCATGGGGAGGAATTGATTCGTCTCTTGACGACTCACCGTTACCAAGCAACTTGATTGCATCGTTCGGCGCGTTAGCAAACCTTTCCTGATGTCTTGTCACAGCCTTTAAGAGGACCTCCAACTCGTCCTTGTTTGGGTGCCTTCCCAAGATGGTTCGCCAGGCGAAAGTGATTCGGCTGGCGTCGGTTACTCCACCTTCAAGAAGCATTCGTTGCGCTAAATGACGGGCAGCCTCAACATAAGTAACATCGTTCTGAAGATTTAGTGCCTGCATCGGTGTATTTGTCGTCTCTCCACGTACTCTGCAGGCTTCACGACCACCACCATCAAAAATAGCGAGCTGTGGCGGTGCCACCGTACGTTTCCAAAAACGTGTAAAGCGTTCGTCGATAAAGACTTTCACCATGGTCCTGTTCGTAAAAATCGATCGTTGTTTTCCCATTACCAAAGGATTGCTCTTCCCACAGGCCTTCAGGTTGATAGGGCTTCACGGCAACACCACCCTGACGTTCCGAAAGAAGCCCTGAAACCAACAGTGCTTGATCTCGAATCGCCGCACCGCTAAGCCTCATACGAGGACCGCGAGCCAGTAGTCGATTCATCGGATCCATCGAAGCGACGTTTGCATCAACCTTCGATGACTGGCGGAAGGTTGCGCTGGTGACGATAAGCCGATGTATGGCCTTGAGATCCCAGTCGAGCCGGGTGAACTCCGTCGCCAGCCAATCCAACAACTCGGGATGGACAGGACGCTCTCCGCGAGTGCCAAAATCTTCAGAGGTTCGAACAATGCCTATCCCGAAGTGGTGCTGCCACAACCGATTTACTGCGACCCTGGCGGTTAAAGGATTCTCTGCGCGGGCAATCCAACGCGCTAGTTCCAAACGATCTCGAGGTGGGGCCTGTTGCGTATCCGTATTCAAGAAGGCAACCGGCAAGCTGGGTGAGATCACCTCACTTGTGTCGGGATGTTGATAATCGCCACGTTTCAGCAAGTAGGTAGGTCGTCGGTTGGGAAGCTCTTGCATGACCATCGCCATACCCTTGCTATAGCGTTCAAGTTTTTTTATTTCGTCAGTAAGTCCCTTGATCTGTTTCTTTACACTTTCAGTCGCTTCGGACATTTGAAGTTCGGCTAGTAAAGCTTTTCTCTTATTCAATTCTGCAACGACTGGTTCGTTTGGGATTTCAACAAAAGGTTTGGCCGCCCCGATGCGACCATCGATTCCCTTTTCCGGAACGTTGTTGAAAAAAGCGTAAAGTCCGTAAAATTCCCTCTGCGACAATGGATCGTATTTATAGTCATGACAACGAGCACATCCTGCACTCAGCCCAAGCCAGACTGTGGCTGTAGTATCAACGCGATCGACAACATACTCCACTTCGAATTCGGCATCTAAACTACCACCTTCGTCGTTGATTCGATGATTGCGATTGAATCCGGTTGCAATCTTCTGAGACAATGTAGCCTCAGGTAGCATGTCCCCCGCAAGCTGTTCGATCGTAAACTGATCAAAGGGCATATTGGCGTTATATGCATTGACAACCCAATCGCGCCACGGCCACTGATAACGTTCCCAATCGGCTTGGTACCCGCTGCTATCAGAGTAACGGGCCGCATCCAACCAAGCCTGTGCCATGTGAAGGCCATAACGTGGTGACGCGAGTAAACGGTCCACCACCTTCTCAAACGCATCCGCAGAATCATCAGAGATAAACGCATCAATCTCCTCGATGGTTGGCGGCAATCCAGTAAGCGCCAAAGAGGCTCGGCGAATGAGAGTTATCTTGTCGGCCTCAGGCGTTGGTCGAAGTCCTTTTTTATCAAGCCGATTCAAGATAAAATAATCCATCGCGTTTTTCGGCCAGTTGTCATCGGAAACTTTGGGCAATGGAGGCCGTTGCGGAGGGATATACGCCCAATGCTCCGCGAATTCACCACCCTCGGCGATCCAGCGTTTGAGTGTTTCGAGTTCTGCTGACGTGAGCGGTTTCTTCTTTGCAAATTCAGGCGGCGGCATTCGCTCGTTGTGATCGGCGTGTGTGACACGTGCGATCAGTTCACTCGACTCTGGCTTTCCAGGTGCAAGAATTTGATAACCACCTCGGTCATCCGTGAGTCCATCTCCACGATCCAAGCGCAAGTCGCCTTTTCGAGCCGCTGAATCGGGTCCGTGGCACTCGATACAATGGCTAGCCAAAATCGGCTGGACATCGCGATTGAAATGGACCCGTTCGCCCGCTAGAAGCAGTCCCGCTGGCTGCAATGCGAAAATTATCCACAAATATCGCATCGAGAGATTCATGAGCGAGCACAACTGTAAAATTCGGATACGTTGAAAAGGACTGCTGTGTGGTAGCGAGGAGACTAAGGAGGGTAAGAGTACAACTATCGCATGGGCCAATCCCCACACGGGACGCACGGTGACTCCGAGATCATATTAGCCCCTCTCACGCTGCATTACAACCAAGGGAAGCGAGTCGTTTAACCCGTATGCCGAAGGCTAGGTGCCATTGTGCTTGCAATGACCGTTTGACTGTACGCAGTCGCTGACACTTCTTTCTGTCTTCTACTCACTCCTCTCTACTCTCTAGTTTCTACCTTCTCCTCTCTCGCGCAGCGTCACCCGCAAGCCCAAGTTTTTGATGTCGCGCATTTTCGATTTAGGGCCGAAGGCTAGGCACATCCTCTGCTGGTTCCGATAAGCACCGGATTCAAAAATCTGGGAATTTAAGCCTTGAATGGGCGACACACGCTGGAGTTTCTCGCCCCTTTTCCTGCGCTAGCTCGCAACACGTATACCTGCGAAATAAAGGCGACGCCGCGCGAGAAAGTAGATAATGGAATTAAAATCGCGAGTTCGGTTTTGAAGTTGTTTGTTTGGACAGCGCTAAATAAGATACAACTCGACGACATGTCCAACGCACGGTGTGTTACGCGGTCGAACAAACGTAGCGCAATGTCGATACCTTGGATGATAATAAAACCGATTTAGATGTAATTGGCATGGACCGCTTCACACACC
>JAFLCP010000191.1 GCA_017303505.1 Planctomycetota bacterium | reverse complement strand
GCTCAGACATTTTGATCAACGCTTATTCCCCGGGTTGGTTAAAGACTGATATGGGAGGCCCAGACGCACCGTTCACAGCTGAGGAAGGGGCAGAGACTGCGCTGTATCTCGCGACGCTTCCCAAAGGCGGCCCCAACGGTCAATTCTTTGCAGAAATGCGAAAATTCGGCGGTCCCATGGAACTCAATTGGTAAAGGGCGTTGCTGTGAACTGGAAACCGAGTCTCTTATCATCTGACTCTTTTGGCAAATCTTCATCAGGCGATTTGCCTTCTGGTGGGAACGAAGATTTTTCCATTCTTGATGCTTACTCATTGGCCGTGATTTGCGTCGTCGAATCGGTATCTGCGGCTGTCATTAGTATGACGGGTCAGACGAATGAATCGCGACTTGGGTCTGGCTCCGGATTCATCTTTTCTCCGGATGGATAATCGGCCGAAGATCCGCAATCTTGGACGGACAAATCTTGGTTGCAGCTTATCGACGTTTCGAGGTCCGACGCTTCGATGCCGGAAAAAGGGAATCACCGCACCCATGGAATTACCGTTGTACAGTAAAGCAGGCTCTGCTATACTTCGTCGTGTGGTGTTAACCTGATGTTCGAACCTCTTCGTTAAGAAACAGACCGAACGGGACTCGAAATCCGCAAACCCTTTCTAGCAAAGGGTTTGCGAATGTCGAGCGCCGAGAGTATTGTTACGAAGAGGGTTGCGCTTGCCGAGCTTTCGTCAAAGTTCGAACTTTGGCGACCAAAAGAGTTAACGCCCGGCGTCGAGAGATCGACCGCCGGGCGTTTTTCGTTTCAAGCCAGTTTTTCGCGGGTTTCCAACGCTTTTCGCGTTCCGCCGCCCCAGACCGCCGCGCTCTCTGTTTGCAGAGAGATTTCCGTCTCTCGAACGCAACCTTCAAGGTTGCACCCGGCGGTGCGAAAAATCGGTCCTGAACTCTCTGGCTCTCTCTTTTTGGGGGCCTCCAGAGTTAACACAGAGTTCTCGTTTGGAGTCCGGATGAGAACGATTGCGAACGAACTCGCTTAACTGCGACTGACGAGCATTCCGACACCCGATAGAATGGGGTGGAGATCCGCTGTCCAGTGAACCCCTCCAGGCATAATCGTGGAAGCATTTTCTAGGCCCATTGTTTCGCACCCCAAAGAATCACGTTTATTGAAATAACCTATGCCAAAAATAGCTCCCTTCCTGCCCCCAGGCACCTGTTCCAAAAGATTCACAGCCAAGCGTGATTTCGGAGGAAGCTCACAATGCAGCGTTAGAGAACGACTGCGATACATGCATCACTGAGCGGAGCGAAGACAAGCAACACGAGGATTGCGTCTTTGACGTGCTGGTAGATCTAGTTTCTCGACTTCGCAGACCCGTTACTTCAAACGCGAGACGGAGGCATAGCGTGAATAAACTTCCGCAACCAATTGGACGACAACGAGAGGTGCTCTGCCTTCCGCCTAGCGGGCATCAGGTCGTGCTTGGCACTGCCGGCAGCGGGAAAACGACACTCGCGATTCTTCGCTCGCTTTATCTTGCGAACCCAACGACTGATCATCATGGCAAAACACTACTCGTTACTTTCAGCCGGTGCTTGGTTTCATACCTAGAGAGCCTAGCGTCCTTCAACGCGTCAAATATAGATGTACGCAACTACCACAGGTTTGCGCGAGGATACTTAGCAAGCCGAGGAAAGATGCGTAACTTTAGCATTGCTGATCCGGATGTGTCTCTTAATCTGTGCAAGCAGGTTTTAGAAATTGCGAGGGCGGATAATCCAAACGAAGCCCTTTTGCAAAAACCAGCCGAGTTGTTTAGGGAAGAGTTTGCGTGGTTTGCAAAAAATGGAATCACGGATCTGAATGCCTACCTCGCGGCTAAGCGACTAGGGCGATCTGGCTTTCGAGTACCCTCTTCGAGTCGTGGGCTGGTATTCGGTCTCTACAGAAAATACATAGCAGCCCGGTCGAGCGCAAACAAAGACTACGACTGGGAGGATCTCGCACTTACAGTGTGTCATGAACTATTGAATGACAGTACAAATCGTATGTACAAGCATGTTGTAATTGATGAGGGCCAGGACCTTTCTCCGATGGAGATTAAGTCTCTGGCTGCTTGCATACCTGCCGATGGAAGCCTGACTTTTTTTGGGGACATTGCCCAGCAAATATACGGACGGCGATTCTCATGGCGGTCAGCTGGTCTCCATATATCTGAAGTTTGGAGATTCCAAGAGAACTACCGAAACACACAGAGTATTGCAGCACTAGCACTTGCGCTAGCTCGGACAGCGGCCTTTAAAGCTGATGCAGATATCGTTAGTCCGAAATCTCCCTCAGCCGATGGTCCAAAGCCTTTGCTTTTGAATTTCACGAGCGATGAGCGAGAGAAAAAAGTCATTGCTTCGCTCGCCGGTAATCTCGCAAAAAGCGGGACCGTCGCGGTACTATTTACAAGTCGCGAGCAAGAGAAGGATTTTGCAAGTTGGAGCGGCATACCCTCAACTCGGCTACACCGTGATTTGAACCGATGGCCAAGCGGCAACGGCGTTTTTAGGGGGACCTTCCACTCAGCAAAAGGCTTGGAGTTCGACTCAGTGATCATTCCCTTTGTATCAGCTTCAAATTTTCCGCCGCCCGCCGATGTTGAGCTGTTTGGCGTCGAAGAAGCGATGACTGATCATGCTCGGCTCCTGTACGTTGGGATTACAAGAGCAAGAACCCAACTCGTACTTTCATATAGCGGTACGCCGTCGTCATTGCTTCCCCCAGATCCGTCGCTTTACGACAGGAAGTCCCCATGACCATCGAATTAATTAAGACTGAGGTGGCAAAGAGAGGTATAACCCGGCTATGTCACTTTACACCATCACGCAACTTGGTTCACATAGCGTTAGACCCGAGAGGGATACTGTCCACTAGCAAGTTGCGTCAAGACGAGCGAGCTGCGTTCAACCCTACTGACTTGCAGCGACTAGACGGTTATCCAGACCACATCTGCTGTTCTATTCAGTATCCCAATTCATGGTATTTTCGTCGAGCTCGCGCTATGGACCGGATATTTGAAGACTGGGTAGTACTAATGTTAAGCCCAGCTTCACTTTGGAAGACCGGAACGAAGTTCTGCACGAGAAACGCCGCCGCTCAGCGAGGAGCTGGGGTCCAAGCGGGCATTGAAGGTTTGACTGGGATGTTCGCCGAAGAAACAACGGGGGCATACGGAAGGACATTCGTTCGCCAAGCATTGCGACCAATGAACGCTACGACCGACGAACAAGCCGAAGTGCTTGTTGTGGATAACGTGACGAGTGATGAAATAATTGGAATCGCAGTCAGGGACGAATCGCAAGCTAAGCGAGAAACGTTGAGATTGAAGATGCTCGACGCAGTGATTCCCCGCTTGTATATCGTGGAAGAGTTTTTCGATCCTAACAGACTTAGCTCATGCCTAGCACGCGGAAACAGCATTGCGGAGTTGGAATTCATTCCTGAATAGTACCTATGACTAATATCAATTCAGAAAATAGCGACCAGCCATTGGGCCTTGAGGCGAAAGCGGAGGGTTCTTTCATTGCATTTGCTGCCGGCGATGCACTTGGTTGGCCGGTAGAGTTTCCTAGCAAAGTGATCGGTTCCCGTTTGAAACTTCCTTTGACCGAGGCGCCTTTTGCTTGGAAGCGAAAAAGTGGTGGGCAGTATCAGCCCTACGAAGAAAGTATTGCTGCTGGTTGCTACAGCGACGATACGCAAATGCTTGTGGCAGTTTCGCGATCCAAGCTTTGGAAGGGCAATTCGTGGTGGAATCATCTTGCACATATTGAATTGCCTCTTTGGACAATTTACGAGCGTGGTGGGGGCGGGGCAACAAAGCGCGCAGCTCAGGCTTGGCTCAAAGGCGATGCGCCCTGGGAAAGTCGAGGAAACTTACCCAGCCAGTACTTCAACGCTGGGGGAAATGGAGTTGCTATGCGGGCTTTGGCCCATGCTGTGCATTACTCAGCCCGTAAATCGGAAGATTGCCAGCTGGTTCAAGATACTCTTAGAGACGGCGTGATCACACATGGCCATCCAAGAGCTTTAGTGGGTGCGGCACTTTACGCGTTTATCGCACACTGGTTCTTCCGATGCAACAAGACCGTTTCATACGGTGAGGCAATCGAGCATGCTCTTCACACGAAAGAGATATGGGGAATCCCTCCCACATCTAGCGAGTCAAGAACCAATTGGTGGAATGCGGTTGAGCGTGCGTACGGACAATCCAAGTACCGCGAATTATGGATGACGGTATGTTCGGAAGTCGAAGATCTGTTGCAGATTGCTAAGCGTGGAATTTCTGAGGGGGCAATGGCTGACGACGATCAAGTTCTAAAGGAACTTGGTGCATTTGGTAGGGAGAAAGGCTCCGGTACGATAACCGCGGTTTCTTCGATCTATTTGGCATCCCGTTTTGGAGCCTCGCCAGTAAAGGGTGTTTTAAGAGCGTGCAATGCGGCCGGCGCCGATACTGACACGCTAGCGGCAATGACCGGTGGTTTGCTTGGAGCCCTGTGTGGATTCGATTGGATACCCACCGCTTGGCTGGATATTCAAGATGCTTCTTTCCTCCGCAACTTAGCTCGCCAATTGACGTCAGGTAGTGCCCAAGAGCCATCGCTTTTGCCGACTTCTCCCATTCGACAGAGAGACATTGACACATTAATTGAGTCACTTGAGCGAGGCGAAGAAAAAATTCTGATTCAAGATCGGTTGTGGGCTTCAGTGGTCAGAGAGGAGCCAGTTCGGCAGCTTGCAAAATCTACCTCGACAAGGGCTTGGACGTTGAAGTCAGCAGATGGTCAAACACTTTTTGCCTCTTGTTCTCGTCGACGTAAAGCGGGTTCTTTACAAGAGAGGACTGTTGATGGCGATCCACAAGCTGTAGATCAGGAAATATGCATACTGGTGGAGGTGGAGAACATTCGAATTACTGAGGCCTTTTACGTGGATTTGCTTGGCAGAGACTTTGTCATAACGACCGAACAATTTGTGAAGGTTGGAAGTGTTTTCTTTTCAGAAACAGCCAATAAAGCGAACAAACCTCATGGCATATCGATCAACCTTACGGTTTCAGACTTTTTGGCATGGTCTGATAGACGTTTGAAAAGGCAAAAGGGGGGCGGGCCTCGTGTGAGCACTCAAAACGATAGTCATGCAACGCTAATTGATCCAAACGGAATTAAGGTCACGATAACGACGAAATCCACCTAGCGAATAGCTTTATGCCCTCCCGTTTCAATGCAGCATGACTGATGGTTGGTCTCATCAAGTGATGGCCAAGCCATCCTTCCGAAGAAAATCCCACCATTTCACTCGCACCCTAATCCGTCATTTCGAACCTGTATCGGGTATTCCTACAGATAGACGCGGCTGTTGTTGCTGCGAATGTCTGTCTTCGAGCCGCCAATTATAGCGGCGTTGAGCATGGAGGTGCGAGTTGCTTTCAACTGTTCCCCCTTCTTCCCTGTCCGGGCCGGCGCGGCGATCGGAAATCGCTGTGATTCTGGCGGCCGGCATCGTGCGGATGAAATCGCGTATGGTGATCCTGGATTCAGAAATCGACGACGATCCAACGGAATTGCCAACAGCTTGCCTTGAGGTTTCCTTGGAAAGCGTGCTCTCTGTATCCGACGTGGTTAACGACCAGTGAGTCCGCATTCTCGGGAGAAATCAATGCAAATCGACATCGACAAAGAGGTCGCGCTGCTCCAACGCATGACGGTGGGACAGCTGCGAGAGAAGTTCGAAGAGACTTGGCGCGAGCCAACCAACACACGCAACAAGCAGTGGCTCGTCAAACGCATCGCTTGGAAGTTGCAGGCCAACATCGAAGGCGACATTTCACAGCGGGCCAGGCGTCGCGCGGCCGAACTCGCACGCGGTACCGACATCCGTACGACCGCCCCCAAACCCATCAAGCCGTCACCGAAGCCTGCGGGCGACACAGTGACCGGTTTCGTCCATCCAGAGGACGTCAATCGTCTCCCGCCGCCGAAATCAGTTCTCGAGCGGGTTTACAAGGGCGAGAAGATGCTGGTGCTCGTATTGGAGAACGGCTTCGAATACGAGGGGGCGATCTACAAGACGCTCAGTGCTGTGGCCAAAAAAATCACCGGCCAGCACTGCAACGGATACCACTTCTTCAAGCTCAACAAAAAAGGCGGTGGCAAATGAGCAAGACCATCAACAATCGCCAATTGAACTGTGCGATCTACACCCGCAAGTCCACAGACGAGGGGCTCGACAAGGAGTTCAATTCGCTTGACGCCCAACGCGAATGCGCCGAAGCGTACATCAAAAGCCAAACGCAGGAAGGCTGGCACTGCCTTCCCGATCGCTATGATGACGGTGGGTTCACCGGCGGCAATATGGATAGGCCGGCGCTCAGGAAATTGCTGGCGGATATCGAAGCAGGCAAGGTGAACTGCGTGGTCGTCTACAAGGTCGACCGGCTCAGCCGTTCGTTGATGGACTTCGCTCGGATGCTCGAGGTTTTCGAACGCAACCAGGTTGCATTCGTCAGCGTAACGCAGCAGTTCAACACGACCAACTCGATGGGGCGCTTGATGCTCAACGTACTATTGTCTTTTGCGCAGTTCGAACGCGAGCTGATCTCCGAACGAACTCGTGACAAGATTGCCGCCGCGCGACGCAAGGGAAAGTGGTCCGGTGGTATGCCGCTGCTGGGATATGACATCGATGGTCAAGGCGGCAAGCTTCGTTTGAACGAAGTCGAAGCCAATAGAGTTAGGGCGATTTACAATCTCTACCTAGAACGTGGATCGGTCATGGCCACGATTGCTGAACTCGACAATCGCGGTTGGAACAACAAGTCATGGAAAACAAAAAGTGGAACGCTCCGTGGTGGCTCCCCCTTTACCAAAGCAACGCTGTTCCGCTTGCTCACCAATGTGACCTACATCGGCAAGTTGGCTTATAAGAACGAAATCAACGAAGGTGAACACGAAGCGATTATTACACCTGAGGTCTGGCAGAAGGTTCAATCTCTTTTGCGGCACAATGGTCGAACAGGCGGCATCGATGCGAAGAATAAATTCGGAGCGATGCTCAAAGGAATCCTTCGCTGTGCTTGCTGCGACTGCTCCATGACGCCTACTCACACAACGAAGAATGGATCGAAGCGATACCGCTACTACGTTTGCATGAAAGCTCAGAAACGCGGCTGGAAGAACTGCGAGTCTAAGTCGGTACCAGCCGCCGAGATCGAAAAATTTGTCGTTGACAAGATACGCCACATTGGCCACGACTCGAGGTTCGTCGAAGAGGTAGTGGAGCAAGCCAAGATCCATTCCGATCGCGAACTGAGGGCACTTTTGGCTGAGCGGGACGAACTTGTGAAAGAGCGGAAGTACTGGAACGAGGCCATCTGTGTGGCCGCACCCAAGATTAAACCAGGCTCGCCAGATACAATCTCGCTGGAACAACTAGCCGACTGGCAGGAGAGTCTTCAGCGTGCTGAGCATCGACATGCGATCGTAATCGCGAAGCTGACGGCGATGCAGGCCCAGACGCTGAACCGCGCAGATGTCGTCAACGCACTAACCAGCTTCGAACCGATCTGGGAATCGCTCACAGTCCGTGAACAATCGCGAATCGTCCAGTTGATCGTAAAGCAGATCGACTACGACGGCGCGACGGGGCGTGTGACCATCACCTTTCATCCTGACGGAATCAATACGATTGCCATGGAAAACCGTCCTGAACATGCAGGGGCCACATCATGAGCAAGCCAGTAAGCGTCGACTTTCAGTTTTCAATCAAGCGACGTGGCCGTGGAGCCAAGAAACGCATCGTCGAAGTGGCAGCCCAAGCGGACGAGTCCAAGCCAGCACTTGAACGAATCCCTCGTATCGCACGCTACATGGCACTGGCGATCCATTTCGAGGATCTAATCAGGGAAGGTGTAGTAACGGATTACGCAGACCTCGCCCGCCTTGGACATGTCACTAGAGCTCGCGTGACGCAGATCATGAACTTGCGGCTACTCTCGCCAGAGATCCAGGAAGAACTTCTTCAGTTTGAAGGGGCAAAACAGCATTTTCGCATGCCACAACTTAAAGAACTCCAGAGACTTGCATCGGACTACGACTGGCGAACTCAGCGTTATGAATGGAGACGACGGAATACGGTTTCCGAGTAGGAAACGCTCCAGCTTGCTTCCATGATACCTGCTATAATTTCTGTCGGCAGGTAAACAAAAGCGGAGGCGATGCATGTTCGACGACCTGATTCGTGAAATCCAGAATCTTGAGATGATTCAACCGGGCGGAGTTCGAATTGAGATCGACATGCCAGTAGACGACAAGGGCTATTTCGATCGAGTTTGCCCAAAGGAACCCTGCAAATGCAATTTCAAAGTTCTTTTTGTTGACTGGTGCGACAAGGTTCCTGATGAGTGTGCCTATTGCCCAAAATGCGGCGGTTCAGCTGCACCAGAGGAGTTCAATACACAGTGGCAAGGAGATTACATCCAAGAAGTTGCAAATGAGTATGCCCGCAGCGCGGTAAGCGAAGCACTGGGACGCGCCGCACGCAAAAGTCGGCCAACGAAGATTTCTTCTGGCTTGTTTTCGATTTCGATGTCACTTAAACACATTCCCAGCCCAGTAAAGGTTGTGCTACCCCCGGAGGCCGATGAAGTTCTTAGGCAAGACTTTGTGTGCTCGTCGTGTAGTTGCAGGTACTCAACTATCGGTCATGGATACTTCTGTCCTGCGTGCGGCCATAACTCAGCCATCCGAGACTTTGAGCATACCTTGGAACTGACCCGCAAAGCAATTCAGGCGTTTCCAACTATCGCGGAATCGGTTCGCTTGATTCATGACGAGGACTTCGCGGCAAATCTTATTGAGCAGATTGTCGAAGACCAGATCGAAAATCTTATTACCGCCATGCAGAGAGTTACCGAGGCATTATTCAAGGACCTTCCGAACGCAACGACAATCAAAGTGGACGTGAATCTCTTTCAGCGAGTGGACGATGCTTCCCAGAAATGGAGTGAGGCTGCCGGAATGAGTTATGCCGATATGCTCACGGTGAAAGAGCTTAACTTCTTGAATGGAATGGTCCACAAACGACACAAGTTAGGTCATTGCCAGGGTATCGTCGATCAAAAATACATTGAAAAGACGGGCGACATGACGTACCTGCCAGGGCAGAGGCTTCGGATTCATGCTCAAGATGTAATAGACTTAACTAACGTTCTGGAGCGACTCGTAGCCGGGCTGAAAAACGTCGTTGTATTGTACAAAAGCATGTGATATCACCTATGACTCGGATACATTGAAGACAGTGCGCCAGCCTTTTTTGTCTTCCGTCAGTACAATTGGCTCTCCCTGAATGCCAAAGAAGTTCTTCAAGTTGTCGCTGAGCAATTTACGGCGTTTTCTGTTTTCACGACTGGCGGAAGGGCTGGTCCAAGTGAGCTCACCCCTGCTTTTCGCAAATGCCTCCAGTAAGTACCACTGCTTCGTTGGTCCCCTTGATCGTCCGTCAATCATTCCAATATCTGAATAAGTTAATTTTGCTGTTTTATCGAGCATTTTTACCGAAACTGTTTCAGAATTGATAAACCGAATCGTCAATTCGGACCATTTACGATCGGCAAGAGATGCAAAACCAAAGTGGAGGGCAGTCGTATGATTTCCGCTTGGTTTTTCTACGTCCTGGGAACTCGTAAAGTCTTCAGAACTAGTTGCACTAGCCTGCGTTGTTGCCGGACTATCGAACATCTCTTGTCGCGCCTTATGTAGCCGTCGATTGTAATTCTCCGCCCGCTTAATTGCAGTTTCCACGCCAGGTCGAAATAGTTGCACCATATTCCATGCCGGCGAGTTTTCTTCCGGTTCTTTAGTCCCTTTCTTGAGCACATATCGCTGAACCGCTGATAGAAATCCATCAGCATGCGGTGCTACCATCATCGGCCAGTCGACGTCGATGATGGTAGTAGGATAAAGATCTTCGAATAAGGGCTCGAACTTCTCTGGAAAGTCGCTGAGGTGCTTGCTATTGCTGAGTAAATTAGTCAAGTTTTGAACGGTCCAAATGTATGAAGAATTGAGTTTCAAATCCATCGCCGTCACCCAATCAGAAATGGAAGTGGCTGATTCAAGCATTTTGTAGTAAGCTTGAGCGAACAGCATCAGTAGTATCAACGACGAGTTGCGATCATCTTCGTCAGGAATTCCCATGGTCGCATCTTCAACCGTGGCGTCCGGTGAAGTGGGCTTTTCGCTCTGCGAGGTGCATTGCGGTTCCACGGAGTCCACTACTTTATTTGTTTCCAATTGTTCAAGTTCACAGATCCTCAATTCATGCAGGATTGAATCCAAGCGAGACACGAACTCCCATCGAACTGGCTCGGATGCATACCATTTGGACTTTCCTTGATCGTGCAACGATTCCTTGATTGCCGTCGCAAATGGCTGGAGCAGTTTGCTGTGACCTTTACGTATGCAATCGCGCATACTCGCAAGAATCTGCTCCGCAGACTCATCAAGATAAACACATGCACCATCGTCAAGGTACCAGGCAGGAAGCGTCCCACCTTCGACATCGACTACGTTGCCGTCCTCTGCTAGCATCCGCGGCTTGTTTCCAGCACCACTACCAAATTTTCTATAGCAACTCTGAACAAACTGCTCTAGTCGCCTTCGGTAAGTGAGGAGAAACTCCCCGTTATCATCAATCTCCTCGCTCTTGAATTTTGGAAATTGATCCTGCGTTAGGGAGTCCTGCTGCCACTTGTTTCCCGTCACTAAGGGATTGATCTGTTTAGGCACGGCAAAATATAGAAACATCAGTCGATGCTTCTCTAGCAATACTCGAACACGCTCGAACGCTAGAATGTCCTGCTCGTTGGCTGGATTAGTCGAACCTTGTTTTGATCCATCTGTTTGAGTTGATCTGGATTTCTGCCCTCGCAAACTTTCAAGCAGTGATTCCCACTGGATTGCTCGAAAATAGTAGCTGGCTCGCTGTAGCAATTCCTGAGTCGGTTTAGGATCGTAAGTACCCGGATCCGGATCGTGGTACACAGATAGTTCGTCGACGGATGCATAAAGCCGAACAAGCTGAGTGGTGTCGTTGCCATCGACCACAACGTGGGAAAAGTTATTTTCGCAGAACTGCCCAAACTCTGACTCAAACAGCTTGCAAAGCTCTGTCGCAATCCATTCATTGTCAACGTAGTAAAACACGTTCGCCGGACTTATAGTCTCTGATCCGGCAAAAAGGAAGAATTTTGCTGATGCAACGCCGCTCATTTAGCTGCTTTCGAGTATTGACTTGCCATACGCTCTAGCTCGTTCGCGTCTAGCGAAGCGAGGGTCCGAAACACGCTCGGTTGCTCGATTATTCGATCGGCGATACGCTTCGGAACGTGGTGAGCGAGCAGTAAAAGTTCTTCCTCGTCTGCCTCCAAGACGTCTGCCAAACGGTGGATAAGCGATTCTGAAGCCGTGCCCTCAAAGTCGAGCTTGTTGTTTTCGACTTTGCTCAGATACGAAAACCCTACGCCAACCAGCGGCGCGAGCTGGCGGAGGGAATAGCCTTTTGCCATGCGAAGTTCACGAATTCGGTCGCCGAACTTTTCCATCTTCAATCCCTGCTTGTTTCAGTGAGGCTAGCATTGTAGGATTGTAGCAGCTTGCAGGCAACATGGGCCATGCATGGAGGACATTTCTCACAATTACCCAATTGATGGAGCGAGCGGTTGAACGCGGTCGAGATCGAAGAAGCAGTTAGTAAGCTGGTCGAGGAGCCGTTTGATCCGGCAGAATTCTCGTACGCATTCTTGGAGGCGTTTGGCAACAAAACGGCTACGCTTCAGAGGCTGCGCAGCGTCGGCAAGACCTCGACGAATAAGACGGATTTGTCCGGTGACGGGATTCACGCTGTTCTTCAGCGAAACAACATTCATGTCGCCACATGCACTACGGGTGGCCCAGACGCCGTGGGAAGTCTTTTGAAACGCCTGGTGGATAGTCCTGCATCGACTAAACACAAGGCC